>NZ_CANLCN010000013.1:0-157541 GCF_947489045.1 Saccharicrinis aurantiacus
CAAGTGGCTTGATCCCTGTCATCAACTCATTATGGCTAATTTTTATTGGTTGGCGGCTCGGAATGACGAGGCGCTTAATTAGTAATCCGAACGCGAAAGGATTCGCGCACGAGCGATGGGTTCTTTTTCTAAAAAACAAAAACCCGAAGTACAAGACAGCTTTTTAACTTGTACTTCGGGTTTATTTATGGGCTTATGGCAGCATCTTAGTTCTGCGATGCCGCTTGCACTTCTTCTTTTTGAGCATTGGTATTCCGGGTTCGTATCTTGGTGTTAATACCATCAATTAAAGAATCAATTACCTCAGCCGTACTTCCGTAGGTATCGGGTAAAAGGTTGTTCATTAAGTTCAGGTAATTCACCACGTTTTCAAAAGCATTTAACACACGCTTTACCACTTCACCAGCTGGTTCTGCCTTATCTCTGGCCGCTTTATTTACACTTCGAGCCAATTCGCTCTCTTTGTAATTTGATTGCGATTTAACCATGCCATTATAAATAGGTGTTAGGCATAGTGTTTCCACTGATTCTAAACCATCAGCATCAATGGCTGCAAACATCGAATTCATTACAGCACTTTGCTTTTCGAGCGATAAACGCGATGGATTACCGCCATTGTTTTTAAGTATTTGATAAATATGCTCCGCAGCTTTTGCTTGCTCTAGTATTGGCGAGCCAATATGCGCTTTTACAATAGCATAAAAGGTGGTACAATAGTTATCTCTGATACCATCTAACTCTTGCACTCGTTTTGTATCATTCAGTTTACGCTCTTGAAATAAAGACTGGGTTAATAGGCCATTCTCGGCATCTAACTTATCAGTAAAAGAAAGTAAATGGGCATCGGGCGTTTCCTGTCCCTCTAAAAACTGGCGTACACTAGTTACCGTTGAGTTACTAAGGTCATTTACTTCATCCATTTTAATGTAGCTCGTTAATAAAGAGCTGATTTGATTGTTTTCCATTCTGAGTTTAAAAAAAATTAGTTAAAGCTGTTTTGTATTTATTTTTAAGATATCCTGTAGAAGCTATTCAATGCTCTTATACTGTATTCACCATATAAAATAAGAGTGTGCAAGTGTTGCTTATTCAAAAAGGGACATTGGCTTTTTAGCTCGCAAGCCTTGTTTAATGCCTAATGAATGTTGCTTTGGCATTTCGCAGGTGTTGCTTGTTAATTTTCAAGATTCAGAATAGAGCTCGCAAGTGCTGCTCGTAAAAAAAGGAACCTTGAAAAACACCTCGCAGGTGTTGCGCCTTGCAAAACCAAGTTTCAAATTGAATGCCGCAAGCCTTGCGAATAGAATTTGAACTTTGCTTTTACATGCTGCAGGTGTTGCGAATAGATTTTGAACGTTCGAAATGGTGCTCGCAGGTATTGCGAGGTCAATTTCCATCACCTCAAGGGCACAAACAGGGGTGTTGAGCTGCTTTTGTTGCGTTAAACCATTTATTGGCGCAGGGTGTAAGCTTATGCTAGCGCATTGATTACAACACAAGCATGTGTTGCAAATACTGCCTTTGGTATTAAATATGGGTAGAACAACAGCCAGAAGGGCTGCATGGCAAAAAATAGATTTCATTTAGGGTATTAGATTAGTTAATATCTATACCGAATATATAATGTTTAGACGATAAAAACTAATACCTAAAGGGTCAATGTATTAGCGAAGGCTCTGAATAAAGCGCAATCGCACACAATAATTAAGGTGTAAAATGGAGCGAAAACGCAGTTCATTCTCGTAAATGAGCATTTCGATGGCTTTGGAAGCCATACGCTAAAACAAAGTTTTATTTACAGCAAGAGACTGTAAATTTCTACCTGTATTAATTTCGTCTCCATTTAGTTTTCCATATTTCTAACTTAATACTAACGCACCGCTTTACTCCACCTTAAATCTTAGTACGGTTTTTAGCTTTTCGGGAGCTACCTTTCTGAAATCAGATAAATATATCTCGCGGTGTGTTTTTGAAATTCGCTTTAAACCTTCACGCTCTGTAAATTCTTCCATTATTTTAAAGGTTTCAGGTTCGTTATCGTAACTACCCACATGCAACATATGAATACATTTTCCTTCTGAAATGGTTTCGAACTTTACATTATTCAGCTGCTCTTGAGGTTTCTTTTGTTGGGTAAGTGCTAACATCTCCTTAAAAAATGCTTCACTTACAAAATTGGGCTGACGAATCATTATTTTAAAAACCAAATCGTCTTTATTAAATGTTCCATCGTATTCTTTACGGGCCTTTTCATTTAAATCCCAAACGCCTTCGAGCGGATAAACGGTAAAGTCAGCGTATCCATCAGGCTTAGCATCCATTTTTTTAAGGGTCATTTTAATGGCATAAGAAACGGCATACAGCGCGCCTATGCACTCGCTAAACAATTCACCATTGGGATTTCCTTCTCCTGAAATAGTTACAAATTTAAATGCAGGTACATCTAGCAATTGAGGTTTTGCTTTTGGTAGGTAAAATTCCTTTTCCGTTTTTCTCCATTCGTGCTTGGTCATCATACTTGGGTTTAATTATTCAAATGTATTACTGATACAATATTACTCATATCCTGGCAAAAATAAACGAGATGCGAGTTTTTTAAATTCTCTAACAAACTGATAATATAGTCGCTTTCAACAGCTTTATTAATTGCAGTGAGCTTAGCAAACAACTCTTCAAAGGAGTGGGTTTTATCTTCAAGTATTTGTAAAATTTGTATGTACTCGGGTTTACCCAATACCATGTTCTCAATCTCTTTATCGTTACAATACTCGGTATAATAAAGCACCTCGTTGTGAGTTTGTATTTTATATCTAAAGGTATTCTCTTTATAATAATCTTCAATGTCAATTAACTTTTTCCACTCCTTATTATTGATAGGTACATCGGCCTTAAACCTGAATAAATGAAAACGTTGCTCGTTATTAGAGTATTTATCAGGCATCAAATACGATAAATCATCATCGTTATAAGTGGCCACTTGATCTTGGGGCAACTCGGCATAATACTTCGACATAGAAGACAGAACCAACTCAACGTAGGTATGCGAAAAGGATACCGTGCTATCGTTATAAAAGAAACGCAGGTAATGCAAATTATCAATACACTCGCGCACATCATCTTCGGTTTCGCCGGGTACATGTTTAATTACATTTACCAAAGGTGCAATTCCGTTTTTAATGGAGTGTTTCACAAAGAATATATTATCGGCAAAATCGTTCTTCTTATTCATCTTTTTCAAGAGCGTATCCGACAAGCCATCGTAACCTATAAATATATTCTTTAATCCAGCAATGGTCATTTTCTTAAGCAAGGAAGCGCTAAACTCCTTATTGGGGATAATCTCAGCCCAAAACACATAATCCACTTCGTTTTGGTAGCGCAAATCAATAATTAAATCTAACAATTTCTCAAAATGAGCCAAGTTGCCAAAGGTGTCACTATCCACAAAGTTGTACGATGAAATACCATACTTATTGGTATAAAACTCTATTTCGTTTAGGATACATTCGGGGGTGCGCATCCGTAATTTGTAGCCCTTATTAAAATCGCAAAATTTGCACTTTAACCAGTGGCACGATCGTATGGTATTAATGGGGAAGTTAACCTGATCCAGTTCATCCTGCTCGGGATAACTTGCCATATAATCGCTGTAATCAGGATATAGGTACGATTTAAAATCGAGATACTCACTTTTAACCAAGCCCGACTTCTTTATCTCCGCTCCTTCTCTATAGGCTAATCGCGATACTTGAGAAAAATTGGGATGCTCCGTCTGTATCTCTTCCATAAAATTGAGCAAGGGATATTCGCCTTCGCCCCAAGTGGTAAAATCAAAATCGGCACAAAGATTCATGGCTTCCTTAGCCACCTCAAAATTTCCAAATCCGCCCACTATTATTTTCGATTGCGGAGAACGCTTTTTAATTTCGGCCGCCAACACCATTCCTGGAATCCACTGATTATATTTGGCACTAAAGCCAAACACAGTAGGTTCTGATAAATCCATTTTATCTAATTCGGCATTAATTACCGCAAAAATCTCCTTTTTCTTCTCCTCCAAAAAGTTGGAATAGTATGCTGGATCGTAAAACTTCTCTTCGGGTTTTAACTGATATAATAACGATTCTATTCTTTTGTTGCCTTTGGCATTTCCTTCCATATCATTTAATATGGATAAGAAAGGTAAAATCTTCACCTCTGTTTCTTCGTCAATAGCCTCTTCTTCCGATTCGATATAATCAGACATCACCGACAGCATAAAATTCCAATACTTAAGCTCTACTTCCAAGCCCTTTTGCTGAAGAAACGATTTTAATATGGATAGCGAAATTGATGGACTTTGCGTATCTACTGGAGGTAAGCAATTTAAAAGTATCTTCATTTTTAATTATGCTATTTTGTAACTATTGAGTGTTGATTTACTCAGGATATTAACATGGATGCGCCACAAAATTAAACTTAATTACCCTGAATGATAGTTTTTAATCCGAAAAGATGAATACTTATTTGTCCTTCTCAGTAATTACCCCCTGATACCCCATAAGCACACTAATTAACTAAGCTTTTACACCCGATTATTTTAGGGTATAAATTCTAATTTCATCTTCACTATTAAATTCAATCAATCACCAAGTAAAAATAGATATGAAGAAACTATTCCTCTTTATAATTAGCGCATTAATAATTACGAATTCAGCATTTGCACAAAATAGCAAACCCAATATACTTTGGATTATAACCGACGACCAACGTGCTGATGCTTTAGCTTGTTTTAACCAAGCCAATACTGGAACTAAAGAAAGTAAACTAGGATATGTTGAATCACCCAATATTGATGCGCTGGCTAAAGAAGGCGTTATTTTCACCAAAGCCTTCTGTAACTCCCCGGCCTGTGCCCCATCTCGCGGATCAATGCACACCGGAAAATACCCACACCACTCAGGTATTTATGGTTTTGAGCAAACGCATACCAAAGCCAAACACTATAATCCGGTAATTCCTGAAGTGATGAAAACGCAAGGCTACAATACCGCTCGTATGGGTAAAAGTGGCATTTATATTTTTGAGTGGGAGAATGGTTTAACGTGGACATCGCCCGATTTTTATAACACTGTGGTGGATGCAAAAAACAACTTAAAACGCAAAGGGCATACCGACTTTTACAATGCCACAATTAACGGCAAAGGGGCTGATGCCGGTAAAGCCGAAGTTTGGTATTTTCCCGATGGATCGAAAAAAACAATTTACCACGAGCGTAAGAATGCAGTTTTAACAGATGAGGATAAAGCATTAAAGAAACAAGTAGATACAGATCAGGATGTACTGCGAGCTTACACCCGTTCACAATCTAATATGATTTTAGGAGGAGTGAGTCCGCTTACGGGCGATAAAATGCTCGATGGGCAAATCACTGCTGCTTTCCAAAATTATTTAAATAATGCCAACAAATCATATACAGCCGTTGATGGCACAAATTTACAAGGTCCAAAAACTAACGAACCTCAATTCATCCATTTAGGATATCACTTCCCGCATTCTCCTATCCTTCCTCCGCATTCATTCCGCGAGCGTTTTAAAGATAAAGTATATCAGATACCTGATTTTGATAAAGCTGAATTAAAGAAACTACCGACTCAACTTCAGAAACTTTACGATAAAATGAAAGTGGATGATATGAATGATGATGAAAAGCAACAGTTGGTGAGAGACTATTACGCATTTTGTGCCTATGGCGATTCTTTAATTGGAGAATCGGTAAAATCGTTTAAGAAATACTGTGCCGATAATAAGCAAGAGTACCTTATTGTAATGGCTTGCGGCGATCATGGCTGGCATTTAGGTGAGCAAGGCATAAGTGCCAAATTTGGACCATACGATAAGTCGAACCACACCACGGTAATTGCAGTTGCATCAGACAAAAAGAAATTCCCTGCTGGTAAAGTGGTAAATAACTACGTTGAGTTTGTTGATTTTGCGCCAACCTTTTTTGCCGCCGCAGGCATCGATGTAAATACAAAAACTTACGATTATTTAGATGGATACGATTTGGCAGAAACCGTAAACGGAAAGAAAAAACCACGTCAATACATTCTGGGTGAGATGAACCACGTATATGGCGACAGAGCTTACATACGTTGCGAAGATTTTGCCTTTTCGATGCGCGTAAAAAAAACAAATGGCAAACCCAATACCAAAACCATGGGTGTAAATTTAAAATGGGCATTAACTGCCGATGCCAAAGCAGTTGAAATGGCACTATACGATTTAAGAGTGGATGCTAACGAACAATCTAATGTGGCCTACGAAAAAGAATACAAACAACTGGCTAGTTTCTTCCGCAACAAATTGGGTAATATTGTATTGGGCGATGGCCGAGTAGAATGCGATTGGAAAAAAGAAAATCAATGGGTAAAAAGTGATTTTGCATTGGGTGCCGATGATAAAAAACTAAACATCCCAAAGAAAATCATCCCTAAAAAATAAACCCACCAAAATTAATAAGTAGACAATTATGAAACGTATTTATATAGCAATCTTAACTTTATCCCTATTACTAAATGTATTAAGTGCCCAAGATAGGCCAAACATTGTATTTCTTTTATCCGATGATCAAACTAGTGCTGCCACAGGATGCTATGGTAACAATCAGGTAATTACACCTAACATTGATAAAATGGCTAGCGAAGGCGTAATGTTTAGTAATTACTATAATACCACTTCAATATGTATGGCTAGCAGGGCTTGCCTGATAACAGGTATGTATGAGTACAAAACGGGTTGTAATTTTATGCACGGCCCCTTACATAAGGATAAGTTCGAAAAATCCTTTCCTGTAATAATGCGCAAAGAAGGTTATTTTACGGGTTTTGCAGGCAAGTTTGGAATGGCAGTTTCTGATGGCGATAGTTGGGACGATAAATCGTGGGAGGTAATGCCTGTTGATGCTTATGATAGATGGGGAGGTGGCCCTGGACAAACCAATTACAAAACTGCCAAAAACGAACGTATTGCACAGTACGCTGATGAATACCCGCATAGTACTAGAGCTTATGGGGCTTGGGCGAACGATTTTATAACGGATGCCAAAAAATCAGGCAAACCCTTTTGCATGTCCATAAGTTTTAAGGCGCCACACCTTCCATTTACTCCTGATAAGTATTTTGACGATGTATATGCCAATAAGGTTTTTGAGAAACCTGCGAATTACGGTGCCGAAAATGCAACACACCTATCTCCTCAGGCCAAATCGGGGCGTCAATACAATGCTTATAATTTTTGGCGCGAATCCGAAGAATCGTATCAAAAAGCTATGCGTACCTATAATCAATTAATACATGGTGTAGATTATGCTTTAGGCATGATTAGAAAAGCCTTGGAAGAACAAGGTGTGGCTGATAATACAATAATTATTTTTACCAGCGATAATGGTTATAGCTGTGGTGCCCATAATTTTGGTGGCAAAGTTTTACCTTACGAAGAGGCTTCTAAATCGCCTTGTGTTATTTACGATCCGCGTATTCCTGAAAACAAAAGAGGTATGAAACGTGAAACGGTAGCTGCTAATATAGACATTGCTCCTACCATATTAAGCTACGCCGGCATAAAAGCTCCTGATAATATGGATGGCAAAGATTTAAACCTATTAATTAATAATCCCAATAAGTTTAAGCGCGAAACCATAACCTTAACTAACATGTGGGGCAATGATGAGATTCAATCCATATCTGTGGTTTCAAAAGATTGGAAGTACATTTACTGGCAATACGAGAATGAAAAGATGAAACCCACCGAAGAACTCTTTTTTGTGGGCAAAGATAGACTTGAAATGAAGAATGAAGTTAAGAATCCTGAACATAAGAATCAACTTAACTCCATGCGCCAACAATACGATAAACAAGTGCAGGAAATAAGCAAGGGCGCTGTTAATTATAACGACTACCAAAAGTACAGCATCCTATTTGATAGAAACGCAAGTGCTGAAGAAAAAAAGCCCTACCTAACGGGCGATTATGAGCAAGTGCTTAAAGAAGCAACTCAAAAAAGAAAAGAAAAACAGAAACAAAATAAACACTAGAAATAATAATCGATAAATATGATGCCGCACTATTACAGTGCGGCATTTGTTTTTTTAAGGCAATTTGTATTATAAATGCACTAAAAATCTTTTCGGGCTATTGCTATGTCTTTGTGGAATAAAATAGGGCTCCAAAACCCTGCATCTTTGTAATGTAATTAAAAACAACATTTAAACACAAAACATATTACGTCATGAAAAAGTTAAATTTATTATTCGCAGTTCTTATTAGTATGTTCACTCTAGGAGTAACAGCACAAGAAATTATTCACGATGCAGATCACTATGTATTATTAAAACAACATGGTGACGATTGGAAGAAGCAAGACAAAGAAATAAACAAAAAGCTAAAAGCTTTAGAGAAAAAACATGGTACTAAACCAAACATCATACACATTATGTGGGATGATACAGGTGTTGGTGAAGTAGGTATACCAGAAATACAAAAAGTAAGAGGTTTTGAAACGCCTAACATGAACAACATGGCAAAAGAAGGTATGAACATGATGCGTATGTATACCGAACCAAGTTGTACACCAACAAGAGCTGACGCTATGACAGGCCGATATGCTGTTAGAACTGGGATGCACACAGTAAGTTTCCCTATAGAGAATTCAGGGATAGATGGTGATGAAATAACCATTGCTGAAGTATTATCAGATGCAGGTTATTCAACAGCATTCTACGGAAAATGGCACTTAGGTGATACTGAAGAGAGTTATGCTCACAATCAAGGTTTTGATGAAGCATTCTTTACTCCTTACAACCAAGTACCAAGTATGTGGGTTCGTGAAGCTGAAGCTAATAATGTAGTAACTGGATTGTATCCTGAATTATATGGTGAGGATATTTACGACATAGACAACTCATGGCAACCAATTGGATACGTTTGGACTTTAGAAGGAACCAAAGGCGGAAAAACATATGAGTGGGGAGCTCCTCCAGCAGTACCAAACTTCTGGGATATTGATAAAGAGTGTGAAAAACGTACCATCGAGTTCATCAGAAAAAATGCAGCTGAAAAGAAACCTTTTTACACAGCATATTGGCCAACAGTAACGTCATTTATTCCTGATGTAAGATCTCCAGAAAAGTTAACAGCAAACAAAAATGTATTACAAGAAGGTTTAGTAAAAGTAGATGAATTTATTGGTGAGTTACATGAAGAGCTTGAAGCATTAGGAATTGCTGAAAACACCTTAGTTATTATAATGGCAGATAATGGCCCATTTACCCACCACGGACCTAGAGGAATGGTAGAAACATTATACACTGGAGGAAAAGGTGATTTAACTGAAGGTGGCGTACGAGTTCCTTGTATTGCAACATGGCCAGGAATGATTGAAGAAGGACAGATTGTTGGAGATATAATTCACGTAACCGATTTATATACAACATTTGCAAGCATAGGTGGTGCTACAGACTATATACCAAGAGACCGAGTAATTGATGGTGTTGATCAAACTTCTTTATTAGTGAATGGAGATGGTTATAGCCGCAGAGATTATGTAATGATTTACCAAGGACCTAATTTAGCTGCTGGTGTAAAAGGCCGATTTAAAAAAGATTATAAAAATGCTGAACCAGGATTATCAGGAGCTGAGTTTTACGACTTATACACTGATCCACGTGAGCAGAATCCTGAAATGATACAACAATTCCATACAAAAAGTATGTTCCAACGTCAGAAAGAACGTCACTTAATGTTTATGGATAAATATCCAAACAGACCTGATGCAACTAGAGGAATTCCATTACAAGGCATAGAAAACGTAAGACCAGAAACAGAAGCATTATATCACGCTCCGTTTAATGAAAGCGATTTACCTTTCGATATTAACGAAGTAATAGAATTTGAAATGCCATATGTGGATACTAAAAAATAATAGTAGTAAGTAGTGTTAAAGTGTAGGAAGGGCCAGCTCAACAGAGCTGGCTCTTTTTGTTATTAGATTTCTAAAGCACTGATTAGTACTAGTACCATTGTATGGCGAAAAACACCCTTAAATCAGCGCCTCAAACCTTAATTAAAAACGCTTCTCTCAGACTCTAACCAACAAGTAAAAGTTCATATCAAAATACTCTATTAAGGTATAAACTAAACTTCTTATTATCACAAAAATGCACTAAACATCTTTTTGGGCTATTGCTATGTCTTTGTGGAATAAAACAGGAGCCTCAAATCCAACATCTTTGTAATGTAATTAATCACAGAGATGTAATCGCAAAAATAAAACGTTATGAAAAAGTTAAATTTATTAGTTGCAGCCCTTATTAGTTTATTCACAATAAACATTACGGCACAAGAAATTATTCACGATGCAGATCACTATGTATTATTAAAACAACATGGTGACGATTGGGAGAAGCAAGACAAAGAAATCGACAAAAAGCTAAAAGCTTTAGAGAAAAAACATGGTACTAAACCAAACATTATACACATTATGTGGGATGACTCAGGTGTTGGTGAAGTAGGTATACCAGAAATACAAAAAGTAAGAGGTTTTGAAACGCCTAACATGAACAACATGGCAAAAGAAGGTATGAACATGATGCGTATGTATACCGAACCAAGTTGTACACCAACAAGAGCTGATGCCATGACAGGCCGATATGCTGTTAGAACTGGGATGCACACAGTAAGTTTCCCTATAGAGAATTCAGGAATAGATGGTGATGAAGTAACCATTGCTGAAGTTTTATCAGACGCAGGTTATTCAACAGCATTCTACGGAAAATGGCACTTAGGGGATACAGAAGAGAGTTATGCACACAACCAAGGTTTTGATGAAGCATTCTTTACTCCTTACAACCAAGTTCCTAGTATGTGGGTTCGTGAAGCTGAAGCTAATAATGTAGTAACTGGATTGTATCCTGAATTATATGGTGAAGATATTTACGACATAGACAAATCGTGGCAACCAATTGGGTACGTTTGGACTTTAGAAGGAACCAAAGGCGGAAAAACATATGAGTGGGGAGCTCCTCCAGCAGTACCAAACTTCTGGGATATTGATAAAGAGTGTGAAAAACGTACCATCGAATTCATCAGAAAAAATGCAGCTGAAAAGAAACCTTTTTACACAGCATATTGGCCAACAGTAACGTCATTTATTCCTGATGTAAGATCTCCAGAAAAACTAACAGCAAACAAAAATGTATTGCAAGAAGGTTTAGTAAAAGTGGATGAATTTATTGGTGAGTTACATGAAGAGCTTGAAGCATTAGGAATTGCTGAAAACACCTTAGTTATTATAATGGCAGATAATGGCCCATTTACCCACCACGGACCTAGAGGAATGGTAGAAACATTATATACTGGCGGTAAAGGTGATTTAACTGAAGGCGGCGTAAGAGTTCCTTGTATTGCAACATGGCCAGGTATGATTGAAGAAGGACAGATTGTTGGAGACATTATTCACGTAACCGATTTATATACAACATTTGCAAGCATCGGTGGTGCTACAGACTATATACCAAGAGACCGAGTAATTGATGGTGTTGATCAAACTTCTTTATTAGTAAATGGTGATGGTTATAGCCGCAGAGATTATGTAATGATTTACCAAGGGCCTAATTTAGCTGCTGGTGTAAAAGGCCGATTTAAGAAAGATTATAAAAATGCTGAACCAGGATTATCGGGAGCTGAGTTTTACGACTTATACACTGATCCACGTGAGCAGAATCCTGAAATGATACAACAATTCCATACAAAAAGTATGTTCCAACGTCAGAAAGAGCGTCACTTAATGTTTATGGAGAAATATCCGAACAGACCTGATGCAACTAGAGGAATTCCTTTACAAGGCATAGAAAACGTAAGACCTGAAACAGAAGCATTATATCACGCTCCGTTTAATGAAAGCGATTTACCTTTCGATATTAACGAAGTAATAGAATTTGAAATGCCATATGTGGATACTAAAAAATAATAGTAGTAAGTAGTGTTAAAGTGTAGGAAGGGCCAGCTCAACGGAGTTGGCTCTTCCTTTTTTTTTGAGTTTTTTTATAAATGAACCAAACCTTTTATATTACAAATCCTTTAGCTATTAATTCAACACTTCATTTTATGCAAAAACAGATTGAATTCTACGAGAATAAGTTGGCTTTTGAAATGGACTCATCCGATTTATACCAAGCCTTTGAAAACAGCTCTGATTATATTGCAATAGATACCCGTCAGGCTTTTGGTTTTGAAAAAGAGCATATTCCAACTGCCATTAATATTCCGCACAAAGAGATGACTAAGGAGAATACCCAACATCTTGATAAATCAAAAATATATGTTTGCTA
Source organism: Saccharicrinis aurantiacus (assembly GCF_947489045.1). Lineage (NCBI taxonomy): Bacteria > Pseudomonadati > Bacteroidota > Bacteroidia > Marinilabiliales > Marinilabiliaceae > Saccharicrinis > Saccharicrinis aurantiacus. The sequence continues at coordinate 12,368 of NZ_CANLCN010000013.1, forward strand.
TTGCGATGGAATTGGATGTAATGCTTCAACCAAAGGTGCTTTAAATATGACCAAATTAGGTTTTAAAGTAAAAGAATTAATTGGCGGCATTGAATGGTGGAAGTTTGATGGCTACGCAACCGAAGGATCCGCTGCTTCCGACGGCTCACAATTTAAATGCTCTTGTTAGCAAATGCTAAAACTATTTGAAAACAGTCAGCAATATATCACCTTAAGTGATGATGATAAAGTTTCGCTTTATAATGCCGTTGAAAAAAGAGTTTACCATCGTAATAAAACTTACTTTGTCAGCAAGCAAAGTTGAAGAGTGTTTTAATGCTGAAGTAAAAAAACAAAACACCTAATTATTAATTACTATGAAAGAATTTTGGGACGAACGTTTTAGTCAATCTGAATTTGCTTACGGAACAGATGCAAGCATATATGTACAAAAGGTATTACCACAATTAACACCCGGAAAAATATTATTCCCTGCCGAGGGCGAAGGTCGCAATTCAGTGTTTGCAGCGCAACTTGGCTGGAAAGTTTCCGCCTTCGATTTTAGTATAAAAGGCAAAGAAAAAGCAGATAAGTTGGCCCAATCAAAAGGAGTAAAAGTTGATTACACAGTTCAAAGCTTTATGCAAGAACAATATGAAGCTGAAGAATTTGATGCCATATGCATGTCATCCGTTCATTTCCCGCCAAACATTAAAACTGCAATGCATCAGAGGTTAAACTCCTATTTAAAAGTTGGAGGTTATTTTATTATTGATGCATTTAGCAAAGAACATCGAGAGATTAATAAACTGAACCCTGCTGCTGGTGGCCCACCAGATGCTGATATGATGTATTCGATAGAAGAAATTAAGACTGATTTCAGTAATTACGAATTCATCGAGCTAAAAATAGAGCGCCCTCATTTAAAGGAAGGATTCGGACATGTGGGCGAAAGCTCAATGATACGTTTTATAGGCAAGAAGATCAGACTTAATTAAACAAATCATCTATAATTATTGGTTTCACATTGTGTATTCATCAATAATTATCAACTCACAATGGCTAGTGCTGTATAAAACTCCTCGGGTTTAAACTCTATTTATACCCGACTTTTAAGTTTGATAAATACTAGTTTAGTTGCAGACAATAGATCATCGTGTCAACTAAACTGTATTTACACTTATAATATTTATATGAAGAAATTACTACTGCTTATAGCACTGACCTTTTCAATTGTTGCCCACGCACAACTTGATAAAAAGTATTTCAGAAAACTACAAAGTGAACAAATAGAATCAACCGACCTAGTAGAATGGACTCAGTTTGGGCCAGGAATGTCGGGTTATTGCGAAGAGTTTTGGTGCCATCCTACCAATACCGATGTAATGTTTATGTCGCCCGATATGTATAATACTTATGGTACATGGGATAATGGTAAATCGTGGCATACCATAAAAGATGTTGATGGCACTGGGGTGGATATGCGACGGGTGCAATCCATTACATTTTCGCATCAAGATCCAAATTTTGGACTAGCCATTGATGTACGTGGCATTTTATACCAATCAAACAACCAAGGCCGCTCATGGGAAGTGATGCCATTTGAAGGTAAAGGGCGTCATTCTGAGTTAGCGGTAGATCCTACCAATGATAATATTTGGTACATGGGAGCTGGTGATTTTTGGAATGTAAAATCCAATCACCGCACTAAAGCTAGTTTAGATGATCCTGCCAAAGGGTATCAGTATAAATATGCTCAATACGGACATATTTACAAGAGTACCAACAAAGGTAAAACATGGAAGAAAATTAAAAAGGGATTACCCGAAACCTTGGATGTTGCCAAAATAATTGTAGACCCAACTAAGCCTAAAAACATTATTATGGCAGCCAATTCGGGCATCTACCTTAGTAAAGATGGTGGTTTAAGTTGGACTTTGGGCGGAAAGGGTTTGCCCAATAACACACCTCGCGATTTAACTTCGTATTACAATGCTAAAACCAAAGATTTTGTATTGTATTTGGTAGAGCAAACTAGCTTTACTCCCGAAGGTAAAACCATAAAGTGTACTGGCGGAGTGTATAGTAGTACCGACCATGGTAAAACTTGGAAAAACATCTCGGGTAACCTGGCGGTTGACATGAATAAAATAAGCTCTTACGGAGGCCGCCAAAAATACTGGAGGTCGATAGCACATTGGCTTGGGCTGAAAAATGATAAGGAGGCAAAAAAACTTTATCCTGAATATAGCACCGAAGTATACAATGTTCTGAATCGCATTGTTGTTAACCCTTTAAATAAGGATGAAATTTATATTTCGCACAATACCAAACACGATAAAGCCTTTTTACCGGGCGATGTTTGGAAAACTAACGATGGCGGCAAAACTTGGATTGCATGTGCCCGCACAGGAAGATATTGGAGCAAAGGAAAAGATAATGCATATTGGCAATCGCGCAACAACCCAACTAAACCCAATACCTATTACGCACACTTGCAAAAAGAACAGAATGAACGTGAAGAAACCTTTGGAAATCGCTTTATGCAAATTAATGCCAAGGGCGATGTTATTATTTGCTTAGAACAACAAGTTATGCGCACCAACAATGGTGGCGATTCGTGGAATCAGATTGATGATTACGAAACGGAACCGGGCAGCAATGCATGGGTAGGTCGTGGTGGCAGTAACCTTCCCGGAAGATTTATCCTTACAGAAACGGGTATCAAAGATCGTTACTTCTTTTGCAGCGGCGAACATGGATTGTGGCAATCGGCTCCTCTTGGCAAATTTGCCGATAAAAAGGCTGTTGCCGTAACTCAAATCGAAGGACAAGTAAATCATAAAGGAGCTACTTCTATTTCGTCGGTAGCCGTACATCCTAACAACCCTGATATTATTTATATGCTGATGTTTCGTCAGGACCATAGAGGAGCATTTAGAAGATCAATGGATGGAGGTAAAACATGGGAAGATATTGCTAAACCTTTGGAGCATGATAGTAATTATTCGATGCAGCATATTTTTCAGTACTCACTTACCATAGATCCTGAGAATCCGGATAACATCTATTTTGTTGTAATGCGCAATGCCATTACTGAGGTTAGTTCGCAACGAGCCCCCAAAGGTTTTAACAAATTTGGCGTAATGAAAAGTACCGATGGAGGTTTCACTTGGGCATTAGCAAATACAGGTTTACCCAATAATTGCAGTGTACATCGCATTGTAATGGATCCTAAAAACACTTCAACCTTATATGCTGCAGTTAATGAAGGAAAAAATGGTGAGCCAGGAGGTTTATTCATTAGCACCGACAAAGCCAATTCATGGCAAGCACTTAAAATACCAGCTCAAATAAAATCGGTAAATAATGTTTTTATCGATAGAAATACTAATGATATATTTTTGGCCTGTGGAACCCAAACAGGATTGCTTGAAGAAGGTGGTGTTTGGCGAAGCAACAACAAGGGGAAATCGTGGAATAAGATATTTGATATGCCATATATTTGGCAAGTTGAAACTTCTCCGGTTAATCCGGATATCATTACCGTTTGTGTAGCTATGCCTCATGAGAAAAAAGGCGCTTGCCCAATAAATCCAGGGAACTACGTATCATTAGATGGTGGCAAAAGTTGGAATAAAATAAACCACAACCTTGGTCAACCTAATACTATAGTAGATTTTAAACCCGATCCGTATCGTGAAGATGTATTTTGGTGTGCACTAAAGGGAAGCGGTTGGTCAATCGGCTACCTAAAAGGAACAAAAAAAGGATGGAGCGAGAAATAATAAAATAAACTAATTACTAAAAAACGAGGCATGGGTTTATACCTTGCCTCGTTCTTATTTTACAAAAAAAACTTCTAATAAATTAAACGCGAATAGTTTTATTGCACTGGTTTAAATACTCTAATCCAATCTACCTTCATGGTATTTCTATCTGGGTTTAATAAATCTTCGTCCGAAGGCGTTCTTCCCGCTTTTACATGCCAATCTTGCGACTCCAGATTCACTATAATATTTAATTCTTTAGTATAGCCTTTTCCTCCCTGATATTCGTAAGGATCAATAATACTAACTGATGAAACAGCATTGGCCTTTTCTAACTCTGCAAAAGAATAATGATCAAGCGTACTGAAATTGGTAATTTTCTGTTTTCCGTTTTTCACGTCTAACTTCCCATCTGTCATTGTTGGATAACCATACTCCCACTTCCCATTTCGTTTTGTAGCTATCGATTTATCGTATAAAACACGATACAACTCTCCATCAATATAATGTTCAAAATGAACAGGACTTTTCCAATACACACCGGTTCGTACATATTTCCGATCGCCATCATTCCAACAATACTCGCCCCATGCTTTTACTCCTTCGCGCTGATACCAAGCACCCATGTCTCGTGGTTGATAATCGGTAAATGGTTTGCGAATAAATGAATGGTGGCTTACATGTATAGATTTCGCAAAATAAGCATTACCGTGCTCAGCACCACCATAGCACTCCATAATGTCTATTTCTTGTGTGGCATCCGGGCTTAACAACCAAACATCTGATGCTAAAACGATGTTGGCTACGCTGGACTTCGACTCAATATATACAGGATATACTACTTTGCCAACAGAACTAATACAACCTGCATTTACGCCACCTTCGGGCTTATCCATTTTTACACCTTTTGTATATACAGGTTCAAACTGCTTATCTTTATTCCAACGAGATGCTTTAATAATAAGCTCACTTCCATCAACCGATGCGTGATTATATTTCCAATAGGTGGTACCTGGTCCATCCCACTTACTATGGTAAAAATTTACCCACTTATTTTCACCAAAAATAGTTTTGGCATTGGTAGGTGCAAATTTGTAGTTGAAATCATCAGACACATCGCCCTGAAATTCCCATTTGACATCCTGTAAATTTGTTGGTAAAGGCATAGTAGCAATCTCATCCATTTTTGAAGTTTTACCTTTACTGGCATCCTTACCACTCCCACACGAAAAAAGTAGTGCTCCAATGGCACATATAAGAATTTGTTTTTTCATATCTATTTTATCAATTATTTTATTTCTTGTTTGTGATAGCAAGAAGTAAATAATATGAAATATTTATGAGTGGCATTTTAAGCTTCTTACATGGGATATTTATGTTTTTGTTTTGAAACTGTACAGTTTTAATATGTACATTCTATTATATAGGATACATTTTTAGGGAATGCATCAAACACACACTGTATTAATATTGAAAACCGATTTTGGCAGAAGTGGCAATAGGTGTAGGATACAGAAAACTCTTATTCTCGCTTACAATAGTATTAACAGAATGTAGTTATCTCTAATATATTTTAGAGTTTATAGGGCATCAATAATCTAACCTAAGTTATTTTACCCTCAATTTTAAAGTAGCATCACAACTATCTCCATTTTTCATCTTTATTTTTGCAGATATTACATCTTCCTCACCCAAGGATATAAGTCGTAAATAAGTCCTTTCGTCCCATGCTACAGGTGTTTTATTAATTTCTAAATTGGTTAATGGATTGGTAAATAACCAATTCTTAGTTAAGGACATGATCTTTTTTGCTGCTAAATTCTCAGATGCGATGGAATGAATCCGAACTATCCCCAGGTTTGTTAACTTGCCTGTACAATCGTAAATAGAATCTTCAAGTATTGTAACATCATCAATTTTATATTGATATACGGTGCTCAATAAAATTTCAGCAATGCCAGAGGGTACAATAATTCCATCGTAAACTACAATGGGTTCAGGTTTAACGGGCAAATTATTATTACTAACATCACTATTACTCTGCTGAGCAAAAGTAAGCATCGAGAAAATAGTTAGAAGGGAGGTAGTTACAAGTAAACGAAGCATAACACACATGTAATTTAGATGAAATACAAGAATTTATTTTCATCTATAAATTACAACATTGATATTACAAAGTCATTTTTATAATGCTATTTTTTTATGGTAATACAATTCTTTTTTTCTGATTTAACGCATTGAAGTTGTTTAAAGTCGTGCTGAAAAACTGCGAGTAACATCTTGATTTTATTGACTTCAGCTAATTTTTATTCCGTAGCTAAGGCTATGCAAGAAAAATTGAGCCTTGTCACTGAAAACCAATATGTCACTCTCGAAATTTCCAGACAACTTTAAACAACTTCATTTTGAATCCAATCTGTTTTAGCAAAAAACATTTATATTTCAAGATCTTGCGCTGAAAAAGAGAGTGGTAAAAGGCCAACTGTATTTTTTGATACTATTATTTTGCTTTCACTATCCATAATTACTCGTAGTGGTGTTTCAAACCTATTTTCAGTTTCGAGCATTACTTGGCGGCACGCACCACAAGGTGCTATTGGGTTGGCAACAGGCTTTCCGTTATTTAAAACACTAATGGCAATGGTTTCAACAGCAATATCAGGAAACTGAGAGTTGGCCCAAAAAATGGCAGTACGTTCAGCACACAAACCTGATGGGTAGGCAGCATTCTCTTGATTATTGCCTGTAATTACTTTTCCGTTTGCCAAACGAACGGCAGCTCCAACACTAAATTTTGAGTATGGTGCATAGGCATTATGGCATGCTTCGCGGGCACTTATTATGAGTTCTTGATCTTGCGGGGTAAGCTCATTTATATCGTCTACTTCAATCAAACTGGTAACTATTTCTATCTTCTTCATGTGGTAAAATTACAAATTATTAGATACAGCATATTAGTTTTAATAGCATTATTAATTGTTACACTAATATCACGCCAAAAAAGTCAATCTCACGCAAAGGGAACCCAATCTCACGCAAGAAATGGTAAATCTCACGCTCCCAAAGTCGATCTCACGTATCGGGTAGCTAATCTCACGATAGTTTATATCTATCTCACAGGTAGTATGGTTAATCTCACGCACTATATTTGCAATCTCATGTGTGAGATTGATGATTTCTAGTGTGAGATTAACTTTATTGACATGAGATTGGATAATTATAGCAAAAACATCATCAAATGATTGATATAAATAAGAAGTTTCGAGTTAGGGCATCAACTCGAACCCGGCTGGCTTAGCGGTAGTAGTGGCATCCTTTGTGAGCCCATTATGGCGAAGCAAAGATATAGCGAATGACGCGACCCGCAGGGTAAGCCCCATATTTTAATGGCTTTAAATATAATGTCAATGGCTTTTTAAAATGAGAACCATAAAACTGAATCTTTTTTTATATTTGCTGCACTCACATAATTAATATTAGTTTGTTAACGTTATTGCAATAGAAATAAGGAAACAAACCCTAAAACAGAAAATTAATGCAGCATAAAATTCGGTTTTCAATTTTACTTTTTGTTGGCACATTGCTTTGTAATTTATCTGCGGCGCAGGAGAGATACAGCACGCCTGATTACATAAAAAAGTACTCGGACTTGGCAGTTAAGGAAATGAAAAGAACGGGAATTCCGGCAAGTATTACTATGGCTCAGGGAATATTAGAATCGGGCAACGGTAATTCTACTTTAGCACGAAAATCGAACAACCACTTTGGAATTAAGTGCCACAGTGATTGGAAGGGCAAAAAAGTGTATCATGATGATGATGCCAAAGGAGAGTGCTTTAGAAAATATGCGAAAGTGTACGATTCGTACATTGATCACTCGGAATTTTTAACAGGAAAGCAACGCTATGCCTCTTTGTTTACTTTAAAAACTACCGACTATAAGGGTTGGGCGCACGGTTTAAAAAAGGCCGGATACGCAACTGACCCTAAGTATGCGCACCGATTAATTAAAATTATTGAGGATTATAATTTGCATAAACTCGATGATAAAAAATACAAAGCGAAGGCTACTAGTTCTGGCGGTTCAAATACGGATAACTTTACAGTGGATGCTTTTAATAACCATACTATTGAGCGTAACAATGGCGTAAGGTATATTAGGGTTAAGGATGGTGATAGCTTTATTGATATTTGCAATGAGTTTGGACTTAAGGAGTGGGAAATTTATAGTTACAATGATTTAAGTAAAGGGGAATCTATACAGGATCATAAGTACCTTTATTTAAGTCCGAAAAAGCGCAAAGCCCACCAATCACATAGTACGCATAAATTAAAAAATGGCGAAACATTGGAATATATTTCGCAAAAGTATGGTATTAAACTGAAATCTATTTACAAGCTAAACCGTTTAGAAGATGGTGCTCAGCCTAAGGATGGAACGGTTATTAATTTAAGAAAGAAGAAAAAGAAATAACCTATATTATAGAAGCAAAAAGGGCGATTGGATTAACTTCCTTCGCCCTTTGTTATTTTTATTAATGCTGTTATTGTTTCACTACTTGTGTTGTGAAAGTAGTGTGATTACCTATAAACTTAATAAAGTATATTCCGCTGGTAATTGAATTATTATTTAGAATAAACGATACTTTAGTTTGGTTGGCTGCAATAGGCTGCTGACTTACTATTTTACCTGAAATACTAATTAATTGTAGGTGATTATAGCCATGTTGCGCTTCTAACTCGATATTGATTTTATCGTTAAACGGATTAGGGTATACTGAAGTAAGGTGGGAATCTATATCATCAACAGCTGTTCCGATTGTAAATTTAGCCCATAGGTTAAAATCTCCTGCCGAGCCATGTTCAATTACAGTAATTTGGTCATCGGTAAAGTTCGCATTATCGTACCAGCCTTTAAAAATATATCCTTGCTTTTCGGCATCTAATAAAACCAAGTCATCATCAGCAGAATTATAACTTGGTGGATTTGTATGTGATCCACCATCGGCATTATAGGTAATGTAATAAGTATCCGGACACCCTTCTTCAACATCTTCGCCAGTAACAATATCCTTTGATTGATACTCGAAACCAATTGATTCTGTATTAACAATTTCGTTAGGATAGGTCAACTGCCCTTCTACTATATCAGAAGCGGTATTTACAACACAAGAAATAGCAGGAGCTATATAACTTTCGCCATCGGGGCCTATGTCCTCATTTATTAAACCTCGTAACTCGCAAGGCATGTATTTAAAGTGCTTAGATTTTACTTGAGCTGTAGAACCATAGCTTGCTTTTACATTTTCGATATAAACATCTTCGTACTTTCCGGGTCCTACATTAATAGTATCGTAACGCGTGTAACCAGATGACATACGAACAGCAAAACCACAATTTACTGATTCGATATTTGAAGCCGAAACTATACCATTATGTGTTTCGTGAGGAGATACCATTAGCGATGCATTCCCATTTTCGCAATAAATATTATCGGCAACAATATTAAAATTGCCGCCTATTTGTTGAATATTCATTTGAGAATAACCGGTTTCTAAACGCAAAGTTACACCGCCTTCGCCCCATAAGTTTTTAAATAAAGTATTATTAAGAGCTTGCGACTGAACCAAGCCATAACCATAGGCAGCTCCATACACATTAATATCTTTTACTATGCCATTGCGCGATGAATACCAATTATCAGGCATTCCGTTGTGCACCTCAGTACCAGTTGTTATTGAAGAAAATCGGGTTAATTTATCGTAAATATTAACATCAGCAATATAAAAATTATCTACGCTGTTTAGTTGAAATACACGCACCCTTGTATTTAAAGCATCGCGTAAATCAACGGTATATTTTTCGTCAGCCTGTTTACATCTGATACTTGCATTTTTAAAATCGTAATTTTTGTAAGTAAAATAAAAGATGGTGTAGTTTTTATAGTCATCAGGGTCTACTCCCACCCACTCATCTTGAGTAGGTTTAATAATAGCATCTTTATCAATTTCGATATGGATATTATTATCTAAATAAATTTTGGTGAGGTAATAGGTACCAGCTGGTATGTATATTCTTCCGCCGTTTTCGAGCTGTGTTAATTCTGAAATGGCAGTTTTTAAAGCTTGGCTATCGTCAAGTTCATCGTTTCCATTAGCTCCATAATCCGTCACCAGATTTTTTGATACTGCTAAATCAATATAATCTGTATAAAAGTCGGCCTCATCCTGCGCCCAGATTCCACTCAAGCAAAGTGAAAAAGTAATTAAAGTGTAGATTTTTTTCATGTGTGATATATTATAATTTGCTTACAAAAAAGCTATTTATTATAATTTATTGTGTGTTTAGGGATTAAGCAAAAGTTCGTATGGATACATACAAAAAGGGCACCCTATTGGATGCCCTTAAAATCAGTGCTTAATACGAAAAAACAGACTATTAATTATTATTTATACGAGCCACTTCAAATGGAAATAATTCAGAATGCATATGTTCTTTCATAATAATTTCTTTTAAATGTTTTACCACATCAGGATGATTGGCTGCTACGTTGTTTGTTTCGCCTAAATCGGTAGATAAATCATATAATTCGAAGGTTGGATTCTTAGCCTTCTCTACTTTATATACTACACCTTTCCAATTATTCCAACGCGCTGCAACTCTGCCGCCTGCAACATTCAATTCCCAATACATATGGTCGTGTTTTTTTTGCTGATCTGTATTACCTAATAATGTTGGTAAAAATGAAATCCCATCTCCTTCAGCTTCTAGCTCAATACCAGCAGCATCGGCTAATGTTGGCATTACATCCCAAAAGGCAGAAATATGATCGGATACAGAACCTGCAGGTATTTTTGCAGGCCAACGTGTAATAAATGCTGTACGGATGCCTCCTTCATATAAATCGCGTTTCACGCCACGTAGCGGGCCATAACTATTGAAGAATGCAGGTACAGCTCCCCCTTCGGTATGCGGGCCATTATCGCTAGCAAACATGATGATTGTATTCTCGTCAATACCCAAATCCTCAAGTTGCTCCATAATTTGTCCCATATAGGCATCCATGCGATATACCATTGATGCATAGGTTGCCAAAGGCTGTTCTTGCGAACAATATTTCCAGTATGCCTCCGCTTTTCCTGGTCCATAATCCATTGTGTAATTCGGATTTGTACTCAGGTCGTAAGGAACTTCATCATCGGCATATTTACCATCAAACATAGCCCAAATAGAATCTTTAGGAGATATTAATTCAGCATGTGGTAAAGTGCAGGCCACATAAGCAAAAAATGGTTTATCCTTATTTTCTTTGATAAAGTTTAATGCGCCATTTTGCATAACGTCAGCAGCATAGGTTTTCTTTTGTGTCCAATCGTTACCTTCGAGCATCAATTTTTCATCATTATGCCAAAGGTAAGGTGGATAAAATGAATGTGCCATACGCTGACAGTTAGCTCCTAAAAATTCATCAAACCCCTGGTTTAAAGGATCACCTTCGCTCCCTGGCACTCCTAATCCCCATTTACCAAAACAACCTGTTGCGTAACCTGCTGATTTTAGAACTTCAGCAATGGTTATATTTTCTGCGGTAAGAGGAGCTTGCCCTTCTATGGCATCACCGGCTTCATTAAACAACTCTTTATTTCCTCTAATGTAGGTATGCCCAGTATGCTGGCCTGTTAATAGTGATGAGCGCGATGGAGCACAAACTGCAGTACCACAATAATGCTGCGTAAATTTAATTCCTTCGGCAGCTAACTTATCTAAGTTGGGAGTTTCAAACTTTGTTTGACCATAGCAACCTAAATCGCCATAACCCATATCATCAACTAAAAAGTATATGATATTTGGTTTCTGTTCTACTTTCTTTTGCGCAGGTTTAGATACACATGATGCAAACAAACCTAAACCTATTAAGATTGCTGCACTCCATTTTATTTTCTTCATATAATTATTCATTATCGGATTTATTCTACTACTAATTCATCAATACAAAGTCCGTCGTCTTCTAATGCTTTCAAACGAATGGTGTTGGCACCACTTTGCATTTGTACATTTACTTCATATACCTCCCAAGCTTTTTTGTAAGTTTTAGTGGCTGGTAATTCTATTGTTTGCACCTGATCATTCACCTTTAATTCTACTTTGTAAGTATCTCTAATTTTATCAAAAGCGCTGTAACGTATTTTAAGTTTGAATTCTCCGTGGCTTCCATCATTCTCCTGATACCACTCAACCCAACTTCCTTTGTTACGTGTAAAGTACAAATAACCTTTTCCGTTATATCCTTTACCTGCGGTATCGAGAGTTGCCATATAATAAGTTGCATCCTCAGCTTGATCGCCACCCGGGTTTTGGGCCGATGCTACTGAATCCCAAACAAAACCTTCATCCATAGCAAATCGTTCTTCTAAAATTTCTAAGGCTTCGCCATTTACTATTACTAAGGCTTTAACTGTGGTTCCTAAAGCTACCTCAAAAGGCAATGTATAAGCTTGTGATTTCTTGCTTGGAGTACTTCCATCGGTAGTATAAAAAATCTCCACGTAAGTGGATGGCTTTTTACCTCGCAAGTTGATAAGTTGTGTATCGATACTAACCATATTTGAACTTACTTGCTTTTTTTCTCCTAATATTGATGCTGCAAATAAAGCAACATTTCCATCGCCAACAGACTCAATATATGCGCGTGTTAAACCAAAGAAGGCGATACGATTAGTCGCTTCAAAATGCTTTTCTACATCTATCGGACTTCCGTTATCTAAAGCTCTAATTTTACCAGATCCTAACACTTTAAAATAAGTTCTATTTTCTCCGTATGGATAAAACTGACCTTTAGCATCGGTTGTTGTAACACGCACCTGAACCATATCATCACCCAATTTAGACATAGGTTCTCCATCAATGGATAAACTTATTTTTGATGGAGCATTTGCCGTATGAATCATCTTATTGGCAACCAACTTACCGTTTTTATAAGCGAACACGTTTAGTTCTCCGGGAGTATAAGGAACCATATACTGACATTGCATTTCGTCCCAATTTAGGCCTGGTTTCATCTTTCCTAATGACTGGCCATTTAAAAACAGTTCTACCTCATCGCAATTAGAGTATATCCAAACAGGAATTTCAGTGCCCTCTTTTACTGTTGGGTGCGTCCAATGTGGAAGAATATGCACCATTGGTTTTGTAGTCCACTGGCTTTGGTACAAATAGTACAAATCCTTTTCAAAATTTGCCATATCAATAGCACCACCCATGAATGATTTAAAAGGCCAGCCTCCATGCACATAACTTGCCTCGCCAATGTAATCATGACCAGTCCAACGAAACGAACCTGCATAATTTGGAATATCGCGCAACTGCTGCATATTTTGGCGAGAGTTTAATCGCACCATTGCATTATCATAGCTTGAATTAAAAATCTGCTTAAAGTTCTTTTTACCCGCAGCATTAGTCCAATCGTAGGTAAACACTTCTTCTTCCGTTAAATCGGGATACCAATACGGTTTTTGACGTTTATTAGGATAACCATCTCGATACCATGTACGTGTACGGTAATAACCACGAACCTGCCAAGTATGGGTATTTTCTGTTCCGATGAAAACACGATCGCGTTCCATTTCTTCAAACCAACCCATTTTTTCACTGTGCCCATTTACACCTAACACATCCATATATTCAGAGCTGGAATGTCCGGAAGTTACAGGTCGTGTATCATCATATTGATGACATTGCGCAACCAAATCGGCTCCAACCTCGCCACGTGTTTCGTTACCCACACTATAAATAACAATACTTGGATGATTGCGGTCGCGAATAATCCAATCTGCCACATCACGCTGCCACCAATCATCAAATGAATGTGCTCCATAATCGTTGGCAGCCTTTTTCATCCAACCATCAAAAATCTCATCCATCACAAGCATGCCCATTTCATCGCACATATCGTAAAACTGTGGTGTTTGTGGATTATGTGCTGTACGCATGGTATTTACGCCCATATCCTTTAACTGCTGAATACGAAAACGTAATATCTTATCTGGAACAGCAGCTCCTAAAGCCCCTGCATCTTGATGATTACAAATCCCTTGCATTTTAATATTTACACCATCAATCCACATTCCCGTTTCCGGAATCCATTCAATATCTCTAAACCCAAAACGAGTTTCGTTAACATCAACAACTTCCTTATTAATAATTAATTTACTAACGGCAGTATATAAATTTGGGGTTTCAATTGACCAACGTTTGGTTTCATTCAACTCTATTACCTGAGCAATACTTGTACTATTTTGCGAACTTGCTTTTACATTTTCTGATAAACGAGCCACTTCCTCACCAGCAGGATTAAGAATTACAGTGCTGAGTTTTGCTTTGGCATCTTTAGCTAAAGTATTCTTAATCTCGGTATCAATACTTAATGTGTTTTTATTGGTGCGCACATAAGTACCATTATTAGGGATATAAACTGTATTGTGAACATCAATCCATGTATTTGCATAAATACCACTTCCAGTATACCAGCGTGCTGATGGCTGCTTATCATTGTCAACTCTTACGGCAAATGTAATGGTGTTTCCCGTTTCTACTTCAGGCGAGATATCATAGGCAAAGGAAATCCATCCGTAAGGACGAAAACCTAGTTTACGACCATTAGCCCACACCTCACTATTCATAAATACACCATCAAAGGCAATTTCTACATGTTTACCTTTCCACGAATTAGGAACTGTAATGGTTTTACGATACCAGCCAATTCCAGCAGGTAAATAACCGCATTGTCCTCCCATTGGCGCATCCTCACTATACTCCCCTTCAATACTCCAATCGTGTGGAACATTTAGTATGCGCCAATCCGCATCATTAAAATTCTCAACATCAGCACCAGTTTGGTCGCCTAATTTAAATTTCCAATCGGAATTAAAACTAACACGTTGCGCTTGAACAGACCATACCATTAGCATGGCCACGAATACTATTTTGTATCTCATTCTTAAAACTTATATCAATAATCGCCTAAATAATTAATCTATAATTTGCATTGGATAAACCTCACTTGGCGTATGTTCCTTTTTCATTATACTGCGCATTTTAGCAGCAATTTCAGGATACTGATTTACCACATTGTTCTCCTCAGCAATATCAACATCTAAATTGTAAAGCTTTAGTTTACCCGGCTTCTTTTTATTGGCTATATCATAAATTACAGCCTTCCATTTTCCCATTCGAACTGCCTGACGACCAGATTTTATAGAAAACTCCCAGTACAAATACTCATGTTCTTTTTGTTTTCCTTTACCAGTTAAAGTGGGTAAAAACGAAATACCATCAATTTGACTATCCACTGTTACACCAGCAATCTCAGCACAGGTTGGCAAGAAATCCCAAAAAGCAGAAATATGATCTGAAGTTGAACCTGGCTTAATTTTATTCGGCCATCGTACCAAAAATGGAGTACGAACTCCACCTTCATATAAATCACGTTTAATACCTTTATACGGACCATTACTGTTAAAGTACTCAGGATCTGCTCCACCTGCATCGTGAGGGCCATTATCACTGGCAAACATGATAATTGTATTATCGGCTATGCCAAGTTCCTCAACCTTAGCCATTATCTGACCAACATAAACATCTAAACGATAAATCATTGAGGCAAACACTGCTCTGGGATACTCTTGAGAACAGTATTTATGTTGTACAATATCAGGACCGTAATCTGATAAGTAATTGTGTTTTACGTAAGGTTTGTCTTCTGGATATTTACCTAAGAATTTTTGCAATATAGAATCATTTGGCACTAATAATTCTGCGTGAGGTTGAATTAAAGGAACGTAAGCATAAAACGGTTTATCCTTATTATCTTCAATAAACTTTAATGTCTCTTCCTGAATTACATCAGGAGCATAAGTCACTGTGTTTGTCCAATCATTACCTGGCATCATAACTTTTTCATCATTTCGCCATAAATAAGGTGGATAATAACGATGTGCCATTCGCTGACAATTATAACCAAAAAACAAATCGAAACCTTGGTTTATGGCGTCACCTTCAGAGCCAATAAAACCCAAACCCCACTTACCAAATGCTCCTGTGGTGTAACCTGCTTTTTTTAATACATCGGCAACAGTAACAGTAGATGCAGGCATCGGATACTGGCCTTCTTGCCCCACCAACTCTTTATTGTTTCGTATTGGTGTATGACCGGTATGTTGCCCTGTCATTAAAGTTGATCGCGAGGGTGCACAAACTGCAGAACCTGTATAGTGCTCTGTGAAACTCATTCCTTGAGCTGCTAACTTATCAAGATTAGGCGTAGTAAATTTCTCTTGTCCATTACAACTCAAATCTCCAAAGCCCATATCATCTGCCAAAATGTAAATAATATTAGGCTTATCCTGTTTCTTTTTTGCTGTTGCATTTACTACAAATAGTAAAGCGAATACAAATACAATAATGTGTTTCATATGTTTATTAATGGTTTAACTTTTATGATTCAATCAAATATAGCTATAGACAATTTAAGATGGAGCTGTTTAACCCGTTAAAAACGGTCAGTTAACGAGTTCTAATTATTATATATGAGACACTTAACAAAAAGCCTTATAAAATGTACCCTTACGAGATATGAGTGTATCTATTAGTGTAATTAATCGGTCATTTTTACTCAAATATTCGTAAGAAAAGTAAATCTGATTATATTTGGAACATCAAATACTTGCACATGAATTTCTCAGAAGAACAGATTAAAAATATTAACGATGCACTTGCTCAACTAAAACAAAGTTCGATATTCGGAAACTCTGAAAGAAACTATCGCATTCTTAGCTTTTTAGTCGATTCATATTTAAAACAAGTGCATGTAAAAGAGTCGATTCTTGAGATTGAATTATTTGGCGATAAGGATAACTCAATATCCTACGATGGAAAAGTACGTGTGTACATGTATAACTTAAGAAAGAAGCTTGAGGAATACTATAGAACCGATGGCGCTAAAGCCAAGATAAAATTTATTGTAAAAAAGGGGCAATACAACCTCTCTATAGAGGAACAAAATACCAATGAAAAATCAAATTCGGCAAAAAACACGAAATTGCCTTACTATATTATTATAGCGTTAGCAATAGCCCTAATTGCTTTAATATACCCTAAGACAGAAAAATATTTTGAAGAAACATATTGTTGGACTCCATTCTTTGATAAAGAAGCCACATCGTGTTGTGTTGGCGATCATTTTATGGTGATTGGAAAAACTCCCAATGGAAAACGCTCAACTCAATATTTAAATGAGGTAAACTCAAACAAGGACTTTGATAACTTATTAAAAAGTGATAATCCGGATAGAGAAGGCTTAACGAAAGCCCCTTTTAGCTTTGTTACCAAAATGGGACCTGTTTCCACAGCTCGATTATCGCAATGGTTTACCAACCATAACAAAAAACTATCGGTGGTAATGGAATCAGAAATATCGCCAGATATTATTACCCGAAATAATGTGGTTTATATTGGTCCGTTCAGAACAATGGATTTTTTTAGCACGATGTTTTTAAACAATTCTAAAGTTTTTAGTTATGATGGTAAAGACATCATTCTAAAAAAAACAGGATCAAAAATTAGAAACATGCACGTAAAGAACTCTCGCGAAGATCATGTGATGGTATCATTTAATAAAATGGGTAACTCAGGACTAGATATCATCTATTTTGCGGGGAATAATGATATTGGTGTTATGGCAGCAGTTAAAAACTTCACCAATAAAGCATGGCTAAAAAGCTTTTACAAAGAACTACCTAATACGAAAACATATTTTAATGCACTATTCAAAGTTGATGGTATTGGAAGAACTGAATTAAGTTGCGAATTAATAGAAATTGAATTATTGTAAGCAACTCTATTTCTCTAAACTTACACTCGTTATAGAAATTTCACTATCATTCTGATACGCTCAAAAAATTCTTAGCTGAACTCATTATATTTAATAAGTTTGATATTATAGATATCTTTCTTAACTCATATTTATCTAGCTATCCATTGTACAAAGTGATTGTACCAAATAAAACAACCCTAAAAAATTTAATGTCACTTTAACATAAAAATAACTTGCGCCCTATAAAATTATAAACTAACTTGCGTGTAAACGTGTAAAACCTTAGCCCCCTTCATAAGTTTTACCGCCCAATAGAAATATATTTTTTAATCAAAACTATTAAACTATGAATGATTTAATCATGGTTGAAGAACCGTACAACATTCTAGAGAATGTTAATTTTAGTCCAAACGAAACAGTAACAGCCAAAGTACAAAATGAATATTCACTTGAACTAGAAGCAGGTTCAATGGGGTGTTCTGAGTTTGGAAGACACATTGCCATATTAGGCTCTATGGCAGTAGCGAAGAGCTTTGGACACAAAGATAAACACTATTATTTGGCAATACACGCAGACTTAAAGCGTAAATCCAATAGTACAAACCACTCTAAATTCTTTCACCTAAAGGCCAAAACATTAATTGCTAAAAAAAGAACTGCTCGGATTTATGGTGAAATAAGAGATGATGAAAATGAATTACTATTTGCCGGAACGGTAGAATATCAAGCAATTAGTCAGCCTGTTTTTTCAAAGTTATACTCGAAACATAAAGTAGACAATCCAAAATACAAACTTGTTAGTCCTTATATTAATAGAAAACAACTTACTAATATTGATATAAAAGATGAATGTATAGTAGGAACATATAGTAAAGTTGAGCCTTGTGACTGCGAGGGGCATTTTAAAGATTTCCCAGCCTTACCCGTTGCAATTATTGGTGGTTTGTTTGGGGAGTTATGTATGCCATTATTCAAGTATCATAATCCTCATTTGACTAAAATATTAAGCAAGGAGGTAATTATTAACGCATACCGACTTGCATTTACAGGTGAGCATGTAACATTTGAAGGGAAAATTGATAGACGCCTTCCAAATGATTCTGTTAAGCTTATCGCATATGCAAAAGTAGGCGATGAGATAATTGCTGATGCACATTTTGAATTACAAGCAGTATACAGCCCTGAACTTGTTGAAATGGCTACACTCTAATAACGATATAGATTCAAAACAAAATGGCTTTAATAATTCGTTTATTGAAGCCATTGCTATATTATTCAGCTCCTTATCCAAAAGTAATTGTACATTCACCATTGCTTTTCTCACAGGGTATAATTAAATTTTCTTCGTCCAACACATATATCAATACCATTCATAATACTACAAGGACAATTTATCTAATAATTAAATCCTTATTCGTTAAGTAAAACTTGTGCTACTATCTTTACACTTATAATATATGTTGTTATTGCACCAGAATCGATAATGCACTCTAAATAATAATTGATATTTCATTATAAGTATCCATAAACCCTAGTTATGAAGACTCAAAAAATAATTGGTTTGTTTTTCTCTTTTTTACTTTGCTTCTCTTTTATAGCATGCGAAATAGAAGACCCACATGTTTGTTCTGAGAAGCTATCTGGGCACTTTGAAGTAAAGGATTTAGAAAACTACCCCGCATTATTATATAAGATTGATGGGAACAAAGAAAACTATATAAAAAGAACAGCTATTAAATATACCGATATTGACAATTTTAGGATAATAGGTCAATTTAATACTTCAAACTATGGAATAATTAGCTCTGATTGTATTGTGGAACACGGAGACCTTGGCTGTGAGGAATTGACAAGTAGAATAACCATAACCGATATTGCAACTAACAGATCTATAGTAGGACAGTCGGTACTGAGTGAGGTGTATACTACTTCATCTATAAAGGATAGTGTTTCTTTTGATGTGTATTACCCTGAAGATAACGAAAAGTATACTTCCAATACACTTATAAGTAACTTAAATCATGAATATTATAGAATGATGCTCCCTAATTACATCATTCAAATTAGATATGGATTAGTAAGAAAAGAATATGAATACGAATTAAAATATCAATTCGCATCTACTGAATATATTGATACCATAAGGTTTAAAATTGAATAAAAACAATACTAAAGTCTACACCATTTATTCACTGTATGGCAAATTACTCCATAAGTTAAACGATTTTGCTTTTCACCCCAGTAGCTTGGGCATATTTGCATAATAGCTCCATGCAGTTCTCCAATGATTCTTTCAATAATGCTGAAGCACCAAAATCAACAAAAATAAAAAGAACCTCTTTAGTCTTGTCGTCAATCATTGTTCTAACCGAGTCACTAGTTGGCGTACCAAACGCTCCCAACTCATCTCTGAACACGGGCAAGTTTTCAATATTCAAATGCCCCCTACCGATGCCCTCATATGGCTCACCTTCTTTGCCTTTTCCGAATGAAATATCACCTTGTATTTTACTTTTATCGTAACCACAAATTGAAAAACCAGTTTCAATAGAAACCAAATTTAATACGTCCACAACATTTGAGATCGCGTACAAGCCCTTTTTATTGGCAATTCTGCGCATTAAAGCTTCGGCAGCAGGTCGGTATCGATTGGGGTCTTTCCCCAATAACCTGTAGGCATTTTTAGTTGCTTTTACTGTATCTTTTTCCCTTATAATTTCAGCTGTTAGTATATTCTCTAGTTCACTAATTTTATCATTTAAAAGTTTTTTCAAAGCTGGATAATCTGTATCAACAGTAATTTCTGCTTCGATACAACCAAAACGGATATTAGGAAGTACAGCTAACAAGTCGGGATCAATAGTAATTTGAGTCATATATATTTTAATTTACATAAAATTAATACAAACAAAATAAAGTCTTTTTTAAACACAATGATAGGTTTTGGTGAAAAAAGATAACTTTACCAACTAAACAACAACTACAATATGAGTGCAGCAGATATATCATCACAAATTCCTGAAAATTTAAAGTGCATAATTTTTGATATGGATGGCGTTTTATACGACTCCATGAAGAATCATGAAAAATCGTGGACTGCATGTTTTAAAAATATAGGAATTGATTTTCCTGCCTATGATGCTTATTTATATGAAGGGAAACCTGGACATCACACCATTCAAGAAGTTATAAAGAAACACTTAAATAGAGATGCCAGTGCTGATGAAGCAGAAGCGGTTTATCAGGATAAGGTAAAATATATGAGCCAATTACCAACACCTGTATTTTGCCCTGGCATGGATAAACTATTGCCTTTATTAAGAAAAGAAGGATTAGCTGTTTGGGTAGTAACCGGATCAAAGCAGCCTACCCTTTTAAATAAGTTAGGTGCCGATTTTGGCATGGATCCTGCCCATATCATCTCTGCTAAAGATGTTATAAACGGAAAACCGCACCCCGAACCATATTTAAAAGCAGTTGCAGGGTCAGGTTTTAAAGCTTCACAATGCTTGGTTGTAGAAAATGCTCCGCTTGGAGTAAAAGCATCAAAAGCTGCGGATATTTTTACAATTGCAGTCAATACAGGCATTCTAAAACCCGAAGTACTAAAAAATGCAGGTGCCGATATTGTCCTTCCTGGTACTGAACCCTTAATTTCAATTTTTGAGAATTATCTAAAAATATAAATTAGCATACTAAACTTCCGACTAGGCATATAAATCACTATAAGTGAGCACTAAAACACCGCTTTTTTGCCTAGTCGAAATAAAGAAAAATTTCTTTATAAAACACATACAATCAATCCTTAACACTAATTATTCACACACCATTATCAGTGTAGAAAAAAACATTTCAGTTTAAAAACACAATTGTAATCTTCAGATTACACTATCTATCAGATAATTGCAATCTCCACATTACACTTTTATTTATTTATAACAATTACAAATAACGTAAGTCCCTTTGCAGTAAGCCTGTAATCCTTACTTTTGTTAGCAAATCAAAAGTGAAAATGGGCTCGCAAAATAAGGTAGTTGAACATAGCGGAGTAGTTGAAGAAGTGCTGAGCAAAATTATTAAGGTTCGTATTGTGCATGAATCAGCTTGTGCTTCGTGTCATGCTAAAGGAGCTTGTAATGCTTCGGATATGCAAGAAAAAATAATTGACGTATACCCTTTAGATATTAAAAGTGTAAAAAAAGGGAATAATGTGATTATACAAGGTCAACAGTCTTTAGGCCTAAAGGCTGCATTCATTGCTTACATCTTACCTTTTATATTGGTTTCGATAACACTATTTGTTAGTTACGCCCTAACTAATAACGAAGCCATTAGCGGAATTGCTTCACTAGCTATCCTTATTCCTTACTTTTTAATCATTAAACACCTCTCGCCCCGTCTTCAAAAATCGTTTGTATTTACTTTAAAACAAATCATTGAATAAATATATAATCAAATGAATATTGTAATAATTACCATTTTAACCTTAGGTATTCTAGGTACGCTTGCAGCTGTTGTGCTCTACTTTGTAGCACAGAAGTTTAAAGTGATTGAAGATCCAAGAATTGATCAGGTTGAGGAGGTGCTTCCTGCTGCAAATTGTGGCGGTTGCGGTTTTCCGGGATGTAGAGCTTTTGCTGAAGCAATGGTTAAAAGCGATGACATCTCTTCTCTTAATTGCCCGGTTGGTGGTGCTGAAACTATGAATGCAGCTGCCAGCATCCTTGGCAAAGAAGTTGCGGCTTCTGATCCGATGATTGCTGTTGTTCGTTGCCATGGTACTTGCGATAACCGACCAAAAACAAACAACTATGATGGAGCTGGCTCTTGTGCAGTTTCTGCTTCACTTTATGGTGGAGACACGGGTTGTTCATTTGGCTGTTTAGGAGAAGGTGATTGTGTGGATGCTTGTAATTTTGATGCCATGGAAATGGATCCTAAAACAGGCTTACCTACCATTAACGACAATTGTGTTGCCTGTGGTGCTTGTGTGGATGCTTGTCCGAAAAACATTATCGAACTTCGCAAAAAAGGGCCTAAAGGTCGTCGTATTTTTGTATCGTGTATTAACCAAGACAAAGGTGGCGCTGCAAAGAAAGCTTGTTCTGCTGCTTGTATCGGATGTAAAAAATGTCAGAAAGAATGTCCGTTTGAGGCCATTACAGTTGAAAACAACTTGGCATACATCGATTACAGCAAATGTAAATTATGCAGAAAGTGCGTAAGCGTTTGTCCTACAAATGCCATTCACGAGATCAACTTTCCACCAAAGAAGGTAAAGCCCGTTGCTGTTAAAAAACCAGTAGCTCCTGCAGGTGATGCTCCCAAAACGGCAGCACCAAAGGCTGAAGCAACTAAGAAAGAAAATAATCCATCAGTGGAATCAAAAAATAAGGAGGAATAGACGTGTTAAAAACATTTTCATTGGGAGGTATTCATCCTCCGGAAAACAAATTCTCGGCAGGTCAAAAAATTGAATCTATGCCGATTCCTTCGCAGGTAACCATTCCTGTTGGACAACACATTGGCGCTCCGGCTGCCGCTGTGGTAAAAAAAGGAGATACTGTTAAAGTGGGTACATTATTGGCTAAAGCAGCCGGTTTTGTATCGGCAAATATTCACTCTCCTGTATCAGGTACTGTATTTAAAATTGATAAAGTAGCAGATGCCAGTGGTCTTAAAAAAGAATCCATCATCATTAATGTAGAAGGTGATGAATGGGAAGAGAGCATTGATCGCTCAAGCGACTTGGTTACTGAAATCAATATGGCACCGCAAGACATTGTGAAAAGAATTGCCGATTGCGGAATTGTAGGTTTAGGAGGAGCAACATTTCCTGCTCACGTTAAACTATCAGTTCCTACCGGAAAAACTTGCGATGTATTGATACTAAATGCTGTAGAATGCGAACCTTACCTTACATCTGACCATCAGTTAATGATGGAAAAGGGTGAAGAAATTATGGTTGGTACTTCAATTTTAATGGCTGCACTTAAAGTGGATAGAGCTGTTATTGGCATTGAAAACAATAAGAAGGATGCCATTGATCATTTAACAAACTTAGCGAGTAAATACCCTGGTATTCAAATTGAAGCTTTAAAAGTTCAATATCCTCAAGGGGGAGAAAAACAACTGATTGATGCCTGCATCAAACGTCAGATTCCTTCAGGAAAATTGCCTATAGAAGTTGGTGCAGTTGTTCAAAACGTAGGAACCACATTTGCGGTATATGAGGCAGTACAAAAAAACAAGCCATTGTTTGAACGTATTGTTACAGTTACCGGAAAATCAGTTTCTAAACCATCAAACTTTTTAGCACGCGTAGGAACGCCAATCAGTCAATTAATTGATCAAGCTGGCGGTTTACCTGCAGATACTGAAAAGGTAATTGGCGGTGGCCCAATGATGGGTAAAGCCATAGTATCAACAGATGCGCCTATTACCAAAGGTAGTTCTGGTATTTTAATCGTGAAAGGCCAAGAAGCCAAACGCGAGAAAATGCAACCTTGTATTAAGTGTAGTAAATGTATCTCAGTTTGCCCAATGGGATTAGAGCCTTATTTATTAATGACGGTATCGCAAAAAGCCATTTGGGATAGAGCTGAAGAGGAACAGATAATGGATTGTATCGAATGTGGTTCATGCAGCTACACTTGTCCTTCAACCCGACCACTATTGGATTACATCCGATTAGGAAAAGGAAAAGTTGGACAAATAATGAGAAGTAGAACAAAATAACTGGTGCATCCAGATCTATTTATTTAGAATATAAAAATATTATAATATGAATACATTTACCGTTTCACCATCACCACACATCCATAGTGGCGATAGCGTGAAAAAGAATATGTACGGCGTAATTATAGCATTGCTTCCAACATTGGCCATATCCATTTACAATTTTGGATTAGGTGCTTTGGTGGTAACAGCTACTGCAATTGCTGCCTGTTTGCTTTTTGAGCATCTCATTCAAAAGTTTCTATTAAAACAAGAAACTACCATTTGGGATGGTTCTGCAATTATCACAGGAATGCTTTTGGCATTTAATATCCCTAGTAATCTTCCTATTTGGATTATTGTTATTGGTGCTTTAGTGGCCATCGGAATTGGAAAGATGTCGTTTGGTGGCTTGGGTAATAACCCATTTAACCCCGCATTGGTAGGTCGAGTATTCTTACTCATCTCCTTCCCGGTTCAAATGACATCGTGGCCAACTATTAAGAATACCTTCTTAAGTTATACTGATGTTCAAACAGGCGCTACGCCACTTTCAGTAATGAAAGAAGCCTTAGCCAATGGCGAGTTACCAACCGATGTATTGGGTCAAATACCTAGCTATCGTGATATGTTCCTCGGACTTCAGGGTGGTAGTGCTGGTGAAATGGCAGGTATTGCCATTCTTATTGGTTTGGCATTTATGCTTTTCCGTAAAATCATCACTTGGCATATACCTGTAGCCGTATTAGGTTCTGTGTTTGCCTTTGCAGGCATACTACATTGGATTGATCCAATGATGTACGCGCCGCCAATGTTCCACATCCTATCGGGAGGTTTATTTTTAGGAGCCGTATTTATGGCTACCGATTATGCGAGTTCTCCTATGAGTAACAAAGGAGGTATTATTTTCGGTATTGGTATTGGAGTTATCACTGTTGCCATTCGTGTATTTGGTGCTTATCCTGAAGGAATCTCGTTTGCTATTCTTATCATGAATGCATTTGTTCCGTTAATTGATAAATACATTAAGCCAAAACGTTTTGGCGAAGTAGCTAAAAAGAAATAAAGTAAATCATGGCAAAAACAGAATCAAATTTAATAAATATGGTGCTTGCCTTGCTAATTATCACCCTTATTGCGGGAGGTACTTTAGGAATGGTTTACAAAGTTACCAAAGAGCCAATTGCTACAGCAAAGCTTGCTAAGCAAAAAGCGGCTATAGAAAGTGTGGTACCCGGGTTTGACAATAACCCAACCGATGAAGCTTACGAATTAACCTCTGCCGAAGGCTATCAACTTGAAGTTTTTCCTTGTAAAAAAGGAAGTGAGCTTTTAGGAGTTGCTATCTCAAGCAAGACAATGAAAGGCTTTAGTGGAGAAATAAAATTAATGGTTGGCTTAAAGCCTGATGGCTCTATCATTAACTATTCAGTTTTAGAACACAAAGAAACACCAGGTTTAGGATCTAAAATGCAAGAGTGGTTTAATTCAACTGAGAAACCAAGTCAATCGGTATTAGGTAAAAACCCCGGTGCTGATAACTTAACCGTTTCAAAAGATGGCGGTGATGTTGATGCTATTACAGCAGCAACCATCAGTTCAAGAGCATTTTTAGATGCCATAACAATTGCCTACAATACATACACTAAGGAAGGAGGCCAGAAATGAATCAGAAAGAAAACTTTTTAAAGGGATTTTTTAAGGAAAATGCCGTATTCACCCTACTACTGGGGATGTGTCCTACACTGGGAGTAACCTCTTCTGCCATTAATGGTTTGGGTATGGGCTTGGCCACCACATTTGTGTTGGTGATGAGTAACATTGTAGTTTCGTTAGTTAAAGATATGATTCCGGATAAGGTTCGTATTCCTGCTTTTATTGTAATTATTGCCTCGTTTGTAACGGTGGTTGAATTATTAATGCAGGCTTACCTACCCTCTTTATTCGAATCGTTAGGATTGTTTATTCCACTTATCGTGGTAAACTGTGTTGTATTAGGAAGAGCAGAAGCTTTTGCCTCTAAAAACAACCCTCTTTCATCAATGATTGATGGTTTAGGAATGGGACTTGGTTTTGCCATGGCATTAACTATGCTAGGTAGTGTTAGAGAATTTTTAGGAAGCGGTAAAATATTCGACATGGTAGTGTTCCCTGAGCAATACGGTATGTTGGTATTTGTTTTGGCTCCAGGTGCATTTATTGCCCTAGCCTACCTTATTGCTATTATCGACAAACTTAAAAAAGCCTAGTATTAT
The DNA here is from genome assembly GCF_947489045.1 of Saccharicrinis aurantiacus. Classification (NCBI taxonomy): domain Bacteria; kingdom Pseudomonadati; phylum Bacteroidota; class Bacteroidia; order Marinilabiliales; family Marinilabiliaceae; genus Saccharicrinis; species Saccharicrinis aurantiacus. The sequence continues at coordinate 38,959 of NZ_CANLCN010000013.1, forward strand.
GGAATATGTATTAATATTTATATCGGCCATATTTGTTAACAACATTGTACTGGCTCAGTTTTTAGGGATTTGTCCGTTTTTAGGCGTTTCTAAAAAAATATCAACCGGAATAGGTATGACGGGTGCTGTAACCTTTGTAATGGTTATTGCTACTATTGTTACCTATTTAATTCAGAAATTTGTACTAGATGCCTTTAACGTAGGCTTTTTACAAACTATTACGTTTATTCTGGTAATTGCATCATTAGTACAGTTGGTAGAAATTATCTTAAAAAAGGTAAGTCCTCCCCTTTATCAAGCATTGGGGGTATTTTTACCATTGATTACTACAAACTGTGCCATATTAGGGGTTGCTATTATGACGATTCAGAAAGATTTTAACTTGTTAGAATCAGTTGCTTTTGCTGCTGCAAATGCCATTGGTTTTGGATTAGCCCTAATTATTTTTGCAGGTATCAGAGAGCAACTTGAACTTGCCGACTTACCAAAAGGAATGAAAGGAACACCTATTGCTTTATTGGTAGCAGGTATATTAGCGCTAGCCTTTATGGGCTTTGCGGGTATGGTATAGAACCACATTACAAATACAAAATAAACAAGAAATCCCCTTCCGATAAATCGGAAGGGGATTTTTATTTTAGATTAATATTAATTAAATACTTCTATACAAGGTGAATTCACCTGAGTAATTAAAATTTGAAGATCACTATTGCCATTGTAGAATGCAATTACCTTATACTCACCATAACCTGGAGAATAAGTTGCATCAGTTGCAACTGCACTCACAACTGCAGAGATATCAGCTCCATTATCAGCTCCACATATTTTCCAAATGATTTGTTGGATTAATTGACCTTGACCTGCAACGGGCACTCCATTAGAAAATAAAGGACTATTATTAACAAACCATGCAACGCGGTCTATCATCAGGTTAGAAATATTATTGATGCCAGCTGGTCCAAAATCATCAACCACGTAAAACTTGATTCCAGAGGTTGTTCCTCCAGGGAAACGATCACCATAATTTATACACCACCCATTGTAATAAGTGTTATTTAGAATACTATAACCACTAGGGATACCTGTAAACATAAATTTGGCAAAATAATTATTCGAATAATACGTTTGTGTAGCCGTCATTTGAATACCTTGAACACTATGATCCGGTAGGTTTAAATGTGCAGGTAAAACCCAATCTGCACTTTCATGACAATCACCTATAACGAAATCTATCATATCATCATCTTCACCAAAGTCTGTACTTGCATCAGCCGTAATAACTTTAACAGATACCCAATCAAGCACATTACCTACAGGTAATAACACTTTCAGTTCCATGGTAACGTCTTCGCTTTCTTCATCCAAATCTGACCAATAAACTGCTAAACATTCATTCAACGGATATTCAAGATTTGAGAATTCTCTTACAGTACCATCAGCTTGAGTGATTATTACTTTTACTTTAGCAATAACATCAAATAATGATCCTCCCTGAACTTGATCGTAATAAGTAAAGACTTGATCATCACCATATAGATACTTTAACTTGTATGATTCTGGTTCACAAATACAAATATCACCAAATACACAAATACTTCTTACTGTAATTGGTCGAATATTAAACCAAATAAAACCGAAATAATCATACGTCAAATCGTCATAACATAACACATCAATAACAAACTCTGTTTTTTCGAACTTCTTAACTGTAAAAGTTCTTAGTCCATTGGCAGGATTTATAAATTGGAAGAAATCAGATCCACTATGCGGAGTTGCTTTTAGAGGTTCTCCTAATTCATCCCTTACAATAAACTCACTAATTAAGATTTCTAAAGTCTCAAGACTACCAAGCATTACCTTTATTGGTTGAGTAACAAACTTACCATCCACATAAAAAACAGGTACTTCTGCTGTCTGAGGTCCCGCATCAGGGTCATCACCAACAATGTTATACACAATAGTTGCATGATCGTATGCCTCTGTATAGTTAAGGTCAGGATCACACATCGGCAACATATCATCCATTAGTGGAGCATTTTTTAAGGTCACTAAATCAGCATCATTCGCAACAACAGCAAATTCAGCATACGCTTCCTCTGCAGGTGCTTTTGTTTCTTCCTTACAACTTGCCATAATCAGTGCGAAAACAGCAAAAACTAAAAGTAACTTTTTCATGATTATAAATTTTAGATTATTTAGTATGGCTTCAAAATAAGCGCGATGAGAAGGGGTGTCAAGAGCGAGAAAGGCTCAAAACTGGATGCATATCTACAAAAGAAACACGTTAATGTACACTAAAAAATTACTCCTTTATGATTTTATGTATTTCATCAACATGCAAATTATTTTAGTTTTACAATGGTGAGGTTAATGGCATTTTCAGCCATAAAAAAAGCCGAAGAAAATTAATTCTTCGGCTTTCTTAGTAGCGGGGACCAGACTCGAACTGATGACCTTTGGGTTATGAGCCCAACGAGCTACCAACTGCTCCACCCCGCAATATATCTTTAAACGTTTGTTGTTTTCTTTATTGCGGGTGCAAATATAGACAAGTTATTTAAACTACAAAACTAAGTTTGCTTATATTTTAAAGTTAGTTGTTACAGCCTGTAGCACCAACAACCGTAACAACTAACATAGCTGCATTTTACACGCCAAAATTTAGCTGAAATAAAATACAGTTTTAATTACAAGGCACTACTACTAGGCTTCCTTTTCGGCTTCGCTGCGTGTAGTTTTGGCTTTTAAGTAGGCACTTTGCTCTTTAAGCTGCTCGTTAATACTGCTCAAAACTTTAAAACAATACTCATCCTTATTTAAATTGGCCAAAGATTCGAGCAAGTTTAACCAAAGTACAAATTGCTTTTTAATATCAACTCTTAATTCGCTTGGTGTAGGCGCATCATCGCTATTTTTCTTACGATTTACATCATACTCTAAAAAATCACCTACTTCCTTACGAAGAGCTACCAAATCTTCAGATAAATCCAAGCTTGTAAAATGCTTTACATTTTCAGGGCTTTCCCAAATATTAAGTACTGCACCTATTTGAGTATATTGCGCATCGTAAGGCAGTAAATCAAGGTTTTTATCAAAGGAATTAAATACCTCTAAAAGCGAAATAGCGGCATTTCTCTTCTCTTCATTATAACTGTTAGACATGACTTTTATTAAATCAACTATATATGACCAACGAGCATCAACCAACTGATCTAAACTTTTACGATTGCTAAAAACCTTTTCTTTACTCATCAACTTATTTAGCTGCTCTACCTTCTCGGCCAATATTGCCACAGGGGTAAAAGCGATATGCTCTGCAGGAACAGCATGAATGGTAGGATATTGAACTGCCTTTTTCATTAACGATATAAACCGATCATTACTTAATCTGGTATAGTCTACTTTTTCACATTTAATTGCTAATTTTTCCATTTTTCTAATTTTAAGTTATAGGTTATTATAAGCTTACGGTAATCCCGAGAGTCCATTTTTTATTTATAATTGGCTTACGGGATTTCCGATAGCATTTCTAAATTTTTAATTGATGAAACGAGTAATCCGATTGGACATTTGTAATTTTTTTAATCCTTTCGGGAATCCCGGTTGGGAGTTTTGTATTTAAAATAAACGTTCGGGATTTCCGAAAGGCGGTTTTATAAAAAAACCAACTTACGGAAAAACCGCAACTCATTACGAGTTACAAATGGGTATGGCAAATTGATGTTTTGGATACTTAAACTTGCTTTTGCGAGAAAAATTTTAGCAAGCTTTATTGTTAATAAGAATGGGCGATCTGTTAAATAATGCATAATAGTAATTAGGTATTTGTAAAAGATACATACAATATAACACTTTGTATATTAGTAACAAAATGGAAACTACAAATAAAAATATTTCTAAATAAGGTTTTTACGCACTAACGTTGCGCAACATAATCATTGACGATACGTATACCAAAAGCATTATAGACTCTAACTAATAAACACACATGCTACCTAAACAACATAAGATGGGCTGTAGCCAATACAGCTATAATTTATTACCCGATAATTATAAAAAAACTAAACGCTCTATAACGCTCAAAATGCTTTGAGTTCCTCCGTATATTACATACTTAATTATCGTTCTACACACTTGTGAGTACTAACTTACGAATAGACCGACTGGGAACCACAACTACATATAACATTAAATTTTAACAACTATAAATTACAAAAAATGAAAAAGAGTTTTTTACTACTATTGGCCTTTGTGCTTACTGTAAATGTGATGGCACAAGAATTCGACAGTTCTAAAATACGCGCTGGTGCGGGTTTAGTATTTGCAACAGACATAGGTAATATTGGGCTTACTTTTGACGGGGTTTACGAATTTACCAGCGAGTGGGAAGGATCGGTAAGCTATAGCCACATTTTTAAAAAGGATTACGTAAGCTTTAATATTTTTGATTTTGATGCGCATTACGTTTTTTATCAACATGATGAAAACTTAAACGTTTATGGTATTGGCGGATTAGGACTTACTTCGGCTAAGGTAAGCGTACCAAGTATGAATTATGGTGGTTTTACTACACCCGCTGTTAGTTCTTCAGATACCTCATTAGGTTTAAATATTGGTATTGGAGCCAACTACAAACTAAGCGAGCAGTTTAACCTAGCTCCTGAAATGAAATTAACCATTACTGATGGTACTTATTTCAGAATTGGTGCTGCAGTGCAGTACTTATTTTAATAAGAATTGATTTAACAGCCATCTGTAGCAACAGATGGCTGTTTTCTTTTACCTACTAAAGCCAACTCTAAAAATTAACTAACAACAATAAACACAACTATGAAACACATTCTGTCTATTTTACTGGCTTGCACTTTATTCTTTGGATGTTCAAAAAGCAATGACAACGAGCAAAGTGATACCAACTCAATAAGCATAAACAATCAGGATTTTAAAATTAACACAGCTACCATGATTGGCGTATCACTATCGGGCAGCGGACATACTTCAATTTCATTAATAAGCGGTACAGGCTTTCAGGTGAATACTCTTACTATAGATGTAGAATCATTTACCAAAGAAACCATAACCGGTAACTACTCCTACCCTACTGCTGAGGGCGATAAAGTATTAGATGACTGGTTAAGCTCATACGCTTCTTTTAATGACTCAGGAGTAGAGACTACCAACCTTAAGGAAGGTGAAGTACAAATTAACCATAACAGTGGCAATAACTACACACTAAATATGAACTTATTAATGAATGATGGTACCGAGTTTAAAGGAACCTACACGGGCGACTTTATGGTAAACTTCGTTAATCAATAGAAATTTATTTCGCACACAAACACAACATTTATGAAAACACAAGTGATTTACGCCCTATTATTTGGCGCCTTACTAATGGGCTGTTCTAAAGATAATAGCAACGCATTTGACAATGATGAAACCATACCCGAAGAGGCTCCTATTATCAACAACTTCTTCCCAAAAGAAGGTAGAGAAGGAACCTACGTAAACATTACAGGCAACTACTTTAGCACGAAAAAGGAAAACAACAAAGTATATTTTAATGGTGTACTGGGCAATGTATATAGTGCAAACGATACTGTTATTCACGTTGAAGTTCCGGCTGAGGTTTCTACAGGTATACTTACCGTGCAAGTAGGCAACCAAGTAGATACCGCTTATCGCGATTTTGAATTAAGCACAAACCCATGGCTTCGCAAAAAAAGCATCCCCACAGGAAGAGATGGAGCTGTAGCTTTTAGCATAAACAATTATGGCTATGTGGGGCTTGGATATTCGGTTAGCACCTATTATAATGATATGTGGAAATACGATAGAATATACAATACATGGACTCCTATTAAAGATTTCCCAGGTACAAAAAGAACAGGCTGCATTGCTTTTAGTGCCGGTAACAACGGATATGTTGGCATGGGACAAGACCAAGAAAACCTAAGCACCGTGACTGTATTAGGTGATTTATGGAAATACAATGCCGAAGCCGACGAATGGAAACAAATGGCTGATATCCCTGGTGAAGAAAGAAGAAATGCCATAGCCTTTGGATGCAATGGCAATGGATATGTAGGCTTAGGGTATAAGTTTGGGGCAGGTCATTTAAAAGACTTTTGGAAATACAATACCACATCAGATTCGTGGGAGCAACTGGCAAACTATCCGGGTGAAGGAAGTGAAAATAGCGTTGGATTTGTTATTGGCGATTACATTTACATTGGTTGCGGTACAGATACGAAAGCTCAAAACGACTTTTGGAAATACGATACCACAAACGACACCTGGACTAAAGTAGCTAATTTTGGAGGTGGCACGCGTGCGGGTGCTGTTGGCTTTACGTTAAACGGAAATGGGTACGTTGGCACAGGAGGAACACAGAATATATACGATTCAACAAAAGATTTTTGGAAATACGAACCAAGCAGCGACAAATGGACTCAGGTTACCGATTTTTATGGTGGATACCGCGAAAGTATTGGTTGGGAAGACGGCAGAAGGGTACTTGGTGTGGCTTTTACAATAGACAACTATGCCTATGTGGGTACCGGAGATGGTTATATCCATAGCAGACAAGATATTTGGGAATATATTGAGGAAAAATAACTCAATTAACTATTATAAATACGAAGCCAGTACGGATATCTAACATTCTGTACTGGCTTTTTTTTTGCTGATACTAAATAAATTTTAAACCAACATTATGCATTAGAACTTCTTTGTAAACTTTACAATAGTATGCACAGGTTCATAATTTACATTGACAATAACCCTTGATTTCATAACAAAAACGACTGTATACTGTCAATATTTATGGAACAATAAGAGATACTGCATTGGCCGAATTCATATTCAAGTTTGGAAAAACTTTTCTGCCCAAATCTGAGTCATCGTATTCATTACTCCAAAATGAGTCTCCATATACTTTCGCATATACAGTCTGTCCTGATGAAAAACCAGCACTAATTAAATCATCCTGCGATAGCGTAATAACTAAGGGGGTTATTTGAGAAACTAGCCCCGGAGAATAATAGGTATAGTTTTCGTTACTAACATTTGAGTTAGTGGAAAGGAAATACCGAACATAACGAGTGTTACTATTATTTCCGGCAGGAATTGTGGTGATGGCAAGCTGAATGTTATCCCCATTTACAGTAGATTCAAGAGCTGTTATCTGGGTTGTAGAAATTTCTCCTAGCGAAGGACTTGCTGTAATTATAGTTGAAGACCCTGTGTTTGTGTGTTCAATATTGTATTTTTTAAATGTGCCAAACCCTGACTTCTCATAGGTAAGGGTATAGGTTCCAAAAGGCACTTCTGATAGAGTGAAATCACCATCATCATCTGTTTTTGCAGAAATTTCTGTTCCTTCCACTTTAACAATCATATTTGAGTTTTCAATTTGAGTTACGCCTTCGTTATACAAATTGACCGAACCAATGATGTTTGCTTTAGTGATGGGTTCTGGATTTGTATCATCATCGTTATTACAGGAAATTAAGCCTAATAGGATCACAAAACTTACAGTGAAAAAATTCAACTTCATAGCATTTAATTTTAGATTAAATATTTACGCTAAAACACATTAGCGATCGGTTTTGTTTATATATATTAAAAACAACATGCACTTTAATGTTGTTTTGGCACCATACTGCCACGCGGCGCGGATAATAGCGGCAGCCCTTTGTTGGCTATTGCTTATGATGCTTGGCTGGCGGAGGCGACCAAAGGAAGCCCACGCACAGTTTAGCAGAATGGCAATAGCCAACAAAGGCTATAGCGGATAGCCGCACTGGCCGCCCTAATGTTTAATTAAGGCGAGTCAGTGTCAGTAAATGGATGGGCAAAATGTCTTTTTGTCACTATTGAATGACAGCAAAAAGATGAATGGGGAACGAATCATGCCAATATTTCACTAAAAAACCCAAATTATTAAATGGCACAGGGTTTGAAACAAGGAGAGTCGTATTGAAATAGGAAAATAAAAAACTAAAATAAAAATTAATAAAATGGGAAAAGTAATTGGAATCGATTTAGGAACAACCAATTCATGTGTTTCTGTAATGGAAGGAAACGAACCGGTTGTAATTCCAAACAGTGAAGGTAAAAGAACTACTCCTTCGATTGTAGGATTTGTTGAAGGTGGCGAAAGAAAAGTGGGTGATCCTGCAAAACGTCAGGCTATCACAAACCCAACTAAAACCATTTACTCTATCAAAAGATTCATGGGTGAAACTTATGATACAGTACCTAATGAAATCACAAGAGTACCTTACGAAATTGTAAAAGGTGATAACAACACACCACGTGTTGCTATTGACGATAGAAAATATTCTCCACAAGAGATTTCGGCAATGACACTTCAGAAAATGAAGAAAACTGCTGAAGATTATTTAGGACAAGAAGTTGACGAGGCTGTTATTACAGTGCCTGCATATTTTAACGATGCACAACGTCAGGCTACTAAAGAGGCTGGTGAGATTTCTGGTTTAAAAGTACGCAGAATTATCAACGAGCCTACTGCTGCTGCGTTAGCTTATGGTTTAGATAAAATGGACAAAGACATCAAAATTGCTGTTTTTGACCTTGGTGGTGGTACTTTTGATATCTCTATTCTTGAGTTAGGTGATGGTGTTTTTGAAGTAAAATCGACTAACGGTGATACGCACCTTGGTGGTGATGACTTTGATGATGTAATCATTAACTGGTTAGCTGATGAGTTCTTAAAAGACGAAGGTATTGACTTACGTAAGGATCCAATGGCTCACCAACGTTTGAAAGATGCTGCTGAGAAAGCTAAAATTGAGTTATCGAGTGGAAATTCTACTGAGATTAACTTACCATATATTATGCCTGTTGATGGTATCCCTAAGCACCTTGTTAAAACTTTAAGCCGTGCGCAGTTTGAGCAATTAGCTGACAAGTTAATTCAAGGAACTTTAGAGCCATGTAAAGCTGCTTTAAGAGATGCTGGTATGAATCCTTCAGAAATTGACGAAGTAATTTTAGTTGGTGGATCAACACGTATCCCTGCTATTCAAGAGATTGTTTCTAAATTCTTCGGTAAAGAGCCTTCAAAAGGTGTTAACCCTGATGAGGTTGTTGCTGTAGGTGCTGCTATCCAAGGTGGTGTATTAACTGGCGAGGTTAAAGATGTATTATTATTAGATGTAACTCCACTTTCATTAGGTATTGAAACTATGGGTGGTGTAATGACTAAGTTGATTGAAGCTAACACTACAATCCCAACTAAAAAGTCAGAAACTTTTACTACTGCTGCTGATAACCAACCATCGGTTGAAATCCATATTGTACAAGGTGAGCGCCCAATGGCTAACCAAAACAAAACAATTGGTCGTTTCCACTTAGATGGAATTTCTCCTGCACGTAGAGGTGAGCCACAAATTGAGGTATCTTTTGATATTGATGCTAATGGTATCTTAAACGTAGCTGCTAAAGATAAAGCAACAGGTAAAGAGCAAAGTATTCGTATCGAGGCTTCTTCGGGCTTAAGCGATGAAGAAATCAAGAGAATGAAAGACGAAGCTGAAGCTAACGCTGATGCGGATAAAGCTGCTAAGGAAAAAATTGACAAATTAAATGGTGCTGACAGTTTAGTATTCCAAACTGAAAAGCAACTTTCAGAGTTTGGCGATAAATTACCTGCAGACAAAAAAGCGCCTATTGAGGCTGCTCTTGAAAAACTAAAAACTGCTCATAAAGCGGAAGACCTTGAAGGTATTGATGCTGCTACAACTGAGTTAAACACAGTTTTCCAAGCTGCTTCGCAAGAGATGTACAACGCTAGTCAAGCCGAAGGTGCTCAAGCTGGTGGTGCACAACCAGGACCAGATGCTGGTGCGCAAGCTAAAGGTGACGATGAAGTTACTGATGTTGATTTTGAAGAGGTGAAGTAATTCACTCACTTTAGATAATAGTATTAAAAGCTCCACATAATGTGGGGCTTTTTTTATTTGCATCAATATTCTCTCTTATATCATAAAAATATTGATAGAATACTTATAAATTTGCCGCGCTAACTTGGATAGCACATCGCTTATTAATAATTAATATAGATGAAACGAACATGTAATTTTTAATATTTCTTGAGAGTTCCATCTGACCATTGAAAAAACAAATTTAAACAGATGAAATATTTACTTTTACTATTTGCTTTATCCATTACCACCAACGCATTTTATGCACAAGGCACTGATATTTTTGGCAATAGTGTACCATCAAGTAGTTCTAAAAAGCAATTATCTTCTGCTTCAACTAACAAAGTAGATGCGCAAGGGCGTAAACAAGGGCATTGGGAAAAACGTTTTAGCAGTGGCCGATTGGCATACAGCGTAAACTTTAAAGACGATAAGCCTGTGGGTGAAATGATTCGATATTATGAATCGGGCCGACCGAAAGTAAAAATCAATTACGATGAAAATGGTGAGTATGGCGATGCTGAACTATTTTACAAAAATGGTAAAATACAGGCTAAAGGTAAATATCATGGCAAGGTAAAAGATGGTAAGTGGAATTACTTTCTTAACGATGGAAGTTTAAATTCTACCGAAACATTTACTAATGATATTAAAAATGGCTTAACCACATTTTATTACCGCAATGGTAATAAATCGGAAGACACAATGTGGAAAGACAATATTAAGGATGGCGATTGCATAAAGTATTTCGAAAGCGGAGCAAAAAAAACAAAGCTTACTTATAAAAATAACCTGATACATGGAGATTATTGGGTATATCACGAAAATGGTAATGTTGAAATACAAGGACAATTTATCAATGGGCTTGAGGATGGCGAGTGGTTAATTTTTGCACCCAATGGCAACTTTATGTATAAGTTACTTTACGATGAAGGCATTGTTTTAAATGGCGATTCGCTTGATCAGAAACAGAAAAAGATGTTTGAAGAATTTGAAATGAATAAGGGTAAAATAAAAGACCCAGAAGAATTTAAAAACAACCCTGATGGTTACATCAGAACTTTTTAATGCATAAACATGAGAAAAGTTACGCTATTCATATTACTCATTATAAGTTGCATCACATTAAATATTGATGCGCAAAAATATTTTGTTTCATTTACTGATAAAAATAGCAACGACTATTCCCTGTCTGCCCCTCAGGAATTCTTAAGTCCTGAGGCTTTAGAACGCCGAACAAATCAGAATATCAACCTAGTTGAAAACGATTTACCTGTTACCTCAAGCTATCTTACTATTATCCAATCAAAATCAGTTAAGGTTTTACATACTTCTAAATGGCTTAACGGTGCTATTATTGAAAGCAGCAACACAGAAGCTATTGATGAAATAAAAGCTTTGAGTTTTGTGAGCAAAGTTGATTTGATATGGAAACCACAACTTACCAATACAATACAAAAGAACAACGAGCTGCTTAAAAATGCTACACCAAGTGCCGTTAATGTTACTTATGGTAATTCGTGGACACAAACTGCAATGGTGAAAGGTCAGTATGTGCACCAAAATTATAATGGCGAAGGCATAAATATTGCAGTGCTTGATGCTGGTTTTAAAGATGTAAATTCACTCCCAAGCTTTGTACACTTATGGGAGAATAATCAAATAATAGATACTTACGATTTTGTAAATCCGACTGGAAATATATTCCAGGAGCATCAGCATGGCATGCAAGTTCTTTCTATTATTGGCGGATATGTAGAGAATGAATTTAAAGGAAGTGCTATTAAGGCCAACTTCTTCTTATATAGAACTGAAGATGCAGCAACTGAATATCCGGTTGAAGAGTATTATTGGGTATGTGCTGCCGAAAAAGCAGATAGCATTGGTGCCGACATCATAAGCTCCTCACTTGGTTATTATGAGTTTGACGATTCTGACATGAGCTACACTTATACAGATATGGATGGACAAACCTCTACTATTGTGAAGGCTGCTGAAATAGCATTCTCAAAGGGAATAATTGTAGTAAACAGTGCTGGCAATGAAGGAAACAAAACCTGGAGATATATTATAAGTCCTGCCGATGGAGAAAATGTACTTACCGTAGGCGCTGTTGATTCCAGAAAAGAACCTTCTTATTTTAGTTCATTCGGCCCCACAGCCGATGGAAGGGTGAAACCCGATGTGGTTGCTCTAGGATCGAGCACTGCCATACAAGGCCTCGATGGTAATATTACAAGAGGCAACGGAACAAGCTTTTCGGCTCCTGTTATTACCGGATTTACTGCCTGTATAAAACAAGCATTACCCCAACTTAGCAACCAAGAAATTATTACCCGAGTTAAAGAAAGTGCCCACTTAATTTCAAACCCAACAGAACAACTGGGATATGGAATACCGAACTTTGCTGATATATTAGATATTGAAAATAGCGTAAATACAAAACATAGCCACACTACCTTTACCACCTACAATAACCCTTTTACCAATAGTATTCATTTTAACGCACCAAACTCTATCAATAGCGACATAACCATTAAACTATACAACATTAGTGGTACCCTTATGAGAACTGAGCAATTTGCGCCTCATTCTCAATTGACATTAAACAACCTAAACCAACTCAGTAAAGGCATTTATATTGCTCAAATTACCTACAATAACCAATCTCAAACTATTAAACTAACAAAACAATAAACAGATTATGAGCGATGCCCCTCTTTCTCTTTTCGAATTAAATAACAATGTAAAAAAGGCCATTCACACCCAATTTGATGACACCTATTGGGTGGTTGCTGAAATAAGCGAAATACGAGAGGTGCGCAATGGCCACTGTTACCTTGAGCTAATTGAGAAAGAAAAAGGTAGCGAACAGATAATTGCCAAAACCAGAGCCAACATCTGGGCTTACACCTACAGGATGTTGAAACCTTATTTTGAATCGAGCACTGGCCAAACACTATCGTCAGGTATCAAAGTTATGATACGGGCTAGTATCGATTATCAAGAAGTGTATGGTTTAAGCCTAAATGTTAGAGATATTGACCCGAACTATACTTTGGGAGATATGGCTCAAAAAAGACAGGCGATCATTAAACAGCTCACCGAAGAAGGGGTAATTGATATGAATAAGGATATTGAGCTACCTATGGTGGTTCAAAAAATTGCCATTATCTCCTCTCCTTCTGCCGCAGGGTATGAAGATTTCATGAATCAACTAAACAGTAACAAAGCTGGCATTAAATTCTATACGAAACTCTTCCCTGCAATTATGCAAGGCGATCAAACTGAAGAATCTGTTGCTGCAGCTCTTGAAAAAATATATGAACATGAAGGTTTCTTTGATGCTGTAGCAATTATAAGAGGAGGAGGTTCAAGCTCCGACTTAATGGCCTTTGATAACTATTGGATTGCTTATAATATTGCACAATTCCCGCTACCTGTTTTTTCAGGTATTGGTCATGAGCGAGATGAATCCATTGTGGATTTGGTTGCCCATACGCATTTAAAAACACCAACTGCTGTTGCCGAATTTATAATTGAATTAGCCACTGAATTTAATAATGATCTCAGCGAATATAAAAACCAATTAATCTATAGCACCGAACAAATAATCACTGAACTTAAAAATCAACACAATAATAATTCGGCTAGGTTAAAACCTCTGGTTAAGAATGCCATTTTAAGCCAAGAAAGTAGACTCCAAAACTTATCACATATTCTAAAATCAGAAACCTCCCGTTTTATACAAAATGAAAGTGCATTTCTGAATAAAAGCAAACTGAATATCGATTACTCGAGTCAGAATATAATTAACCAACATAGGCTTAAACTACAGCAAGTAAAACCTCGACTAAATACGCGGGTTCACCATTTTATCAATCAAGAAAAATCAAACCTCAACATTTTTAATAAAACCAACGAACTCTTAAATCCCACAAACATATTACGAAAAGGCTATTCCATTTCTTATGCCAATGGTAAAGTCATCAAAAATAAACAAGATGTAAAAGAAGGGGATACAATTACAACACATTTATTCGCTGATAAAATTGAATCAAAGGTCACCAAGAAATAAAACAACACTCTAAAAATCAGAATATATTATTATCGCACATAGCTAAACAATTTTACCACACTCGTGTTAATTATATATCAGCTTGTGTAAAATGCTTTTTTTCGGAGCATTAGATTTTTTCATAGATTTTAGGGTTTATAATTAAGTAAGGAACACCAATAAACAGGTGTTCCTTTTTTTTGTATAATTACTTCGATTACTCCCACCCTCAATTCGTCAAATTCTATCCATTTTGTATTAGTATTCAGATTATTTTAAGAACTTTGCAAAAATTAGATATATCAAAATGAACGGCAACTACTTCGATAAGAAAAAACCCAATAAAAAAACAGATGATAACCTAAATAAACAATCATCTGACACTCAAAAAAAAGACACTATACGTTTAAATAAATTTGTAGCAAACACTGGTGTTTGTAGCCGTAGAGAAGCCGACAAATTAATAGCTGAAGGGTTGGTTTCTGTGAATGGAGAAGTTGTAACCGCCATGGGCTCCATGGTGAAGAAAACAGATAAAGTAGTTTACGAGGGTAAAGAATTAATTATAGAGAAAATGGTTTATATTCTTTTGAATAAGCCAAAAGACTATGTAACTACACTTAAAGATCCGCATGCCAAACGAACGGTAATTGATTTAGTAAAAAATGCTTGTGATGAGCGCATATACCCAGTTGGCAGACTTGATAAAATGACTACTGGGGTTTTACTTTTAACCAACGATGGTGATTTAACAAAGCAGCTCACCCACCCTAGTCACGAACACCGCAAAATTTACCATGCTTTTCTTGATAAACCCATTACCCAAGAGCATCTTGATGCAATAGACAAAGGCTTTGAGTTAGAGGATGGTTTTATTAAATCAGATAAAATAAGCTTGGTACAGGATAATAAACTTGAAGTTGGCATCGAAATTCACTCCGGAAAAAATAGAATTGTCCGTAGAATTTTTGCTCACCTAGGTTACGAGGTTGTTAAACTTGATAGAGTTTACTTCTCAGGCCTTACCAAAAAAGATGTCCCTCGTGGGAAGTATCGCTATTTATCAGCAAAAGAAGTTACTTTTTTAAAAGCCGGAATAATGAAATAACAAAGTACCTTTAAGTACTTATAAGAATATAATAACCTAACGTCGAGAACTATCGTACGTACAAACAAAAATCATGACTTTAATAAAATCCATTTCAGGAATTAGAGGCACCATTGGAGGCCAAGCAGGAGAAGGTTTAAGCCCTCTTGATGTAGTAAAATTTACAGCTGCCTATGCAACATGGGCAAAGCAAAATGTAGGTAAAGATAAAATCACAGTTGTTGTGGGGCGTGATGCTCGTATCTCAGGCCCTATGGTAGACCGACTTGTAGTGGCTACACTAATGGGCATGGGTGCTGATGTGATTAATTTAGGTTTATCAACTACACCTACAACAGAATTAGCTGTTGAATGGGAAAATGCCGATGGAGGTATTATTTTAACTGCCAGTCATAACCCAAAACAATGGAATGCCCTAAAATTATTAAATAATAAAGGCGAGTTTTTAGATGGCAAGGCAGGCGAAAAAATATTAGAAATTGCCGAATCGGAATCCTTTACTTTTGTTGATGTTGATGATTTAGGAGAAGTGAAAAATGACGACTCTTACCTTCAGAAACATGTTCAGCATGTATGCGATTTAGAATTAGTGGATGTTGATGCAATTAAAAACTCAAATTTAACGGTTGCGCTAGATTGTGTTAACTCTGTTGGTGGAACTTACCTTCCTCCTCTTTTAAAAGCCTTAGGTGTTAAAAATACCATTGAGCTTTATTGTGAACCAAACGGACAATTTCCGCACAACCCCGAGCCACTACCTGAAAATTTAACCGAAATAGCATCGCTTATAAAAGAGAAGAAAGCTGATGTTGGTTTCGTAGTTGACCCTGATGTTGATAGACTTGCTATCGTGAATGAAGATGGTTCTATGTTCGGCGAAGAATATACTTTAGTGGCTGTTGCCGATTATATTTTAAGCAACAAACCAGGCAATACAGTATCTAACCTTTCATCAACACGTGCTTTGCGCGATGTTACTGAAAAACATGGTGGATCTTATGCCGCTGCCGCCGTAGGAGAAGTAAATGTAGTAAGCAAAATGAAAGAAACCAATACGGTTATTGGTGGTGAAGGTAACGGTGGAATTATTTATCCTGAATCTCATTACGGTAGAGACGCCTTGGTTGGTATCGGTTTATTTTTAACACATTTAGCAAAATCGGGCAAAACGTGTTCTAAATTAAGAGCTACATATCCCGAGTATTATATTTCAAAAAATAAGATTGAATTAACTCCTGAAATTAATGTGGATAAAATCCTATTAGAAGTTAAAAATAAATATAGCGACGAACAAATTAATGATATTGATGGCGTTAAAATCGACTTTGCTGAGAAATGGGTGCATTTAAGAAAATCGAATACTGAGCCAATTATTCGTATTTATTCTGAAGCGGCAACTATGGATGAAGCTGATCAATTAGCTCAAACTATTATAAACGATATAAAAGAAATTGCAGGTCTTTAGCCTGCTTTTTCTTCATCGAAATTTAATAATGGCACGATTAATATTTTTCGTTTAAACGGATTAAAAAATCACATCAGCATCATTTTTATAAAATCAGATCAAAAACCTTGCGGTTATTAGTGTTTTAAGTACTTAAAGAACTACATAAATTTCTTTTTCAGGTAAAAAACCCTATATTGCCTAATAACATATTAACCTTTTACTACTTGTACTATGCCAGATACAAAAGAAGAATATCAACTCGAATTTATTATAAAAACATCTCCTGCTATTTTATACAATAGACTTTCAACACCTAGCGGTTTATCCGAATGGTTTTCTGATGATGTTAATGTTAAACTTAGCAAATACACTTTCTATTGGGATGGTTCTGAACAAGAGGCTGAATTGTTATCAAAAAAAGAGAACCAATATATTCGCTTCCATTGGTTGGATGATGAAGAGGAAGATACTTTTTTTGAATTTAGTATTGTAGTTGATGATTTAACCGGAGATACTGCTTTGGTGATTACTGACTTTGCTGAGGCTGATGATAAAGAAGATTCTATAGAATTGTGGAATCAACAAGTAGATCAATTAAAACATGGTCTTGGATCTGTATAAAACTGTTTTGTAGCTCTTTAAGCAATTTGGCTTCTGAAGCTATAATTTTTACGATATTTCATATAACTTTGCGCCTATAAGCTACTTTTGTTTATAGGTGTTTTTTTTGCACTAAACTGCCATATTTATATTGATACAATGAAGAAACTTCATGTTTTTATTTTAAAAAGCTATTTGGCTCCACTGTCAATGACCTTTTTAATTTGCTTATTTGTTCTATTAATGCAATTCCTTTGGAAGTATGTTGACGACATGGTTGGTAAAGGCCTCGAGATGTCTGTCCTTGCTGAACTTATGGTATACGCAGCACTTCAAGTTGTACCATTAGCTCTTCCCTTAGCCATTCTATTAGCCTCACTAATGACTTTTGGTAGTTTAGGCGAAAACTATGAGCTAACAGCAATAAAATCATCCGGAATTTCATTACCTCGAATAATGCTGCCATTAATTATATTCACGGTTATGGTAAGTTATGGTGCGTTTAAATTTTCCAATAATATTCTGCCCGTTGCAAACCTAAAACTATATTCCTTACTATGGTCGGTTCGGAGGGCTAGCCCTGAATTCGACATCAAGGAAAAGATATTTTATGACGGCATAACTGATTTCAGTATAAAAGTTGAAAATAAATCAAAAACAACAGATATGTTGTATGATATTATGATTTATGATCATCGAAATAAATTGGCTAAAAACAGTAACGTTACCTTGGCTGATTCTGGTAAAATGCAAATATCAGAAGACAAAAAGTCACTCCGGCTAACCTTATTTAGCGGACACAAATATAATGCTAAAGCAGATGATAAACGGGGGCGGATTTCCAAACGCGACCGGCAAAGCTTTAGAACTGATTACTTCGGAAAACAAGTTGCCTTGATACCAATGCATGGTTTAGATTTCAACCGATTTGACGAAGGTGGATTTAAGAGTAATGATAGAATGAAGAATCTTGATCAGCTTACTCATGATGAAGATTCCTTAACAAATTCTCGAAACCAGTTTGTGGAGCAACTCAAGCCTCGTGTTGAAGGTGCCTACTTTATAAATAGCAAACGAAGAAGAGCAGTTCAACGGCAGAAGAATTCAGCAAACTTTAAGGATACAACACTACTCAAACTTCCTAAATTCGATGAATATGCTGCACTAGATAGTGATAGTGCCTTTACTCAATTTAGAACCGAAGATAAAGTAATGGTATTAGAAAATGCCATACGCAGAGCTCGCGATTCAAAAACAGTTATAGAAGATCAGTTAACACATATTGAAAGTGTAGAAAATAAAATTAGGAGACATAAAATAGAATGGCATCGTAAGTTTACCTTATCATTTGCCTGTTTTATTTTCTTCTTTATAGGTGCCCCACTTGGTGCCATAATCCGTAAAGGAGGGTTGGGAATGCCTGTGGTTATCTCTGTTTTATTTTTTATCGTCTATTATATTATCGACACATTTGGACTGAAGGTAAGTAAAGAAGGCGTATGGCCTCCGGTATTTGGCATTTGGCTTTCTTCTGCAGTTCTTTTTCCATTAGGAGTATTCTTAACTTACAAGGCAGCAACAGATAGTGCAATACTAAACTCAGATGCCTATGTCATCTTCTTTCAAAAAATATATGCGAAGATTAAACCTTATGTTGAAAAGGTCGTGCCCAAAAAGAAAAACAAGACTAAATAGATAAACATTGTTACAGGTAAATTATTTATTACCTTTGCACTCTGAAAGAAGAATTCATTAAAAAGCATATTTCCATGAGCAATCAATCCTATAAATTAGATAGTATTGAAGACGCCATTGAGGCCATCAAACAAGGTGAGTTAATTATTGTAATTGACGACGAAGATAGAGAGAATGAAGGTGACTTTATTGCCGCCGGAGAATTAATGACACCTGAAAAGGTTAATTTTATGGCAACTCATGGTAGAGGGTTAATTTGTGCTCCTATCACCGAGGAACGCGCAGAAGAATTAGACCTTGATTTAATGGTTGGTAAAAACACTGCATTACACGCAACTCCTTTTACTGTATCTGTCGACTTAATTGGCCAAGGCTGTACAACAGGTATATCTGCTTCAGATAGAGCAAAAACCATATTATCTCTAAGTAATCCTAAAACCACTCCTGAAGATTTGGGTAGACCAGGTCATATTTTCCCGCTTAAAGCAAAAAATAGAGGTGTACTTCGAAGAGCTGGGCATACCGAGGCTGCTGTTGATTTAGCCCGCTTAGCAGGACTTTCTCCCGTAGGAGTTTTGGTTGAGATCTTAAATGAAGATGGCACAATGGCTCGCCTACCGCAGCTTGTTGAAATTGCAGAGAAATTTGATTTAAAATTAATTACTATACAAGATTTAATTGCTTACCGCCTAAAACAAGAGAGCCTTGTTGTTAAGGGTGAGAAAGTAAACATGCCTACTCGTAGAGGTAACTTCCATTTTATTCCTTTCCGCCAGAAGTCAAATGGAGTTGAACACATGGCCCTTATTAAGGGTGAATGGAATGAAGATGAACCTGTTTTAGTACGAGTGCATTCTTCTTGTGCAACAGGCGATATTTTTCATTCACTAAGATGCGAATGTGGCGAGCAGCTTGAAAAAGCATTACAAAGCATTGAAGAGGAAGGTAAAGGTGTATTAGTATACATGAACCAAGAAGGACGAGGTATTGGCTTAATGAATAAAATGAAAGCCTATAAACTTCAGGAAGAAGGACTTGATACTGTAGATGCAAACACTCAACTTGGCTTTGATGCTGATGAAAGAGATTATGGTGTTGGCGCTCAAATTTTACGCGAACTAGGTGTGAAAAAAATGCGATTAATGACTAATAATCCAATTAAAAGAATCGGTTTAGAGGGATATGGTTTAGAGATTGTTGAAAATGTACCTATCGAGATTGAGCCAAACGAGCACAATGAGTTTTACATGAAAACAAAAAAAGAACGCATGGGACATCAACTCGAGTTCTTTAAATATAAAAGTAAATAATACTTTAAAAATATATGGAGGAAGCTAATTCGTTACGCTTCCTCCACAATTATCTTTACGAGCACCCGTTACCGATTTTAAACAGTTCACTTCACCCTCTTGCTGCAATACTCCTAGAAAGGCAAAAATTAAGGCTTCCTTAAAATCTATTGTTTCCTTAGATGGAATATTCACATTCGCAGCAGTCAGGCCTGATATCAATTCCATTAAATAATTATTGAAAGTACCTCCTCCTGTAAAAAGCACATTCTTTAATTTATTATCATCAATAACATTTACAATTTGCACAGCGTAATGCATATACAATGTTGCTAAAATATCTTCAGCTAAATTGGTTTCATATTTTGATAAAATAGGCTGTACACAATCCTCAACCCACTCTCTTGCCAAAGACTTTGGAGCTTTTAAACTATAAAACTCTAAATTATTTAACTCAGATAATAAAGGTTTAATTACTGTACCACGTTTACCCATTTTACCTTTATCGTCATAGGGCAAATCAAAAGCGTCTTTTACTATATCGTTAGTAATTATATTAACAGGGCAAATATCGTATGCAACTCTACTCTCTCCCTGCTGATAAGAAATATTCGCAAAACCACCTAAATTAATGCAGCCATCATAATCATTAAATAATAATTGATCCCCAATAGGAACCAATGGAGCTCCCTGTCCTCCTAAAGCAATATCTAGGGTTCTAAAATCTGATACCACTTTTAAACCGGTTTGTGCAGAAATTTGAACGCCACATCCAATTTGAAAAGTTACATTATTCTTAGGCTCATGAAATATTGTATGCCCGTGAGAAGCTATCAAATCAATATTCTCTTCCCCTTCAATAAACTCAACAATTTCCTGCCCTATGTAAACACCATATTCACGGTGCAACTTTACAAAATCATAGGCACTTAAATTTTGAGCTGTAGCCAAACTTTGTTTAAGATCATTATTATATGCAATGGTACTACACCTATCAATAGTAAAACACCATCTACTTTTAATATAGGTGAAAGAACACAAAGCTAAATCAAGTCCATCAAGTGAGGTACCGCTCATTACTCCAACAACCTTATATTTCTTTACTTCTTCCATCCTATTATTGTTCTTCTATTTATCAAGTCCGAAATTATTACTATTTTAGGATTATGTCAGAATTATAGAATTATTATTTCAAAAATCGGTGCTTTTTTTCACCCTCGTAAAATAAACAGTATGCCCAATTTATCAGTAGACTACCTCGGATTAAAGCTTAAAAGTCCAATAATTGCAAGCAGCTCGGGTTTAACAAATTCTGTGGATGACATAAAAGAATTAGAAAAACAAGGTGCAGGAGCAATCGTTTTAAAATCATTATTCGAAGAAGAAATAATTAAGGAGTTTGAGCACACTATGCGTAAAAACCAAACTTCGCACTACATTTACCCAGAGACTCTTGAGTTTTATGAAAATCAAAATGTAGAAGATACATTAAGCGCTTACCTAAAATTAATAAGCGATTGTAAAAAAACTGTTGATATACCAATTATCGCAAGCATAAACGCAATTACAGCAGAAACTTGGCCCTACTTTGCACGTTCACTGCAAGATGCAGGAGCAGATGCTATTGAATTAAATATATTCATCCAACCATCTGACACTATGAGTCACGATGGAGATACAGATATTTATTACAAGATTATTGATGCTGTAAAAAAGGAAGTAACTATTCCTATTTCGATAAAAATTAGTCCTTATTTTACCAACATCACTAAAACCGTAACCGCACTCTCAGATACCGGCATAAAAGGGCTTGTTCTGTTCAATCGATTTTACTCGCCAGATATTGACATAAATGAACTGACCATAACTTCTGCGCCAAAATTTAGCTCACAAGTTGATTATACTTTACCCCTAAGGTGGATTGGTATATTATCAGATAGAGTTAACTGCGACATATCCGCATCTACAGGTGTTCATAACAGTGAAACACTTATTAAAATGCTATTGGCAGGTGCCAAAACAGTTCAACTAGCAAGCGTTCTTTACAAATCAGGATTCTCTCAAATCTCCATCATGCTAGATGAACTAATGACTTGGATGAATTCGAAAGGCTTTTCTAATCTAGAAGATGTCTGTGGTGTATTAAGTCAATCTAAAACAGAAAACCCTGCGGTATATATGCGTGTTCAATTCATGAAACATTTTGCAGATAAATAGATTCATATTATTACACTATTCATTTTTAATGATAGGATCTTCACTATATAGAAAGTTGCTAAAATTCTAAACTACTATTTAAAAATACAATCAGTATAAAAACTATCTTTGTGACCCAAAACATCATTATATAAAATGGAATACATTGATGATTATTATGTACAAGACCCTTTGAAGGAAGGTATAGACTTCATTATGGATCCACGTGGGTTTAGGATTATGACAAAAAAATACCTAAGCGAAAGAGGCTATTGCTGTGGTAACGGATGTAAAAACTGTCCGTATCACCCTAAACATCAAAAAGGGAATAGTCAATTACAATAAGCATTAAAGAGAAAAGATGATAAGTAAAGAAAAGTTGAGAATCGTGTTCATGGGAACACCTGATTTTGCTGTAGAAAGCCTTAAAAAACTTGTTGAAAATAAATATAACGTTGTTGGCGTAGTTACTGTAGCTGATAAAAAAGCTGGTAGGGGTCAGAAAATAAGAACCTCACCTGTAAAAGATTTTGCGGTTCTAAATAACATTCCTGTTCTTCAACCAGAAAAACTCAAAGATGAAACATTCCTAAAAGAACTTAAAGCTTTAAATGCCGATTTGCAAATAATTGTAGCATTTAGAATGCTACCTGAAGTTGTATGGAATATGCCCAAATTAGGATCATTTAATTTACATGGATCTCTTTTACCGCAATACCGTGGTGCTGCTCCAATTAACTGGGCTGTAATTAATGGCGACAAAGAAACCGGTGTTACTACCTTCTTTTTACAACATGAAATTGACACAGGTAACATTATAGATCAAAAAACATTGCCAATCTCTGAAAATGATAATGCAGGTATTGTTCATGATAAAATGATGGTTTTAGGAGCCGATCTTGTCCTTGAAACTGTCGTGAAAATTTGCAATGGCACAGCAGAAACCAAGCCTCAATCAGAATATTTCAAGGACGATGTAACTCTGAATCCGGCACCTAAAATTTTTAAGGATGATTGTAAAATTGATTGGTCAGAACCAATTAAGAATGTATACAATAAAATTAGAGGGTTAAGTCCCTACCCTGCTGCTTGGACAGAACTTACCCACACGGATGGCACTACAACAACGCTTAAAATATTTGATACTGAGATTATAGAGTCTAAAAACAGTATTGGCGAAATTACTTCTGATGGAAAACAATCCATAATCATAAATGGTAACGGAGGCGCATTAAGTATTAAATCCTTGCAAATTTCAGGCAAGAAAAGAATGAACACTAAAGAATTCTTAAATGGTTTTAAAACCATACAAGATTATAGAGTCAAATAAAGTATACATATAATAATTAACAAACACATTTAAAATACAAATTATGAAAATGTTAAGGTTAAAAATAGCATTACTAGTAACAGTGATACTAGCATCATGTAGTTTAAGCAAAAATACTTCAAATAAATCAACAGTTATTGAATTTAAGATAAATGCTCAGGGTGACTTTTCTCGGGTTACTAAAAAAAGCACCTATGTTGTTAGAAATAAAAATGAGCAAACAATTAGAAATAAAAATGAGCAAACAATTAAATCGTTAGACGAATTTAATATTGATGCTATTGATTTTAAAACAACTATGCTGGCTGAGATATTCATAGGTGAGAAACCATCAAGTGGATACAAGGTTATTCTAGATACAATTATCGAAACAGATGATTCTATAACAATTAAGTATCATATAGACAAACCTGAGGGCATAGTAATGACTGTTATGACAAGTCCTTACATAATTATTGAAATACCACAATCTAGTAAGGAGGTAATCTTTTCTGAAGATTTATAGCAACAGATTGCAAATATTACCTCCTATATTTTATCAAAACTATTGGCTTACTAAATCTTCAAATTCAACATTTGTATAATCGTTGGTAGCTTTGGTTTCGCCAATAGTCTCATTATTTTCTTCAGCTTGCTTATTTCTAATGAAAGCAACAACCTCCTCTAGGCCATCAGCAAACTTATCAAAGTCTTCTTTGTAAAGAAATATTTTGTGTTTCTCGAAGTAATGCTTGCCATCTTGGCCAAAACGTTTTTTACTTTCAGTAACTGTAAGGTAATAATCATTTTTACGTGTAGCCTTTACGTCAAAAAAATAGGTTCTTTTACCAGCACGGACGGCTTTTGAAAAAATTTCTTCCTTATCGGTTCTTTCATTGCCTTCTTTATTCACATATCCATCCATCGTCAAAAAATTGTAGGGTTTTAATTATCTGAGTTTAATTATATCTCAAAAGTGGGAAATATTTATGAATTAATCTAAATATAACTTAACAAAAAGCTGCATTTTACACGAAAGCTTCTTATAAATTGAAGATTTAATCTCTATATTGGTTATATATTATAAGCTATTCGTATAAATAGTTAATGTTCTAATTCTACTACTCCACATTTTAACGTAATGCTTTTAAGCATCATAGTTAGCTCAATAATAATTAAATATTACTAATATTCACTTTTGGCATATTTTTAGCTTACTTAAGAGCTGTTAAAATGCTGAAAAAATAGAATTGTTTTATGGATTGGTATGAAAAAAGACCTATTTTTGCGGCATATATTATAAAACTAAAGTTCTTTACAGAATGCTAAACAGAAGGCTACTCCGAGTTAAGGTTATGCAAGTGCTCTATGCACATTATAAAAATGGCGATACCTCAATTCAAAACTCCGAAAAGGAGTTATTCCATAGTATCTCAAAATCTCACGATCTTTATTTCCTATATATCTTATTATTACTTGAAATAAGAGAATATGCTGTAGGACGAATTGAATTTGGTAAGAATAAAAAAATGCCAAGTGAAGCGGAGTTAAATCCAAACATGCGTTTTGTAAACAACAGAGTTTTAGCAAAATTTATCGATAGTGAAGCTGTTGTAAAGTTTGTTAATAACAACGGGAATAATTGGGTTAATTATAAAGACATTGTAAAAAACCTTTATAACCATATTCTTGAGTCTACTCAATATCAAGATTACATGAATGCTGAGGAAGATTCTTTTGAAGCTGACAAAAAATTTGCAGCTCGTCTTCTTGAAAAGGTAATTGCTTATTTTGAGCCTATTTATCCAACATTCGAAGAGCAAAGTATCTATTGGAATGATGAGGTTGAATTTGTTTTGAGTATGGTTGTTAAAACCATAAAAGGCATAAATGAAGGTGATGAATCCATTAGCTTAATGGGGCAATTTAAAGATGATGACGATGAAGACTTTGTAAAAAGATTATTCAGAAAATCAGCTGTAAACCATTCAGATTACCATGCACTTATTAAAAAGCACTCTAAAAACTGGGATGTAGAGCGTGTAGCCTTTATGGATATTGTACTTATGGAAATTGCTTTAGCGGAGATTGTTGAATTTACCAACATTCCTTTAAAAGTTTCTATCAACGAGTATCTAGAAATTGCCAAGCACTACTCCACAGATAAAAGTAATGTTTTTATTAACGGTATTCTCGATAAAGCTTTACAAGAATTAGAAGCTGACGGTAAAGTAAAAAAAGCCGGTAGAGGATTAATTGATAATAAATAACTATTATTGTGCGAACCTTAATTGTATTTCTTCTAAGCTTAGTGCTAATTTCGTGTGGAACTAGTACTAAGGAACAGGATAAAATAGCTACAGAGTCAATTCAAAACCAAACAAAAATTAAGTTTGATAAAGAGTTACATAATTTCAATTCAATAAAGAATGGTGAAATTGTAGGATGCTATTTTAAGTATACAAATACAGGGGAAACACCATTGCTAATTAATAACGTTAAACCAGGCTGCGGTTGTACAACAGTCAATTACACAAAAGAACCTGTATTACCAGGGGAAGAAGGTGAAATTGAAATACGATTTAACAGCAAAGGTTTCTCGGGCAAGCAATACAAAATAATCAAAGTAGAGGCCAATATACCCAATCAATTTATTGAGCTGGTGATATCGGCTAATGTTATAAATTAAACTAAATTTTTTGAAATGAACTTACAGTCGTTTTTATTACAAGCAGCCCCAGCAGAAGGGCAAAGCGTTGTAATGCAATTATTGCCATTTATATTAATTATTGTAGTTTTTTACTTTTTCATGATTCGTCCACAGATGAAACGTCAAAAAGAATTAAAAAAATACCGCGAAGAACTTAAAAAAGGTGATGCAGTTATTACTACAGGTGGTATTTATGGTAAAGTAGCAGAGATTAAAGAAGCGCATGTTAACGTTGAAATTTCTAAAGGTGTGGTTATCAAAATTGATAAATCTGCCATTATAATGGATATGTCTGACGCAAATGCGAAACGATAATTTTTTTTTAGAAAGCCAATGACTAAATTTATGGAGTCATTGGCTTTTTTTATGCCATGAATTATTATTATTATAAATATTATGGCTATAAATTTCAGATATCATCCTTACATTACCATCAATAAATACTATTTATGAGGATGAAGCACAATGTTGACGAATTAAAAAATTGGAAAACATACCTTGTTTCAATTTTAAAGAAGATAAAAGAAAATAGAGACCTATTTATTTACCTCATATTTTTCTTAATTGCCACTGCATTGTGGTTCTTAAATGCATTACGTAAAGAATATGTAACGAATATTTCGTATCCCATTAAATATTCGAATTTACCTGATGATTATATTTTACATGGCACTACCGATGATCGATTACAATTAAAAATCCGTGCCCAAGGATACTCTTTACTCCCCTACTATTTTGGTAAAGATGAAGCACCGCTATTCTTAAGTGTTTCAAATTTCAAATTAAAATCAGAAGGCGAAAGTCAATTTGCTTACGTGTTATCACGCGAATACCTTAATGCTGTATCATCGCGCCTAGCCAATAATATTGAATTAATCGAAATCTTTCCGGATACACTATCTGTTTCGCTTGATAAAAAGCAACGAAAAATTGTTCCTGTTAAACACCAATCAACATTTACATATGCAGCTGAGTATTATCCTTCAGGAAATGTTGACATAGATCCAGAAAGAATAGAAGTGTCTGGACCTTCTTCAATAATAGACACACTTAAATTCGTTGAACTTATTCCTAAGGATTTCGGTAACCTTAAAGATTCTATTGATGAGTTTGTCGCGATTAGGCCAATTAAAAATGTAATTCTAAATCCTGAAAAAGTTAATTTAAATTTACCTATTGAACCCTTCACTGAAAAGAAGATCAGTATACCTGTATTGGCTATTAACCTACCCGACAGCTTAAAGGTGAGAACATTTCCTGCAAAAATAAACCTAAGTTGTAGAGTTCCGGCGAGTAAATTTAACGAAATTGATGACGTTCTGTTTCATGCAGTTATTGATTATGACAATTTTACCGGCGAAGGTTTACCTGATAAATTAAAAGTTAGATTGCTAAGGCAACCCAAATGGATTAACACAGTTAATTATTCTCCTCTGTTTGTTGAATGTTTATTTGAGAAAAAGTAATGTTAAAAGTTGGAATTACCGGTGGCATAGGTAGCGGAAAAACTACTGTATGTAGGATATTTGAATCATTAGGGATACCTGTATATTATTCTGATTTAGAAGCTAGAAATCTAATCGATAAAGACGATACAATTATTAGCCAAATAAAAACACTTTTTGGAGCGAATAGTTATGCCTATGGGAAATTAAACCGCCCTTTTATCTCAAATATAGTTTTTAAGGATAAGCAAAAATTAGATCAACTAAATAAGATTACCCACCCTGCTGTTGCATTACATTTTAAAAAGTGGTATCAGCAACAAACAGCTCCGTATATTCTTAAAGAGGCAGCTATTCTTTTTGAAAGTGGAGCATACAAAACCGTAGACAAAATAATAACCGTAACTGCGCCCATTGAGATACGAGTAAAACGCGTTATTGAGCGCGATGGAATTAGTAAAGAAGAAATACTTGATAGAATAAATAATCAGATGAACGACGCCGAAAAGATTGCACGTGCTAATGAAGTTATTTATGCCGATGATACGCATCTTGTAATTCCTCAAATATTAGAAATAGATAAAAGATTAAGAATATAATGAAGAAATTTAGATTATCTGGAAGTTCACTACTTGGAGCTGGTTTAGGATGGTGGTTATTAGGACCCGTTGGCGCATTACTTGGTTTAGTTTTTGGATCAATTGAATTTGACGAGCGCGAAGCAGAACAATATGAAGGCAACCCACGTGATGGATTTGTTGCATCACTTTTAGTTTTGATGGCAGCTGTTATGAAAGCCGATGGTAAAGTTGTAAAAGCTGAACTTGACTATGTAAAACTATACTTAGTTCGTTCGCTTGGAGAATCACACGCCTCTGATGCATTGTTATCGTTACGTGAGATATTAAAACAAGACATTGATACAAGACAAGTTTGTAACCAAATAGCGAATCATGTTGATTATGATTCAAGAGTTCAACTTGTTCATATGCTATTTGGCGTAGCGAGTTCTGACGGTCATATTCCAGAGAGTGAAAGAAATGAAATTGCGTTTATCGCAAAAATGCTTCTTATTTCTTTGCCCGATTACAACTCTGTTGAGGCTATGTATTACAAAAATGTAGATAGCGCATATAAGGTACTTGAAATAGCAGCGAGTGCTTCTGACGATGAAGTGAAGAAAGCTTACAGAAAGATGGCGGTTAAGTTTCATCCAGATAAGGTGGCTCACTTGGGTGAAGAATTTCAACAGTCAGCTAAAGAGAAGTTTCAAAAGGTAAATGAAGCTTTTGAGCAAATTAAAAAAGAGAGAGGTATCAAATAATTGTACCAAATATCATATCTCATATTTTTTAAGTTTTAAGCCTAAAAAATTGCACATTGTTTTATAAAACTTCTATTTTTGCAGCAATTAATAAAGTTGAATAATTAAGAGGTATTACCCTTAATAAAATAATAAACATGAGTGAAATGTTAAAGGGAGTTCTTGCAGTATCAGGGCAAGGAGGATTATTTAAGTTAGTATCACAAGCAAAAAATAGCATTATTGTTGAGTCATTGCTTGATGGCAAAAGAATGCCAGCTTACGCAACATCAAGAATCAGTGCACTAGAAGATATTTCTATTTTTACTGAGGAAGCTGATGTTAAGTTAGCTGATGTTTTTAAAAACATCTCTGATAAAGAAAATGGTGGAGCAGCAATTAGCCATAAAGTATCGGCTAAAGAACTAAAAGCCTATTTTTCTGAAATTTTACCAGATTACGATCAGGATAGAGTTTATGTTTCGGATATGAAAAAAGTAATTATGTGGTATAACTTACTTCAAGAAAAAGAGTTATTAAACTTTGATACCACTGAAGAAAAAACAGAAGAAAAGGAAGCATAATACCTCCTTTTTTTGAAATAATAATCACTTAGTTGTGACAGAAAAAAGGCAGTAAGAAATATTCTTACTGCCTTTTATTATTTAGTAATACTTATAATTCCTTAAAACTTAAAACCTAGTTTAATAATCGGTTGAGTTAAGAATGAAGTATTATGTGAATAGGTATTTTGAGCTTCTAAACCTGATTGGTGATAAATATTTTTTACACTTTGCATGTAAGAAACTGCTTTGATTTCAACCCCAAGGAAAAAACCAGGTGCTAAATAATAGTCAACACCACCAACTAAACTTCCTCCAAATCCGTACGATTCACCTTTTCGCGTATCATGTGTAGGTAACACTTCATCATTATCATCAAGCCCTAGGTAACCATCAGATAATTCTAATGAACCATAAATAAAGTTACCTTGAACTCCCACGTAAGGATATAATCTATCAATACTTGTGGTAAAATAATAATCGGCACCTAAATCAACATAATACTGCTGTGTATTTAAACCTTCTGTCATTGCATATGAAGGAACTTTAGCCATTGGGTCATTAGATTCTAAAACATCAACTCCCTCAACAAAATCCTGAGAAGGTGCCCCTGAGATCATTCCAGCTCCACTTAAGCGAACCGCAATTTGTGATGTAACAAAATACTTAAACTCTACCCCAATAGCATTACTCACATCATTTGTGTAACCTGTAATATAGGTAGGCTGACTAAGCTCTCCTGCACTGCTACTGTTTGTACTTTGATTTGTCTCATAATGACTAACAAAGCCATAATTTACTTTATTCCCCAGGTTTAGTGAGAATATTTTATCTCCTGCGTTGATACTATAATCTTGAGCAACAGCAGAAGCCGAAAGTAACAAAGCAATACCTGAGAAACATATATTTTTAATAAAATTCATAAGCTAAAATTTAACTATCCACTAACAATAGTTAGTGGGATAGAATGATTAATAAACCCACAAATCCAGTAGGATCTGTTTTATGCTCTATAAAAGAACAATGAGTATTGGGTTTGAATAAAACCAAACCCAATAACATCAATCATTAATTATTTTAATAGCTCGTCAATTTCAGCTTTAACAGTAGCAGCGTGTGCTTCTAAAACAACTAACTCTTCTTGTAAAATGAAAAGCTCTTGTTTCTTTGTCTCTGTTTTAGCAGCCCAGTCAATTGCATTAATTTCAATTGCTTGTAATGCTTCCTCAATTTCAATTAAGTCTTCTTTTGCACTGCGAATTAAATCCTCAACATTCTTTTTTGTTCCATAAAGTGCAGCAATAAAGTTGTTGTTATAATCCTTATCAGCAACAACTAATTTAATTTCAGCACTTTTCGCATCCACTAAATCATTTGCATCATCAAATAATTGAACTTTTTCAATGTAAACATCACCAGCTGCAATATATACATCTTTAGCTGCGTAAAAATCTTCTTTACGATCAGTTATGCTCCAATAACTTGCAAGAAATCCTCTCACACTATTAGCAAATGTCTTTTGTGCTACATACATTGCTTCATCATCTGTACCAGCTGTTGAAGTAATCTTGTCTTCATAATATGCAATACTATAGATCTTATCTATACCATTTACATGGCTATTTAATTCATAATCGAACATTTCAACAAAATTAAACTCGTCTCCATTTTCATCCGTAAGATCTGAAAGTTCCACATCTTCATGGTCTGCATTATTAGCTAACTTATCAATATTTTTCTTAGCATCTATAGCATCATAATAAAGATCTTCTGCTTCACCCATAGCTTCTTCAGCTTTATCTATCGCCTCTTTAGCATCATCCATAACCACCTCAGCAGCAAGAGATTTATTTACTAACAAAGCCTTATCCTCTTCCATCTTAAGAATAGTATTCTCAAAATTTACAGAATCAACTCTAGCTGCAAGATATAATTCTTGATTATCATTGGTTACATCAATAGCAGAATAATCAACAATCCACTTCTCAACAATTTCTTTTTGATTTTCTAGTTTAGCCTTATTTAACTCAATGATCTTTTTATCTTGTTGTGCTGGAAGATTATAATTTTCGTAGATTGCATAAAATGCTAATTCTGTTTCAACTCCAATGATCTCATTATTCTTACTTACGATATCTGCTAAAAAACCAGAATACTCATTTTTTAATAACGTTAAAGCATCTCTGTCTTCTGCTTTTGCAGCAGCAATAGCTTTATCTAATGAAGTTACAGCAGCTAACATCTTTTCTTGCGCTTCTAAAACGGCTCTTGCAGCAGTATTTTCTGCTTCAGCAATTGCAGCTTTTGCTAAA
This sequence comes from Saccharicrinis aurantiacus, assembly GCF_947489045.1. Lineage (NCBI taxonomy): Bacteria > Pseudomonadati > Bacteroidota > Bacteroidia > Marinilabiliales > Marinilabiliaceae > Saccharicrinis > Saccharicrinis aurantiacus. The sequence continues at coordinate 70,943 of NZ_CANLCN010000013.1, forward strand.
ATAAGTAATTCTTGTTGTTTTGCTTTCTCAATTTCCAGCTCAGCTTTAATCATTTCAATGTCTCGCTCATTCTGAGCTTCGGCTAAAGCTAATTCTAATTGTTTCTTTTTCTTTTCAATCTCTTTAATTTCAATCTCTAATAATTCGTTTTGAAGTTTAGCTTGCGCCAACTCTGCATTTGCACTTGCTAAAGCTGCGTTAGCTTCTGCTTCTAACCTTTCTGCTTCTGCTTTCGCTTTAATTAGGTCTGCTTGAGCAATTCTCATAGCATTTACTCCTTCAGACTCTGTATTATCTACACAGTTTGTAAATAATAATCCTAGGGCTAAGGCACTCATCGGAATAAATAATCTCAATTTGTTCATGGTTTAAATTTTAAAAATCCTTTATCTATTATGTTTAATTTTCGAAGCAAAAATAAATACTAAAAAGGTCTAATCCAATCCGAGAAATTTACATAGCATGAATATGAACAAACGAAAATAATTCACTTTACATAAAAATACATTGATACACAACGCATTGTATATGTTTACTAAAACTAAAAAAAATCAAAAACTAACCTCCTATTTAATAACACTTAAAGCTATAATTCTCATCAGTATTTTAACAAAAAAAAACACATGTGATTTTATTCATATTTAGAAAAACAATGTTTTAATCCAATAAAAAACGACATTCATCAGCTCAGAATTCTAACCATCCATCCGAATTAATATTATTTAACAATAACTTCCTATTTAATAAAGAAATCAACATAACACAACGCAATTTATAGTCCTTTCAGATTCAAAACGTCATTTTTTTCTATTAGGGGGTAAACAATTAAAAGTCTGATTTCTTTTACAAAAAAAATACCTGTCCCTAATTTCATTTCGAAATTAAAAACAGGTATATAATCCGTAATTTATTTATTACTCTTCTATTTCAAACGCAAAATCAGCTTTTAAGCTATTAAGAACAGCATTAATAGATACTTGACCAGACTTATCTCCCACTCTTAATAAAGCTGTGGCTATTCCAGCTTCACAATTAATAGGTCCAACATTTACGACTTTGATGTCTGCATTCGTCTCTAACTGTAATTCTCCTTCAAAGTTAGGCACGATAGTACCATTGGCATCAACTGCTGCAACGTATAAAAATACAACATCATTTAAGTTGGCTTGAGGTGCTTTACCACTTTCGTCAACCCAAATTTTTAAAGCCGTAGCTTTACCAGGTGTTTGTACTATATTTTCAGCTACTTTTTGCTCAGTTAGATACCCCTCAGCACGCAACACTCCAGGTTTAAACTCTCCTAAATTAAATGTAAAGGGTGGATGGTTTAAGTTTTTTGTGATACTATCAGCATCAGGCAATTGCTTCGCTATAAGTTCATTATTTAAATAAAGTGCAACCTCATCGCAATTGCTATAAACTTTTAGATCTAAAGGAGATTCTTCGTTCCAATAACTAGCAATATCTAATACTATTGTATCACTTACATCTCGCTGACTCTGATAAAATGAGAATCCAAACTTTGGCAAACGAAATATATCCATTACACCTGATGATTCAATATTATCATGGTATCCTCTATTATAATCATACATTACCCAATAACCATCGCCAAAAGCAGCAGTAGTTAGGTTATCATTATAAGCTTCTTGCCAATTAGTAGCTTGTTGTAACATTCGTTTTTCTCCATCACCTCGTAGCTGACGGCTGCTTTTTTCGGCCCTCATAATATCATTAAACTTGTGCTGGTTTAAACCTGGGTTTTTAGAATGATATTCCCAATCTCCGTATTCTGACACAAAATAAGGTTTGCCCTGAATAGAATCGTAATGATGCATTATTCTGTGCTGACGAGCCTGAAAGTAAATATCGTAAACATCATTCATCCAACCACAAGAATACGTTAAAGCGGATGGATACTCAGCGTGGACAATATCGTGTAGTTTTTGCATGAAAAATACGGGCATCTTAGTTTCATTAAGAGATACCTCCCAAGATAGAACGGATGGATGATTACGATCTCTGCGCACCAATTCAGTTGCTGAACGGTAACAATATTCTCTGAATGAATCACTATCGAGATAATATTGCCACCCTAAAATAGCATCAATAGTTATTAAACCGAGCTCGTCACATGCATCCATAAATGCGGGAGAATGTGGGTAGTGAGATAGACGAATACAATTAAAACCTGCATCCTTAATTTTTTTAGCATCTCGAAATTGGGCATTGTCTGATAATGCATACCCAATAAATGGATATTCTTGGTGCCTATTTACTCCACGCAAGTAGGTTTCAACACCATTTATATACAATCGATTTTCTTTAAACTCGAATTTTCTTATTCCGAAACGATTTGTTTCTTCATCAACAACATTTCCAGCAATTAAAACTTTGGTATGCACCGTATATAAATTTGGTTCGTCAGGCGACCATAGAGCTGGCTCTTCAATACAAAACTGCTCAACGAACTCAACAGAATTTTTAGATCCTATACTTTGACTCGAAGCGAACTGAGTTTGAATCTTTTCTCCATTAAAAGATATAACATGCTCAAGAGCTACCTCTTTATCGTGATAACTTTCATTATTAATGTGCGTTTTTATGTTTACAGTTGACCTATCGGAAGAAACTTCTGGTGTTGTAATAAATATTCCCCCTCCGGCTACTTTATCTGCTAGAATAGGATGTGAGATATACACCTTCTTTTTAGTGATTAACCAAGCATTACGATATAGCCCGCCGTACATATTAAAATCAAGCTTAGCAAGTGGCTTAGGCCCTGTTATGGCATTGTCTGTATTATTTAGTCGTACTGCAATTAAATTAGACTTTCCTTTTCTAACATACTTGGTAACATCAATCACTATAGGAAGGTAACCTCCCTGATGAACAGTCAGCAACTCACCATTTACCCAAATTTTAGAGTGATTCATTGCAGCCTCGAGCTCAATAAATATCTGCTTCCCCTTAGTTTCTGGCACCTCAAAAGTTTTTCTGTACCAACACGTACCTTGCCATTGATCATTTACCACTAGAGGTTCAAGATGAGCAGTATGGGGTAAGCTTACATTTTCCCAATCAGAATCTTTGTAATCGCTTTTAAATAAAGATGACTCAGAGTCTGCATCGTCTAGTAGCTTAAATTTCCAATTACTATTAAAGTTTAGTTTTGCTTCATTCTGATTTTGACAGGATGAATGAAGTATTAATAAAGCTATAATTATAAAATAAATATTTTTCATAAATATCAATTTAGATTCAATGTTTTATTAAGATCAAAAACATTGTAGTTGCCTATAATAAGGTTCAATAAAACGTAGCAATTTTGAGGGCGAAGCAATAGCCTGCTTCACCCATAATAATCTTATACCAAAAACATTATCAAATGATTGATATAAATTGTTTCTATAAAGATTCTATTGCTTCATAAAATATCAATGTAGCTATGGCTATAGCTCATATTTTATTCATCGTAGAATCTATAAATAATTCAATTTCTTATCATTCATTCAATAATGCATTTGGTATTATTTTTTCTTCTTTGCCTTCATGGCCTTTTTATATTCGGTTGTATACTTCTTAAAACCAATCTCAACTCCTGCCAGCATTTGTTCATAAGCGTCTGGTTTTTCAGTCTTAAGCCATTCTAAAACATCTACCGATACAGGAGCGATGGGTTCGTAAATATTATTTACAGGAACATACTCTGAGTCGAATTCTTCCGTAGCTTTTCGCATTTTACTCAACTGCTTTGCATATTCAGGGTTATTCGCGAGGTTAACTAGTTCTTGAGGATCATTCTTAAGGTTGTACAACTCTTCTTTTGGCTTTGTTGAATTAAAGAAGAATTGTTGCGTTTTAGTAAGTTTTCCTTCTTTATTCAATTCGCGCATAATATGCACTGCTGGGCGATAAAACTCAAGATAAGCTTGGTGTGCATCCCACGCTAAGTCGGTTTTATCATTTCTAATATACTTCCATTCACCATCGGTGATTGATCTCATTTTTTCTTCCACCTCATCCCAAAGATCTCGGGCTCCATAGGAATACTCGCGCTTAAATTTCTTATCAAAAACTGGCATCCCTGTCATATAATCAGGAACTTCTACCCCTGCCCAATCCAAAACAGTTGCAGTAATGTCTGTAGCTGATACTACATCTTTACGCACTTTTTTTCCGGGTAAACCTTTAGGATTATATGCAATAAAAGGAATATGTAAACCTGGATCATTTAAATACCCCTTTCCTTTTATGTTACATCTACCATTATCTCCAATAAAAACAATAATGGTATTGTCGGCAAGACCTTTATCTTCAAGTTCCTTAACAATCATTCCAACTTCGCCATCCATATACTCTACCTGGTCTAAATACTTAGCCCAATCTAATCTAATCACTGGGTGATCTGCCAAATAATCCGGTAATTCAACATCATTAGGATTGACAGGATGAGCTGATTTCTCACGAATTTCATTCCACCAATCGCCACGATGTGTAACTACTAACTGAATATGAGCATAGAAAGGCTGATCTTGTGCTTCAAAATTATCATACTTATCAAAAAGTCCGAACTTTGATTTACCATCCCACTCACCTAAGGCTTCAGTTTTAAAATTACAGTCGATTTTGCGCCCATTCTTCATCACACTATGGTGACCTAGAATACAAGTATATCCTGCTTTACGCAGGTGATATGTAAAAGGCTTGAACTGCTCATCCAAAGGTACATTTCTGTTACTTCTGTGATTTCCGGCATTTATTCTCACTTGGTGCGTACCAACCATCATAGCTGAACGACTAGGCGAACAAATAGGGTTGGTTACAAAACACTCATCAAAACGTACACCTTGTTCTGCAAGTTTATTTAAATTTGGTGTTTTTACAGCTTTCATGCCGTAACACTCTAAATCGATACTCATATCCTCAGCCATAATCCAAATGATGTTAGGTTGATTTTTAGCTGAGATATTTAAAACTGTAGCTAAAAGAAAGGATAGAACTATTAGACTCTTCTTCATCGGTTTATAAATTATAATGTATTCTTTTCTGCTATACAGAAAAGCCTAAGCTGTTAATAACAACCTAGGCTTTAATTATTAAAAAAACTCTAGAAACTTACTTTAGGATTTTTAGGAACTGCCTCATCTTCCCAATCTTGCAACTTCTTTTTTAGTGGATTCGCAATTTTAGGGTTAACAAAAATCAAGTTACTTACCTCGCTGACATCTTCTTTCAAGTTAAAAAGCTCATAATTTCCACTTCTATACTTAATCAGTTTCCAATCGCCTGAGATTATTGCAGCGTACTGATCTTCGTAAGAGCGATAAAAGAATAAATCTCTATCAGCAACTTCTTCACCTCTAATCAATGGCATTAAACTAACACCATTTACTTGAGGATCTTTTTGATCTTTACCTGAGGCAATTTCTACCAATGTTGAATAAACATCTAAGGTTTGAATTGGAACCGCGCATTTTACAGGCTTAGTAACTCCTGGATAGTAAATAATAAAAGGAACACGTGCGCCACCTTCACCAAGTGTGTTACCGCCATTCTTTTTTCCTCTCAAAGGGTAATTTGTAAAGTATCCCCCTTGATCTGAAGTAAATAAAATAACCGTATTATCTGCAATTCCTTTTTCTTCTAATGCGGCACGCACTCGCCCTACTGATTGATCCATAGCCTCAACCATCGCTCCATAATTTGCAAAACGCTTTTCCATACCTTTTGCTTCATACTTTTCAATTAATTCCTTTTTTCCAATATGCGGACCATGAACATCGTAATACCATAAATTAAGCATAAATGGTTGTTTCTTTTTGTAGTTCTTTATTAAGTCAACCGCTTTATCGGTTAGTATATCAGTTAAATACTTGTCCTTCGGAAATTGACCTTCTTCAAATGGACTAGCGTATCTGAAATAAGGCTCGTAATAAGAAGTTGGATGACCATGATTACTTGTTCCAAATTGCTCATCGAAACCTTGATGTATTGGGTGATATTCTTCGTGACCTAAATGCCATTTACCCACAAACATATTGTAGTAACCATACTCTTTTAAGCGTTCTGCATAGGTAATTTCTTCAAGTGGCAAACGAGTTATTGATGGTGTTTGCGCAGGATCTCTATCCCATAAATGGTATTTATTTTCATTGCGCCCTGTTTTTTTATCTTCCTCAGAAATATGACGAACCATTTGAAAGCGTACAGGCTCTTTCCCGGTCATTAATGATGCTCTTGAGGGACTACAAGTAGGCGTTGCAACGTATGCACGCTCAAAGTCCATACCCTCTTCACTTAACTTATTAACATTGGGCGTATCAAATAATGGATTGCGGTAACCTAAGTCAGCCCATCCTAAATCATCAACAAAAAGTACTACAATATTTGGTTGATCTTGTGTTTTTTTAGCGAAGCTGCCAACAGCTATGCATAATACAATTGCTAAAATGAATAATTTCCTCATCCTGATATATTAATTTAAGTTATTCTTTAGTGAATAGTTTATTTATTTTATCAACGTAAAGTAATTCAATTTTGCCTAGCCCATTGTGTCCATAAGTACGTTCTGTGTACCTGAAAGTAAATAGCCATGGTAGGTATTGTACACATTGGTACAATTACCCACAAAAAAAGTCCTTACAATTAAAACCTGTAAGGACTCGATAATCAGATTATTTTAAAATTTATTCTTCTATTTCTTCTACAACTGTTTTATTTATTTCTATTATGCCAGGTTCTAAACCAACAGCTGATACAGTAAGTTTTACATCGCTAGGCTCCTTGCCCATTTTTAGAATTAAAAGACACTTGCCATTATGCGCAAAACTTTTTGTTTTATCAGGATAAATAGGTGCTCGGTTCATATTTCCATTGGTTACACCAAGTATTTTAGCATCGCCTTCAATCTCAAATCGAAGCACATCAGAATAGATTGGAAGAACAAAATTATCCTCATCAACAACTTCAACCTCAACATGAACTATATCCCATGACTCTGGCATTTCATTATCTGCTTTAACATTAACTTTTTCAGCTATTCCAGCAGTATGAATCTCGAACTCGCAAACCTCTTCTCCTTTTATCTTACCTATAGCTTTAACTACTCCAGGTTTATAAATTACATCTTTCCATTTCATAATATGATTTAAAGAATCGGCCATTTGTTGCGTTCCAACTTTACGTCGGTTTACGTATAAATCAATTTCATCACAGTTAGTGTAAGTTACCAAGTTTAATTGATCTCCTTTTAAAAAGTTCCATGCCTGCGACATTGAAGGCCAGCCCCAACGACCTGAGTTTGAAAAATCATCAGGATCATCGTCGTACACAAAAATTTCTACCATAGGCTCTTCAGTCCATAAGGATTGGTAAAAACGCCCTCTTTCTTTAATATTTCCTCCAATATCGAGGAGTCCACTATCAGATCCGATTTTTGGAAATTTCTTCGACTCACCTAGGTAATCAATTCCAACCCAAAGAAACAATCCGGCATTGAAATCATTTTCGAGCACATCAAACCACGGACTCCTTTCGTTGTTGGCAAATCTCTTTTCAGGATTACTTGTGAAGTAAGTATAACTCTCGGTACTGATATAAGCTTTTCCTGGTTTACGCTCTCCAATTTTACTGCACCATTGCTCTCCATAATTAAGTGCAATTAAATCCATATACTTGCAACTCTCAATAATAGCATCAACTTTTGCAGCAACATCAGTATCCTTTCCCCTTTCCATTCCTGAAACTACTGGTCTGCTTGGGTCCAATGATCGTACATAGTTACAATACTTTTTTAAGCCTATTGTTTGGCGAATATCTTCGGGAGAATAATTCTCATTTCCTACACTCCAAATAATAACTGAAGGATGGTTATGATCGCGGGCAATGGTACTGGCAAAATTCTTTTTCCATTCCATTTCGAAGAATGGATTTGCCCATTTTTCATCATCCCATTTATCAACAAATTCATTCATAACCAGAAAACCAAGTTCATCGCATAAATCCAAGAATTCAGGAGTTGCGGGATTATGAGCAGTGCGAATTGCGTTACATCCAATTTCTTTCAAATTTTCAAGCCTTCTGCGCCAAACAGCTTTAGGAACAACAACACCCAATGGACCACCATCCATATGCACACAAACTCCTTTAAGTTTTATATTCTGTTCGTTTAATAAAAAACCTTTATTTGCATCAAAACGGATCGTACGCACTCCAAATTCCGAGGTATAATCATCAATTATTGTATTACCTTCTTTTATTTGAGTAACAGCAGTATAAATATTAGGTGTTTCAAGCGACCATGGAAAAGGATTACGAATTACGATAGCACTAAATTTCTCAACCGATTCAAATTGACCAATCTCGAATGGCTTGGTTTTTCTAAAACCTACCTTAGTTCCTTCAGGCGTATATATAGTAGTTTCTAAAACTATTTTTCTACTCTCACCCATATTTTCAATGACTGTAGTGATCTCAACTTCTGCCTCTTGATTATTAACGGTAGGCGTTGTTATGTATGTTCCCCAATGCTTTATGTGTAAAGGATTCACTTTATTTAACCACACATTTTGATAAATCCCAGATCCTGTATACCACCTTGCATTAGGTTGATCAGAATTGTCTACACGGACAGCAATTGTGTTTGGCTTATCAAAATGAAGGTAATCTGTGATATCATAATAAAAACTTGTATACCCATCGTATTGTACACCTACATATATATCATTAATCCAAATTTTTGCATGTCGGTAAATACCATCAAATTGCAACTCAAAATGCCTTCCTTCTTCTTCAGGTAAAAGCGAAAATTGTTTTCGATACCATCCGATTCCCCCGGGAAGCCATGCATTTCTGCCACTCAGTTTTTTAGAAAAATCAGCTTCAATACTCCAATCATGAGGTAAACTTAACTCCCTCCATGTGCTATCATTATAGGTGCTACTGCTATAAGCAATACTATCACCTAAACTAAACTTCCAGTTATAATTAAAGCTTTGTCGCTGACGAACAGGATTATCCTGAGCATTAACACTAAGAAATAATATACTTAGCAAGGATACTAATAGATATTTACAACTATACATATTGTTTTTATTTGGACTATTTGGGAAACCCAATTTAGGTTTCAAATATTTATATTAATAACTAGTTCAGATTTATTTTTAGTTTTTACAGTATGCTATTTAACACTTATTATCTTCATATGTAAGCATAGATGATATTTAAACAACAAACCATTATCAATAATCACACATTCAACAACTTAATCATTGCACCTAACAATATCCTAGAAATTATTGAGAATTCAAAACATAAAAAAGCCCTAATCTGATATTAACAAATTAGGGCTTTCAATAATCAGGCCTACAATTATGATTACCTAACTATCTTTCAATTAATCTTCATTTATTATAATTCTTTATCCATACTAAGGTGTTTTATAATAAACCGAGCTCCTGAGTTTCTAAAGCTCTCAACAAGCAAGGTAGAGGTGGTAATGCAGTTACAGCATCACTTAATTCGCGTTTCGCATCTAACTTACTTCATGTTGATTGCGATTTATCTCTAATTATGGCTTCTACCAACTTTGCAAGACAATTTTTTTCCACCTTCAATACTCAAAAAGCAAACACCCGTTTTATTATTTGCTTTCACATATGTTCTAATATTTACTTCATCAAAATCTGAAATTAGTGCAAAAGAAGGTAGGTTTTTCGGTCTTATATTTTCCATTGTAAAAGCCACAACAGAAACCAAAGGTTTTTCGCCAAAAAGGTCAATTTCGAGTTCTTTTGGAACAAACTTTTTCAATTCAGATAACTCCACTTGCCAATGAAGAAATATTACATTATTCCATTCTTGATAAAATTTCCATTTTTCAGTGGGCATTTTCCAAGGCCTGTGTTCAGTTGTATTTAATATTTCTCGGATTGTCATTTTCTCAAATTGGCTAAAGCTCTATCAAAGCATGTAGGCTGAATCTGAAAAGCCAAAATAACCAAAGCTCAGCAGAGCGAACTTTTGTATAGGTTATAAATTTATTCTTTTGACTAGCCGAAACAAAAGTTTCGGTGGTTTTATTAAACGAGCTAAACTCCCAAAACTACACTAAGGCCTATGAACTTTGTTTATTGGTGTGTGTGTGTGGCATAACTTATTCAATTTGAACTAGTAGTCGAAGCCACAGCCGATGCAACCACAGCACCAATTATTGCTACTTGCATTTCTTTAATAACTTTATCAACTCCTTGTGCAATTAAATCAGATTTCAATATTTCACCCAACTTTCTTTTGCAAACCTTAATCTCTTTTTTATCCCTGCAAATTATTTTATACATTTTACAAGCTTCTATTAATCCAAGAATTATCAAATTTTCAGCATTCATTACTGCTTCATTAAAAATAATATTACGAAGCTCACTAATTACATTATCCCTAACTGTTGGGTTGGTCAACTGAGTATTGTAATACTTGATTCCTAAAAACCGTTTATGATTAATCCTTATAATTCCTTTTTTTTCAAGTCCCAAAAATATATCCTTTTGATACTTTCTCGATTTTATTGAAAATATGTTTAACCATGATTTAATTTTCCGGGTTCTTCTAGATTTTGCAATTTGTTCTATAACTATTAGATGGCTTGTTGATAAATCAACATCGACAGATTTAACAATTATTCTCCCATTTTCTATGTCTAAATTTTTCGAATTCGATAAGTCTAGGAAAATTGCCCCCAAGAATCCGACATTCTTTATCTGCTCTGACACAATAAATCGGCATTTCTCTGGATGCTGAATCAGTATTAGAAATCTTTCTGCTGTATTTTCTATCATAGCTATCTTTGGTTATGCCACTAACGTTTTGTATAAGAGCAGTAGCGGATTTATTTTAACTGCCTTTTGGGAAGCATTATACTTATTAAAAAAAAAAACGGTTTGAGTATGCACCCAAACCGCTATTGCTTTTATACCTTGTTGGCATTAGTTATTCTTTTATGAATTTTGAAGAAAAGATACCATCGTTGTTATAGACCTTTATTATCAGAATCCCTGAACTAATATCTGCCACATTTATAATGCTCGAATTTTTAATGCTTTTAATTAGATTTCCAGTTGTTGAGTAAATTTCAATTTTATTAATGTTATTTAGCTCTACATTTAAAGTGTTTTTTACTGGATTTGGAAAAACCTTGAAATCGCTAATATCAAACTCGTTAATTGATAATGAGCTGTTTATCTCAGTGATCATGCTCCTTAAAGTTGTGTTTCCGGTTAATTCAGTAAAGTGAAAAGGGAATGATACCACATCGAGAGTCGGATCGATTTTAATAATGCTACCATAACCATTTTGACCACCTTCATCAAGAGTACCATAAAGTTTATCGTCAGAAGCTAAAAATAACTTAGCACCTCTGTAATAACCTTCCGTTGAATCTAAATCATGGATCGTTGAGTACATATTGTTCAATAAATCGTATTTAAAAACTGAACCTATGTCGTTTACACCTCCTGATGAAGTTATACCATATAAATAAACGCCTACTAATGCTAAATTAACAGGATTTCCTGTCATTGAGGTAAAATCTTCTAAAACTGAAAAAGTTGAGTTTCCAATTTCAAATTGAAAGACCGCTCCTGTGCCATTAGCTCCTCCCTGATTATTTATACCATAAATAACACCATTATCGATTTCAGCCTTAAATGTAGTATTTCCATCAATAGAGGTGTTGAATGTATGAGGATATGAGATTGCGTTCATGTCTAAGTTATATTCAAATATTTTTCCTGCTGTAAATCCGTATAATTTATTTCCCTCTAGCAATAAGTTCCCTTCAGATATTGAAGTTGGTAAAGCAACCCCTGCAATACCACTAGGATCTATGGCAGCAACTAATGAGATGGAGCTTCCTACTGGATCATAAGAAAACAGCACGCTAAAACTTTCAACGGAATTTGGATCGTAAGCAGCGCCTACTCCATAATACAATCCATTAAAAAGAACTAAGTTGGTTTCGAATTCTTCAATGATATTGTTGTCGATGTTATCATAAACACCTGTAATAGAATTCAAATCTGATGAGAAAATTGTTCCGTAACCAAAACCACCTCCTCTTGCATTGAGTCCTAAATAATCACCTGTTCCAGTTGGAAGAATTTGACCAATTGGAGTTCTACCATTTGAACTTCCCATATCTTTAATTTTACTATAGGTAGAAGTTAAGAGGTCATACTTATAAAAAACCCCACTACCATTGGCTCCACCTTCATCAGCAAAACCATATAGCACATTATTCACTAATACAGGTATTCCTTGTATACGGTATCCATCCGTATTAGTGTTTGGAAAACTGAATATAGGAGTTTCAATATTAGTTGCAGAGAATTCAAAAAGAGAACCATGGTTATCGGTTGCGTTTTCGAGGGTTACACCGGCTTGTTTTCCATTACCTAAATCAATTAATTCTTGTTGAGGGAAAACACCATTAGCTCCAAAAGAATGAACATTTACGAGTTGAGGAGCACTAGAATTTAACTCTAAAATCGCTCCTTTACTATTACTTCCACCGCCACTTGCAGTAACATAATGCTTACCAGTATTAGAACTAAAATTAAATCCCTGATAAAAATTTCCTAAGACGTCATTTGTACCGGTACTTTGATGTACCGTGTTTAATGTGTTTAAACCAAAATTATAATATCCTACTAATGATGAACTACAATAGTATAACAATCCAGATTTAAAAATAAGATCATTAATGGGTTGTGCGACTCCCCATCCATTTAACTCAGATAAAACCGAATAGTTATTATTTGAAGGGTCGAATTCGTATAAAACAAATCCATTGCCATCAGTAGATACTCTAGTTCCTCCATACAGCTTGTTAGTCTCCAGAATCAGCGATGAATTCGGAAAAGCACCATCTGTAGATTCAAGAAATTCATGAACCACGTGATAGCTGTCATCAGTTAAGTCTATGTAATAAATAACTCCGTTATCATTTACTCCTCCAACTCGGCAAACACCATACAATTTCCCATTGTATTCGGTTAAACCATTTGTAGGTTCACTGCCTTCTTCGTAATTGAGTACACTAAAACTTCTAACAACGGAAAATTCTTCTGTAGTTAAATCATACTTAATAATTTGACCTTGAGCTTCTGCATCATAGGCGTGTGTGCCACCTGCAGCAAATGTATAGTAAATACAACTGTTTGAACTTACGTATGTTCCTTTACTTTCTCGATTCGTACTTCCTATTCCGCGGTGATCTGATTTTTCAACTTCATGGTCAAAGAAAATAGCCTCATGATTTCCATTGGAATAATCATATTTGAAAACCGTACCTTGATCTTTACTACCACCATTAGAAAGTGGAAAAACAAGGGTTTGGGAATAACAAAGATTAATTCCCAAAAATGCTAGAAATAATAGTTTTGTTTTCATTATTTATTTTTTTTAAAGTTACTTTTTTTTTATGAATGCCAACTTGAATATATACTCACCCTATGCATATATCATCATAGAGTATATCTGTATACTCACCTTAAATGGTGATATATACGCCAGTGGAATTACACAATTTGACTATGAAAATAGCAAAACTTTAACTATGTACATCTACATATGTTAATTTAGAACTAAAATAAAAATGCCTTTATCACATATTAGGGTCTCCTAAAGCTGAAAAGGTAAGGTATGGGGCTGTAAAGTTGAGGTATGGTAGCAAAAAGCGACTCTTTGTCAGTAAAAGGCGAGGTATGATCATAAAAAGGCAAGGTATGGTGGTGCAAAGTTTAGGTATGGTGGTAAAAAGTGACTCTTTGTCAGACAGTGAGTGACCTTCCCTAAAATAGCTTGACAGATTTATACTTTATTTTTATAGAAATGGAGTGTTGTTTTGCTTACTCCTTGGTTACAAATCTATAAATTTCTTATTACTAAGTTTAATTAAATGTGATAAGGTTATTCCTGAGAGCTGTTCTTTGTTTCGGGCTTAAGCCCGAAACAAAGAACAGCTCGTTTTTTTATGACTACTATATTTTTCACTTTTTTTCTTCCTCCTGGTTTATTCTCACACTTTTCTCATCTATTCCTGTTTCTTGCTTCTGCTTGTAACTACGTTTTTTCCAATGCTTTTTTAATAGTCCCTTTTGTTCATGTGCATCTATAGGAAATAGCATATCTACACTACGATGTGGCCGTTTATTATTGTATTTATAAACGGCTGTTTTTACCGCCTCTAAGGCTGATTGATAATCCGAAAAAGTTTCTGCTAATTCATACTCATCTTTTAGAATGCCATTAATTCGTTCTGCTATGGCATTCTCATATGGATCACCATTCTCTGTCATTGATATATCAATCTTCGCGCCTTTCAAGTAGTTCACGTAATCATTACAGCAATACTGGATACCTCTGTCTGAATGATGAATAAGCCCTGCCCTTACACCTTCAGCCGATACAGCCATTTTAAGGGCATTTAAAGCGCCTTCACTAGAAAGACTAGGCCACAAGCACCAACCAACAATCTTCTTCGAGTAGGCGTCTGTTATAAGTGATAAATAAACAAAGCCTTTGGTGGTTCTGATGTAGGTAATATCACTTACCCATAAGCGCCCTGAACTATATAATTCCATGTCTCTTATTAAATTGGGATACCTACGATAAAAATGATTTGAGTTGGTGGTTCTTGGGTTGCGCCTTCGGCGCCTCACCAGTAAACCATGTTCGCTTAATAAGTTATAAAACTTATCACGTCCATACTTAATTCCGTGTTCTTCAAATACAGGCTTTAGTAAGAGATGTAGCTTTTCACCTCCCATGCGCTTATGTTCCTGACGCAAGACTTTAACCTGTTTAAGAATGAAAACTTCTTCCATTTGAAAACGAGAATGGCGTTTTTTACTGTCGTACCAAGCCTGACGGCTATACCCAAACAGACCACAAATGACCGATTTTGTAGATAAAGGATACATCTGTGCCAGTACGTCTACTGTTTGGGGCCAGACTTTTTTCTGATTTCAAGTTTGTAGTCCTGCTCAGCTATATCAATCATAGTATTTAAGCCCACATTTTTCATCTGAGCAAGCTCTAATTGCTTCTCTAGTTCTTTTATGCGCTTTTCTAAGGATTTGTTATCTGCTCTTTCTTTACTGCTCATAGCTTGCAAAGATAAATGAATTTCATCACTGTACTTTGGGTGCCAGTTTTGCTTATACAGGGTAGAAAAGTGAACAGGAAGGCTAAACCTTATTTTGGCTTCTTCTATTGTCATCTTTCCCGAATCGATCTCTGCTACAAGCCAACGCCTAAAGCTGATTTCATATTTTGTGTAATCAATTTTATCAACATGAAATCCTTCCATGTTGTCACTTAAATTTGGAGATCTATTTGCCATAATAGCTTATTTTTTGTGTCAAGCTATTTTAGTGTAGGACAGTGAGTTTTCTTAACTTAATGACATTGAACGCGCGAACGTGTGGGGTATTCAAAACATAAAAAAGCCCTAATCTGATATTAACAAATTAGGGCTTTCAATAATCAGGCCTATTATTATGATTACCTAACTATCTTTCAATTAATCTTTATTTAATATTTTTCTTTATCCATACTAAGGTGTTTTATAATAAACCATCCTCCTAAAATAACGGCAAGTCCAATTCCAACAGAAATAGATAAAACATAAGGCAATCCAAAACCTTCAGGTGCCACTAAAATATAGGTTGATACAACAGCCGTCATAAACATGGATGGTATTAATAAAAACCACGCCTTTTTCTTTACTGTATGCATATATACGGTTGCTGCCCATAAAACAATTGTTGCTAATACTTGATTTGCCCATCCGAAATAACGCCATATTACCGCAAAATCGATTTGGGTTAATGCTAAAGCCACAATAAATATAGGTATGGTTACCCATAGTCTTTTAAGTAAACTACCCTGATTTAAGTTTAAAGAATCTGCGATAGTAAGTCTTGCACTTCTAAAAGCCGTATCTCCCGAAGTTATAGGTGCAGCCACTACTCCTATTAATGCCAAAACTCCACCTATCTTGCCTAACATGGTATTACAAATGGTATTAACTGCCCATGCGGCATTATGACCAGGCTCGGCCATTGTTGCACCTAATTCACGCACACCACCAAAAAATGCCATGGCAACTGCAGCCCATATTAATGCAACAATACCTTCAGTTATCATTGCTCCAAAGAAGATTATTTTACCATCTCTTTCATTGGAAATACAACGAGCCATTAATGGCGATTGCGTGGAATGAAAACCAGATATAGCTCCACATGCAATTGTAATAAACAACATTGGAAAGATTGGGTACTTCTCAGGTGACGGATGAAAATTTTGAAAAGAACTTATATTCAAATTAGGAATGGTGTAATCCTGATAAAGAATGGTTACCAATAAACCTACAGCCATAATTAATAAGGACATCCCAAATAAAGGGTAAATTTTCCCTATTAGTTTATCAATAGGAATCATGGTTGCTAATAGGTAATAGGCAAAAATTGCTACCATTATTATGGTTAAATCTCCACCTGTTATGCCTTGCAATATTGTGGCAGGTCCTTTAACAAATACAACACCTACTATAATTAGTAAACCCACTGAAAATATTCGCATAAATTGTTTAACACTTAGGCCTAAATACTTACCAACAATTTCAGCAATACTCTCTCCCCCATGACGAATGGAAAGCATACCTGAGAAATAATCGTGCACAGATCCTGCAAAAATACATCCGAATACAATCCACAAAAAGGCCACCGGCCCCCATAAGGCACCTGCTATGGCACCAAAAATTGGTCCCAGACCAGCTATATTTAAAAACTGAATTAGAAATATTTTACTCAACTTAAGAGGTACAAAATCAACACCATCGTTTTTAGTAATGGCAGGAGTTGGTTTATTTGGATCGGCACCAAAACGTTTTTCAATGTAGGTTCCGTAAACAAAGTATGCAACTATGAGAGCTGCGATACAAATTAAAAATGTGATCATTTTTCAATAGATTTTAGATTAACTATAATTTTGTTAGAGTCTATAAATAGTCTTTATTCTTTTTGTAAAACTTATTAAGCTGCTTTGATTGTTCCTTATTAAGCTGTTGATTTATTAGAAAATAATAAGCTCTTCGGGCTACAAGAATTTCTTTATCTAAAAGTAAAAATACATTTTGAAGCACCTCACTGTTTATTTCATTTTTATCCTCAATTAAACTAATTAACAAATCTACTTCTTGATAATTGAGATAATCGGCTAATTGATAACTGATTTTTGTGTAATATCCATTAGGGATTGAATAGCTAGTCTTTCGAAGCGAACTAAGATAAGAAACGCGTTGCATTGAATTTGCCTTTGGCATTAATTCATCAATCATATTAAAATAGATATCAACAGGAGCACCTTCTGCGTATTTAACAAACTCATTTAAATTTACTTTTGATGCCTGAGATGAATAAGCCATCATATGACGTATAATTTTCTCGCCATAAGCCTTTCTAACAATGAGATGCTTTATGGCAAATGATTGATAGGCTTCACTATTATTCAATAAATGTAATAACTGATTTGAGCTAAGATTTTTGGCTGTAATTTCTTGGATTTTATCTTTTATACTACCATTAGCCCAATGCCAAAGGGTATAACAGGTTAAACTTGAACCTTCAATGGTTGAACTTTCATCTAAATCAACAATGGTTGCTCCAGAAATTGCATCAATTCCTTCTTCTATGTGCCTTGAGTAAGAAGCCGTAATTTCATCAATCTTCAAATCTTTAAAGGGCGAATTTTCATCATGAAGAATGCGATCTAATTTTTCGTAATCTGTTTTTACAAAAGCCTCACCTTCATATTTCTCAAGATATACATCTGGCGGTAATTCGTAACGAAGGTATTCGCCAATACTATTCCAGTAAATTGTAACCGGATCAATTTTACAAACCTCATCGTAACAGTAAACTGATTTCACCACTGCATAATACACAGAGGGCATGTTATTACTGTCTTTGATTACCCTCAAATCAATTGGTGTGCCTTTTTCAATGCTCCCTGGGTGACTTATGGTAACTCGATAAGAATCAGAACCGGGTGTATCCTGAGAAGGTGAGAATTGCCATGCTGAGGACAATATTATTACAATTAGACACTTTACAAAAACACAAACTCTCATACTCAGTTATAACCAATACTACATTAAAATGAGCCTTATTCTTTCGTCCTTTTTAACTTATCCATCGTTAAAAAATATCGCCGTAGCTAAGGCTATGCCTCAATTTTTCGCCCTGCCTACCGGACAGGCAGGCTTGCCCAAGCTAAAAATACGCAAAACAATTTAAGGCTCACTTTAAAATAGAATTGGTATTAATAAAAAAGGTGTGTGCTTGCACACACCTATAATCTTTAATCAGTTAATTAAGAATAACAACGAACTTCGTAAAGTTTTGCATTTTCGTATCCCCAAGTTTCTTCAAACTTTATACGAATAGCTGTAGTTTTAACTTGATCAAAATTGGTCTTCATCAAGCGTGTGATATTATCCTCTATTTTCGCCACTTTAATCCACTTCCCTTTTACTCTAGCCTCAATACTTGCAGTCTTTATAAGTTCTGGTGGCACGGCTTTTATTTGTCCTTGTCTTGTATACTTATCAGGATTTTTGTGCATCATCATTTTACGCGACACAACAGTTTCTCCTTTTAATTCAACCTGAGATATCTTAACAGGTTTTTTCCATTCTAAAGTTAATTCGGCGTTTAATCCTTCAGCCTCCCAATGGTGTATTGCATCTTTCCTATCGCGCGACATACCATCAACCAATAATTTAGTATCGCCTGAAAGTGTTGATGAACCAATAATTGCATCGGCTATTCGAGCCAAATCATTAACATCCTTTGCTGGTCGTTTAGGAATAAATGCATCATCTCTTAATAATTGCTCTTGCAATTGGTTGATATGTTTATTGCGAATATCGCGAGGATTTAAACCCTTAGCTACACACATTGCAGCGGCTGTTCCTGTGGCCTGCCCCATTGTGGAACAGGTTCCGATAATACGCGTAGAAGATAATGCCATGTGAGTTACACTAACATTTCTTCCCGAAAGGGAAAGATTATCAATATTACGTGAATACAAGGCTGAGTATGGAATTTGGTACAACTCTTTGATCCCTTTATGAAAATAACTCGCCGGTTGAGATAAATCTTCAATCCCGCCAGGATTGTGTTCATCAAAAGACCATCCGCCAAAAGCTACGGCATCATCAAATATTTTACCCGATGATAAATCAACCTGATTTAAAAGCGTATCGCCTATAAAACGACGTGATTCGCGACGGCCAGGAATTGAACCTACCCAATCCAATGCTATATTTTCGGCCTCAGGGTGGTTTCCTGAATTTTTAATGTAATCCCAAACACCATAAAAATAGGCCATTAACTTATGTCTGATATTTTCGCGGTCGGCAATAATATCAAACTCATTACCTACTTCAACCCACCAATAACCTTCTTTAACTTGCTTAATTCTGCGGTGTTTATCTTTAAATGCAGCTTCATAATCAAATGGAATTGCATAATCAGGGGCTTTAAAAGGTACAGGAACTCCCATATCTTTTGTAACCATCATAATACAATCGCCCATTGTCCAACCATCGGCTTTTTCAGGTGCATGATCTTCGCCAAATTCAGACTTTGACTCGCGCCCAGTTCTATACTCTGCACCTGCCATGGCAGCTAACAAGCCATCGCCTGAACAATCGATAAATTGCTTGGCATTTATGGTAAATTCTGTTTCGTTAGTACTTCCCCAGCAAATGGCACTTTTAATAACATTCCCATCCATTATAGCGTCAACAGCTTGGGTGTTTAGCATTAAGGTTAAATTTTGCTGACGTGTTACAAATCCGTAAAGCACATGATCCCAAATAGGATAAGAATCCTGAGGGTTATAAACCCAGTTTTCAATTAATATTTCTTCAACAATACCCGACTCGCGTTCCTTATGGCTTCCTTGATTTACAGTAACGCGCATTTCACTAGATGCATTTCCTCCTAAAACAGGTCTATCTTGCACTAAAATGGTTTTAGCACCATTACGAGCGGCCGAAACAGCTGCTGAAATACCTGCCATTCCGCCACCAATTACAGCAACATCGTATTCAAGGGTTTGCTTACGATCAGGCTTTGCCATTTTGCCGGTAGCAACTTGGTACCATTTATCGTTTTTTCGGTCACCTAAAAGCTCAGGAGCAGGGGCTGCCTTTCCAATAACAGGAACCATAGTTGCTGCTACAGCACCCGCGCTTGCCTTCTTAAAAAAATCTCTTCTTTTCATGTGTTTAATATTTGCTTTCGTGTGGGCTTTTGATGCATTTCTTCAAATCCAATAGCATACCTCTAAAACTCTAAAGTGGTATCTTTTTAAACCGAAGATTTACTTCATAAAAACATTTTTTTTATTCATTAACCATCCTGCAAAAAACTATTGCTTAAAATGGTTTAACAAAAAAGGCAAATGATGCGCACAAAGACTTACTCGTACATAAAGACTAGTTACTCCCGAGTAAAACAGGAACACAAATCACTAAAAAACATACATCTATGAAAATAAATATTGTTAAAATACGATTTGTAAAATAATAAGAACTTATTCTTCTGACAGCTTATTTTTCATATACTGACTTGGAGAAACCCCGTATGTATCCTTAAACATTTTATTAAAATGAGCGCGACTTTTAAAACCAGTTTGTTCAAAAGTTTCTTGAACAGATAAACGCTCATTTATCATTAAAAATGCAGCTTTCTTAATTCGGTAAGATTTTAATAATTCGTATGGTGTTTGATTGGTGAGTGCTTTTACTTTTTGATAGAAAAAGGTTCGGTTTAAAAATAATGCACTTGCTAAGCTATCGAGTTCAAGCTCTGTATTAGATAAATTCTCATCTAATAATTCGTAAAGTTTTGTGAGGAAAGAATTATTCTCTGATTGTTTATCTCCTCTATCTAGTTTTAAAGGAACTTCCATTTGAAAACGCTCCCTTAATTGTACTCTGCTCTTTAATAATGCATCGATACTTGTAACCAAATACTGCATATTAAATGGCTTTTTAATATACAAATCTGCTCCTTTTTCTAATCCTTTAATTTGATCGTTAAGAGAAGATGAAGCAGTTAGTAAAATAAAAGGGATATGATTGGTTTTTATTTCTGCTTTTACATTTTTACAAAGCTCAAACCCATTTAAATTTGGCATCATTAAATCACTAATAATAATATCTGGCCATTGATGATTCATTGCCTCCAACAAGCGTTGTCCATCTTCAAAGGCTTTTATATTATAAAACTGACCTAAAGTATCTACCACAAAACGACGTAACTCAGTATTATCTTCCGCGAAAAAAATGAGCGCGTCTGCGAAATCAGAATTCACCTGTATATTTTCATCCTCAGTATCCCCAGAAAGGAAACTATAGGTAACAGAACTTTTTTCAGTGGATAACACCTCATTTTCCATCTTCTTAATAAGGTCAATATCCTCATTTTCAACAATTGGTAATCGCACTGTAATACATGTTCCTTCCGACAAAACACTTGAAGCACTAATGCTTCCATAATGCATCTCAACCAACATTTTTGCGAATGCCAAACCAATGCCAGAACCACCTGCATAAGACTTACCTGCTTTACCCGCCTGGTAAAAACGCTCGAAAATAAAAGGCAATGCATCGGGAGCTATCCCACAACCAGTATCCGTAACTTTAAATAACAAATCGGAATTACTCAACTCATACTCAAATACAATAGTATCGCCAGAATCGGTGAATTTAAGCGCATTGTTTAATAAATTATTAATTACTTTCTCTAACTTATTTTCATCGGCCCATACATATACATTACTTGGCCCCTTTAAAACAAGCTTTTTATTATCGGTGGTAGCAACAAACTCAAATTGACTGACTAACTGTTTTATAAATTCATCGAATTTGAAATGCGACTTTTGTAACTCTAACTGATTGGCATTTGAACGTTGAAAATCGTGAACCTGATCAACCAACTGTGCAATTTTTATGGATTGACGCTGAATCATATCAAGCTTATCCTTTATATTTGGTTGTGCCTTAAACCGATCGAGCAAAACACCTACTGGGCCAGATATTAAAGTAAGAGGCGTTTTAATCTCGTGCGAAATATTAGAGAAAAATCGTAGTTTGGCATTGTTTAAATCTTCTACATTTTTCTTCTCTAGTTGCTCTAATTCAACCTTGTGGTTTAACTGAATTAACCTAAATCGGGTTTTAACCGCAATATAAATTCCTAGAACTATTATGAACACCACTAATAACCTTACCCACATTAACTCCCACCATGGAGCCTTAATACTTATATGCAAAGTTTTTGCCACTGACCATTCTTTGTTAATGTTTGAAACTCTCACCTCTAAAGTATAATCGCCATGAGGTAAACCGTTGAAATTAATATATCTCTGACTGGTTCGTTCTTCAATCCATTTTTTATTCAGTGGTAAGAGCCTATATTGTAAATAATGTGAATTAGGAGCTGATAGATGTAAAGGAATTGCCTCTATCGAGAATACATTTTCGTTATAATTCAATTCAATTTTATCAAGCTCATTCAACCTTTTATCCAATAGAACTCTATTTGCGACAGTATCTCCAGGATGAATAATTCTATTATTGAGTTTTAAAGCACCGAATTCGAGGTTTGGAATATCTTTTTTAGCGTTAATATCATCGGAATTAAAATAGAAAAAGCCCTTATAACCCGAGAAGAACATTGTACCATCCTGAAGTTTAGCAGCACCCAATCGAAATGAATTAAAGGGTAAGCCATCATCGGTATTTAATTTGGTAATAGCCGCATTATCGGTATTTAATATGTTTAAACCATTATTTGTGGCAACCCAAAGTGTATTGTGTTTCGTAAGAATACTTCTTACAATATTATTGCTCAAACCATCGCGCTCAGTAAAGGCCTTAAAACTAGTTTCATTATTGTTTGTTTTAAGTTCGCACAAACCACCACCCTCAGTGCCAATCCACAGCTGCTTATTAGGTAATCGTACTATGGATGTAACAAAATTACTAGGTATGCTTAAGCTATCGTTTGGAATATTTACGAACTGCTCAAATTCAAAATCGTCCTTATCAATATTCGTAATTCGAACCAAACCTTCATAATATGTAGTTAGCCATAAATCAGGATATAGTGGATCTACATATATGTTGTTGATATGATTAAATGACTTCCCCTTGAAAACTCCTGCCTCTTTTAATGATAACACATCAACACTTTCGCCAACCACAATTCTAAAAACATCGCTCTCCGTAGCTAACCAAATTTGACCTTTATTATCTTCGCAAATGGCTTTAATATTATTTAAAGATGGAAATTGAGTGGTTAAATTAAACAAAACCTCTCCCGTTGCATCAACTAAATATAAATATTGCGTACCTACACAAACCCATTTTCTTTTATTCGAATCGATAAAAACTTTACTAATTTGTTTCTTCAACCATTTGTATAAGTTAATATCTGATGACTCAAATTCGTTATTTTGCTTATTGTATTTTATGAGTTTACTATTGCTTGCCAGATAAACTGAACTAGAGTCTGATTGAGTAATGTGCTGAATTCTATCAACTCTAAAATTTTCATTTGACGTATTGATATATTTATAGATATTGGGCTGATACGAATATTGAAACACTCCCATATCAAAACTACCTACCCATATACTATTATTACTAAGTTTTATAATACTGCTTACCCTGCTAATTCCTTTTGAAAGTTGTTTCTTTAATAAGGTTTGATCATTCAATATTGAAGATACATCATCAACAAATAATAAACCCGAGCGCAAAGTACCTAGCCAAAAACTATTATTTGCACCTTTCAGGATTGAAGTAAAACAATAGTCTTTCTCAAATTGATTATGAACCAGCCATTCACCCGACTTAGTTTCATTTTGGAGATGTATAATTCCGTTAGAAGATGCTAACAATAAGTTGCTATCATTAAGAAATACTAAATCTTGAATTTTTCCGACTGGTAATGTTTCAATAAGTCTGCATGTTTCTGAAGCCTTATCAAATTCTATTAAGCCCTTTGATCCTCCGTAGTAAATATTGGACAGACTATTCTTTCCGCAAATAATGTAACCCAAATCATCTGAAAAGGATATTCTGTGAGAAAAACTATAATCAGATTCGTATACTAAAATCCCACTCTTTTCTGTAGCACAAAATATCTTGTCGGTTAATTTATCGAACACAATGCTTCTAACTATAAGACTTTTTGATGCATAAGCCTCAGGCATTTTTAGGGTAAAGAAGAAGTCTTTTTCGTAATTGTATACAGAAACACCATACTCGGTACCAATCCAAATATTTCCTTTTGCATCCTCGCAAAAAGATCGAATGCGCCTGCCCGCTAAAATTTTCTTGTGAGGTGTATTTTTATAAACTTCAAATTCGTAACCGTTATATCTATTCAGTCCGTTATAGGTACCAACCCAAACGTATGATCTACTATCCTGAAAAACAAGGGTTACTCCATTATCCGATAGGCCATCTGCTATGCTATATTGTTTATTAAAATTAAGTGTACTAGATGCACTGATAGATTCTATTGCTACACAAAGAAATATAAGTATACACTTAATGAAAAGATGAGATTTTTTGAACATATAATCGCGAATGGTATTGATCAGTAAAAATATTGAAATTATCTAAATATTTACTCATTCAGCATCTAACATCAAGAAATTTGGGCCATCTCAAATCAAAGATTAAAACATAGTTCGATGTGTACGATCCTTCTTCCTGCAATACTTGTCCTTTAGTACAAGAATTTCTTTTTCTTCTTTTTATTTTGCTTAACCGAATATATCTGCGTCCCTTTAGTTTTACCCTTGAGCTTAATATTTCCTACTTCCTTAAAATCAAAACCATCTTTCGGATCTAAGCCTTCGTATAATAGTCCTGATAATAATATACTCTGCTTATATTCATTGCACATAGATTCAATACGAGCCGCAGTATTTATAGCATCTCCATTATACGAAATGTCTCTTTTTACATTACCCACCTGAAGCACCATAGTATCACCATAATGTAAGCCGGCTTTAAACTTAGGTTCAACATCGTATCTTTTACTATAATATCTTTTACGCCTTTCAATAACTCTTAAAAAAGCAAAATAGGCTCTTATACAATTATTGTTTCTTGTTCCACTCTTTTTGCTCCAAGTTATAATGGCTCCATCACCCAAGTACTGATATATTTCGCCCTCATAATTATCAACAATTGCGAGGTCGTTAAAAACATCTTGCACCAAATGACTAAAACGCTTATGCCCGAGTTTCTCCGCCAGTGTAGTTGACGATTTCATATCAACAAACATAAATATTCTCTTTTCTTCGCGCGGTTTATTTAATTGCCCTGTAACCCAATACCGAAAGTTGGCAACTCCTATTTTTTTATACATCTCTTTAAAGAGATAATTGATAATAAAGGCAATGGCAAAAAATACCAGAAGTTTGATATGGTACAGGGTAAGTTCAGGTGTTAAAGCTGCAAAGTCTTCAAGTGATCTGATTTCGGCAACCAGTTTATAATTTGTGGTGGAAAAAAAGATTACTGCATAAGCTATAAAAACATAAAAAACTCCCCTCGGTAATACAATCATAAAATTTGGGAGTTTTCGCATTACCCTATCTGAAAATAGAGATTCAGAAATGGCAATTAGAGTTGCAATAATATAAGCTACACTAGATATTTGCAAGTATACAGGCAACTCTGATTCTTCAACAACACCGCTAAAAAAGTTAGAGAATAATGAAGCATCTCCTGTAAGGAATACGAAAAGGAATAAAGCCAAATTCCAAAAAGCCAAATGATACCAAAACAAACGCCATACTTGCCTTCTCCAAATTTTTATCTTTTCCCGTAGAAACATAGAATATTAATGAACATGTGTGCACAAGTCTACCTAAAAAAGTTTTTTTTGTTGCAGAAAACTTGTTAAAAAGCAACATACAAATGATCGCTACTCCATAAGTAATTCATTTATAACACATCTTTCAAAGCTAGAGATATCATTCCCCCTACTTCAATATTCATTTGCCCCCCTAAGTATAAAACAATTCAAAGCATGTCTAGTTTTTATCTATTCACACAAGAAAACCATACTCAGCTTTATGTGGTAGTATTGCACAAGACAAAACTTAAAAGAAATAATACATGAAGCTTTCAAATTTATTAGTACTAATCTTAGCGATTGCTTTTGCATCCTGCCAACAGCAAGAAAAAGTAGAGCGCGAAACAGATTTCAATTTCGATTGGAAATTTAGTCTTCAAAAAGACACTACCATTCCAACAAAAATTCCGATGGCTGATGCCAATTGGAGAGATATTCGTTTACCACACGATTGGAGTGTTGAAGCATCTTTCGATTCTACTTTAGAAGGATGTACTGGTTACCTACCAGGAGGCGTTGGTGTATACCAAAAACATTTTACTACACCTGTTGATAAAAACGAAAAAAGCACTTTTGTGTTATTCGATGGTGTTTATAATAACGCTACATTTTGGTTAAACGGAACCAAACTAGGTGAAAACCCTTATGGATACTCTCCTGTTTATTTCGACTTAACGGATTTGTTAAGCTCTGACGGAAGCGATAATATTATAACCGTTCATGTTGATCACTCAAGATATGCAGATAGCCGCTGGTATACAGGTAGTGGAATTTACCGTAACGTAAAGTTAATTACCGTTGATAAAACACGCATTCCAATTTGGGGTACTTACTTAACAACTCCTGAGGTAAGCAAAGAAGAAGCTACCGTTAAATTAGAAGTAAGTGTAGAAAACGACTTGAACAACAAAAGTGAATTTACTATAACTACCCAACTTATTAACAAAGCGGGTACAGTTGTGGCAAGCGCTAGTCAAGATGCTCAACTGGGGAAAAAGAATAAAAAGGCCTTTACTCAAAACTTTAAAGTAAGTAATCCTGCGCTATGGACTCCTGATACACCTAATATGTATAAGGCCGTAACACAAATTTCAAAAGGCGGCAAAGTAGTTGATGAGTACACAACGCCTTTCGGTATTCGTAGTCTTCGTTTTGAGGCACAAAAAGGCTTCTTCTTAAATGGTGTTGAAACGGATGTTAAAGGTATTTGTATTCACCACGATGGTGGATTAGTAGGAGCCGCAGTTCCAAGAGGCGTTTGGGAACGTCGTTTTAAGGAGTTGAAAGCTTGTGGTGTTAATGCCATCAGAACTTCGCACAATCCTTTCTCAGAAGAGTTTTTAGACTTATGTGATGAAATGGGCTTCTTGGTTCAAGATGAGATTTTCGATGAGTTTGATTATGCTAAAGATAAGCGTCAGAACTATCACGATAGACACGATGATTATATTACCAGAGGTCATGACAGACATTTTCAAAAATGGGCAAAAAGCGATTTAACGCGCACTATTCTTCGTGATCGTAACCACCCTTCGGTTTTCCAATGGAGCATTGGTAACGAAATTGAGTGGACCTATTTACATTATCGTTATGTAACCGGTTTCTGGAAAGATCCTAAGCAACCACAAAACTCAGGTAAATATTGGGGAAGTGCTCCAATGTATGGTCCTGAGGAATTGAAAAAACGTTACGATAAAATTGAAAAAACAGAATACAAACTACACGAAACTGCACAGAAACTAAATGGTTGGGTAAAAGAACTTGATCCTAGTAGAACCACAACTACCAACCTTGTTATTCCTCACGTAAGTATGGTAACTGGTTATGGACATGCCGTTGACGTTCCTGGTTTTAGTTACAGAAACCTTGATATTCCATGGTCGCAGAAGCACTTCCCTAACAAACAAGTAACCATTAATGAGTGCCCAGGAACATGGGACGATTGGAGAATGGTACTTGAGAATCCAGGGGTATTTAGTATTTATATGTGGACCGGTATTGGCTACATTGGAGAGCGCCATGGTGATTGGCCATCAAAAAGTGGATGGTCTGATTTATTAGACATCGCAGGATTTAAAGTTCAAGGATGGAATTACTTTAAAAGCATTTGGGTTAACAAACCACATATTTCACTTGGTACATTACCTTTGAGTGAATCAGGTTTTAAGAGAACTAGTATTTCAGGACAGCAGTTACCAGAAAACAGTGGTGCATACCGTTGGAGAGATTCAAATATGCACTGGAATTACGAAGAAGGCGAAATGGTGACTGTTGAAATTTGCTCAAACCACACTATTGCAGAACTATTGGTAAATGGTCGCTCAATGGGTCGTAAAAGTATGTCAGAATGTCCCGACCGTATTTTCCGTTGGACCATCCCATTCGAAGCAGGTACTATTACTGCTAAAGCAGGATTTGAAGGACAAGAAGTCATTGCCGAATTACACACAACAACAAAACCAGTTGGTATAACGGTTACTCCAGATAAATCAACATTAAAAGCTGACGCATATGATGTATCGCACCTAGTTATTCAACTAGTTGATGAAAAAGGAAGAGAAGTAAAAACCGAGAATACAAAAGTTGAGTTTGAGATTGTGGGCGACGCTCGTTTATTAGGAGTAGATACCGGTGCTGACCATAACAACCAAGATTTCCAATCGAACACTATTGTAACTGATAAAGGACGTTGTTTAGCAATTATTCAAGCTAATAAAACTAAAGGAGCTCTAAAAGTAAACGTTAAAGCTGAAGGTTTTGAGACACAAACCATCACTTTAGATTTGAAATAAAATTCAGATTTAAATTAAATAAAAAAAGCTGCTATATGCAGCTTTTTTTATTTACCAGTTTATCTAATTACTGATACTTCCCTACTTTATCATCTATAGTTACATCATTATTCAATACCGATTGAATTTTAACATAGCACATCACTTTTTCTGAACCTGCTAAATAACAAGCATTCTGAACATCCTTCACGATATTCATCAACTCTGAATATTTTCCCTCCATCACTGTTTCAAAAGGAGTTACAATATATTTTACTCCTGAGTTTTGAATAATCTCAATGGCTTTATCAACCAAATCATAAGAGTCTTTAGTTTTTGAAACCGGTAACACTTGTACCGCAATATTTACAGTATTCTCATTTATATAATCTTTCATAAAGTATATCTTTTATTAATTTCTGTTCACAAACATATTAATAATCCACATCTTCTTTAACAAAAACGCAAAATCACTACATATAGGTATTGCCATACTAATAGTAGATGTGTATTTTTGTGGTTCTCACTAAACCATCAAAAAACATATTTTTGAATTCTTAATGAAGTTATCAGATTTACAAACAGGAGAGAGTGCAGTCATTGTAAAGGTTAAAGGCCATGGTGCCTTTAGAAAAAGAATCCTGGAGATGGGCTTTGTCAAAGGAAAAAAGGTTACCGTAATAAAAAACGCGCCCTTTAAAGATCCCATTGAGTATGAGATAATGGATTATAAAATCTCTTTACGAAGAAGCGAGGCCAATTTAGTAGAAATTGTTACTAAAGAAGATGCGCAACAAATACAAGAGACACCATTTTTCGGTACCATAAGCGATAAGATTCTCCAAGAAACCGCTTTAGAAAAAAGAAAATCAATAAACATAGCTTTAGTTGGAAACCCAAACTGTGGTAAAACAACACTCTTTAATTATGTAAGTGGTTCAAAAGAGCACGTAGGAAACTACAGTGGTGTTACTGTTGAATCAAAAAAAGCAAACTTTACACACAAAGGATACAAATTTAACATTGTTGATTTACCGGGAACCTACTCGGCATCAGCATACTCTCCTGAAGAATTATACGTTAGAAAACACATTATTGAAGAGTTACCTGATATTGTAGTAAACGTATTAGATACTTCAAACATTGAGCGTAACCTATTTTTAACTACCCAGCTTATTGACATGGATGTTAGAATTGTAGGTGCTTTAAACATGTTTGATGAGTTTGAGAAAAAAGGCGACAAATTTGAATATGAAAAACTAGGCGAAATGCTTGGTTTTAATTTTGTGCCAACCATTAGTTCTAAAAATAAAGGTCTTGATAAATTATTTGATAAAATTATTGATGTTTATGAAGATACAAACCATAACAAACGACATGTTAGAATTAACTATGGTAGAACAATTGAAGGTGCCATTGAAAAACTAAGCCAAGAATTTCAGCTTAGTGGAAATATACCAAACAACATATCGCATCGATTTTTAGCCATTAAATTGCTCGAACGCGACAAAGAACTATATGGGAAGTATCTAAATCAACCTATAAATAGTCACCTTAAGGAGATTACAGAAAAGGTTATTAAAGATATTGAAGAGGAATATAACGACACTTCGGAAACTATTATTACAGATGCCAAATATGGTTTTATTGCAGGTGCTTTAAAAGAAACTTATCAAGAAAGCTCTAAAACAAGGGTTCGCAGATCTGAACTAATTGATGCTTTCTTAACTCATAAATTATGGGGTTTTCCTATATTTTTATTCTTTATGTGGCTTATGTTTCAGAGTACCTTTACTTTGGGACAATATCCAATGAATTGGATTGAGTTAGGTGTTGAATCCTTAATGAACTTTCTAAACGGCATTATGCCCGATGGTTCGTTTAAAAGCTTACTGGTTGATGGCGTAATAAGTGGTATGGGAGGTGTAGTTGTTTTCCTTCCCAACATACTCATTCTGTTTTTCTTCATATCCTTTATGGAGGATTCTGGTTATATGTCGCGAGCCGCCTTTATTATGGATAAACTCATGCATAAAATGGGCTTGCATGGCAAATCTTTCATCCCATTAATAATGGGATTTGGTTGTAATGTGCCAGCGATTATGGCAACCCGAACCATTGAAGATAAAAGCAACAGATTGATTACAATTTTGATAAACCCATTTATGAGTTGTAGTGCAAGACTACCGGTTTACATATTGTTTTTAGCAGCGTTCTTCCCAGAACATTCTGGTACTTTGTTATTTGCCATATACGGACTTGGCATTTTACTAGCCATTATAATGGCAAATATTTTCAGACGATTTTTATTTCGCGAGAAGGACGTTCCGTTTGTAATGGAATTACCTCCTTACAGAATGCCTACTTTAAAAAGTACCATTAAGCACATGTGGAATAAAGGTGGCCAATACCTCAAAAAAGTAGGTAGCATAATTATGGTTGCCTCAATTATTATTTGGTTTTTGCACAATTATCCTAAAGATGTAGTTTTCTCTGAGGATTTTGAGGCTCAAAAAACAGAATTGAATAATCAGTTTGAGAAAGAGGTAAACTATAATGAACAAGAAAGTGATATTAACAGTTTTACTTTAGAACACAGCAAGCAAGTTAACGAAATAAACAAACGCATTACGCTTGAGAGACAAGCGCATTCGTATATTGGTAGAATTGGAAAGTTTATTGAACCAACCATTCGTCCGTTAGGGTTTGACTGGAAAATTGGGGTTAGCATACTCAGCGGTGTGGCAGCAAAAGAAGTGGTAATAAGTACCATGGCTGTAATTTACCAAGCTGATGCAGATGATGAAACCAACTCACTAACCACTAATATTAAGAATGCCGAAAATGCAGATGGCAGTAAAACATTTACTCCTATCGTTATTTTTAGTTTCTTAGTTTTTATCTTAATCTACTTCCCTTGTATTGGTGTTATTGCTACAATTAAACGAGAATCAGGCTCGTGGAAATGGGCCATATTTACAGTAGTATACACCACAGGCTTGGCATGGTTAATGTCGTTTGCCGTTTATCAAATAGGAAGTTTAATACTATAGTTATGATACAAAATATATTAACCGGAATTAGTGTTTTAGGAGCCTTTATTTACGTAGCTATTTCGTTTGGAAAAGTTATTTATAACAGCTTTATAAGCAAAACTAGTTTGAGCTGTGGCGGTGGATGTTCAGGATGCTCAGCTAAAACAGAATTACTTCAGGAGGTGAAAAAATCGCATAAATACGAATCGCGAAAGTGGGAAATCGCTAAAACAAAATCACATTAACAAGTTGATAACACAAATCAAAACTGAAAATTAGGATATTTGTATATGGCTTTTAAGAATTTAATAAAACGAGGTATTGCATTTTTATTGCTGGGCTTATTTTTAGTAAGTACTAGTGGTATGGTAATGTATTACCATTTCTGCCAATACTCTAACGAGGTTGTGGTAAGCGTTTATGTAGATTCTACTGCTGAGAGTTGTTCTGAATCAGCACATCATAAAATACACGAAGAGTTACACACGTGTGCTGACTGTTGCACTGTTCATGAAGAAGATAAGTGTTGTGATGATCACCAAACTAACAGCAAAACGGCTAAGTTGGATATTCCTCTTTCTTTTTCTAATGAGGAAATAGCTATTGAGCCTTCAACTCTCGAATTGCCATTTGAGAATATTAAATTAGAATTAAGAAGCGAGATTGTTACTCAAAACAATTCTCAGTATTACAATTTTAAGGAGCATAAACCTATTCCGATTTACGGTCGTGATTTGGTAACCTACCTGAATACATTTAAAGTTTACTGCTAATTACTTTATGAGGTAACACATGCTGTGTTACAGAAATACCAACATACTTCTATGGTTGGTATAACAACCTATGCATATAATTATGCGAAGGGGATATTCTATTTATTTTTTTCTGTATTACACTGATTTTAACGTAAAGTAATTTTAAAATTATTAATGGTAATAGTTGGTATTAGAGTGGGATTTGGCTTAGGGATAGAAGCGGCATCCTTTGTGAGCCCTTTTGGCGAAACAAAGATATAGCGAATAGCCCGCCCCACAGGGGAAGCCCCTAACAGGTTTCGAAAAACAGAGGAGATTTTAACCACATAAAATTTATTAGCGAGATGCTTAAATCTATTATAACATTGAGTATTGTACTTTTTTCGTTTTCGATATATGCCGAAGACTATAAAGGCAAGGTACTTGAGAAAAAAGACAATAAAGAATTGCCACTTATAGGTGTTAACGTTTATTGGGCGGGTAGTACAACGGGCTCAATTACAAATGCTGATGGCAAATTTGAGGTACCACATGCACCTGAAAATACAAACCTTTTGGTTTTTAGTTTTGTAGGTTACCAAAACGATACGCTAGAAATTAATAGCCATAAACCCATTACGGTTTATTTAAATCAGGGTGCCGATATTGAAGAGGTAACGGTTACACACAGAACGGCTGCACAGAGTATTTCAAAGCTTAGTCCGCGTATGGTGCAGAATATATCGGGTAAGGAGCTGGAACGCTGTGCTTGCTGTAATTTATCGGAAAGCTTTGAAACAAATGCTTCGGTTGATGTGGCTTTTGCCGATGCCGTTACTGGCGTGAAGCAAATTCAGCTTTTGGGATTATCGGGTCGATATTCGCAAATAGCTATGGGTAATATACCCACACTTAGGGGGGCCGAATCGGCATTTGGTTTAGAGTATTTTCCGGGTACATGGATGGAAGGTTTGCAGGTTTCGAAGGGAACGGCAGCCGTTAAAAATGGCTACGAATCAATTACTGGGCAAATTAATATTCAGTTAAAAGAACCTGATGGTAAGGAGCGTTTACATGTTTACACTTATGGGAATTTGGATGGCAAAGCGGAGCTAAACTTTGGATATTCTTTTGATTTAAATGAGAAATGGAGTACCTCGATAATGGCACATACCAATGGCAATTTCCGCGAAATGGATTTGAATAACGATGGTTTTTTGGATAAGCCGATGTCGCAGATGACCACTTTTATGAATCAGTGGAATTACGATAGCGATCACTTCAGTTCTAAGTTTGGTTTTTCATACCTCAACGAAAAAAGAGAAGGTGGACAGGTTGGATACAATCATAACAATTACGCGTTTAACGACAGCGATTTATACGGTATTTATGTTGATGTGGAACGTTTTTCGGCTTATGCCAAAAATGGTTATATATTCGATAGAGAGGCTACCAGCTTGGGTACAATATTTTCGTACAATTACTTTGATAGAAATTCGTATTATGGTAACGATACTTATGATGTGCTGCAACAGAATGCTTATGCCAACATTATTTTTCAATCGTATATTGGCGACACACGACATACCTACAACACGGGTTTAAGTGTGGTGTACGATAATAATGATGCTATTTACAATGGTTCGAGAGATAATGTGGGTTATGAAGAAACTACCACAGGTGTATTTGCAGAGTACAACTACATTCCGAGTGAGAACTTTTCTTTTTTAGCTGGTTTGCGTTACGATTATAGTACTTTACACGCCAGCTTTATAACGCCTCGTGTTCATGCTAAATACAATGCCTCGGAGCATATAACTTTTAGAGCTAGTGCCGGAAAGGGCTACAGAACACCTGATGCTATTGGTGAAAATTCGAAATACATGGCCAGTTCAAAATCTTTTTATTTTGATGAAAATTTAAAACAAGAGGAGGCTTGGAATTATGGACTAAGCATGGTAAGCGAGATACCTGTGGGTGAAAAGCATATTAATGTAAGTGTTGAGTATTATAGAACCGATTTTCAGAATCAGTTGATTGTAGATATGGATCAGAACACACACGAGATACATTTTTATAACTTAAATGGAGAATCGTTTTCAAATATTTACCAGATTGAAGCTAGTTACGAACTTTTTAATCGCTTTGACTTGAGTGCTGCTTACCGATATAACGATGTACAAAGTACTTATAATGGCGAATTGCAAGAAACCCCGTTTACCAATAAATACAAAGGCTTGATTTCGGCATCGTACCGAACTAATATGGATAAATGGCAATTTGATTTTACCGCGCAATTTAATGGCGATCAGCGTTTGCCGTCAACCCAAGATAATGCCATTGAAAATCAACGCGAAGATAGATCAGAAAGCTATGTGGTTTTATTAGCTCAAATTACCAAGAATTATAAAAATTGGAGTTTCTATGTTGGAGGCGAGAATTTAGGTAGTTACACTCAAAAAAATGCTATTATTGCTGCGGATAGTCCATTTGGATCTGATTTTGATGCCAGCAGAATTTATGCTCCTTTATATGGTGCAATGGCCTATGTAGGGGTTAAGTATATTATTGGAAAATAGACTTTAAGACATTAAAATAATAACTAATAAAATAATAAACCAATGAAAAATTTACTATTAGTATTACTATTTACACTTAGCGTTAACCTTGTTAGTGCAAAAGAAAAAGGAACTGTTAAACAAGTAACTTACGAGTGCAGTATTGATTGCCACGATTGTAAAGAAAAAATAATGAAGAATATTTCGTACGAGAAAGGCGTTAAGTCTATTCAAGTAGATATTCCTACCAAATTGGTTAAAATTAAATACCGCGACGATAAAACCGATAGCGATAAGCTTAAAAAAGCTCTTGAAAAGTTAGGTTACGAAACTAAAGTTGTACCAGCTAAAAAGGGGTAATTACAATACAAATTGAAAAAAGAGGCTGTCTCAATATAGAATGATTCATCCTCTTTTTTTGCCTTCCTTACTATGCTTGATAAAAATGGCACTAGCTTGAAAAAGCACAACAATAGTTTTTTGAAAACTGTTGTACCATTGATGTCTATCAATTATCCGTTCAAAATATCCCCATAAGGACTTCTGCTTTCTTTGGTAAATAATGAAGTAATTTTGGATGTTGGATTTACAATTCTCTCTGCTTCAGGATTCCATTTTAACGAACCCTCCCCTGAACGTACTAAAATATCACATAAATGGCTAATGGTATCCGATCGAATAGCCGATTCAATTGGACTAACTGTTGGCGTCCCATTTTTAATGGCCTCAATAAAATTTCGCATATGATCAGAACTTTTAACTAATCTAATATCACCTTCCGTAAATTGGTGATTTAGCCACTCGGGATTACTAACATGAACTCCTTTTCTATCAACACTCACCCAGCCTTTATTTCCAAAAAATGTGGTTCCATGTCCCATAAAAGGTCTATACTTGCTCACAATAGGCTTGGCAACATCGTAACTACAAAAGTGCATATCAACCCCATTGGCATACTTTGCATGAATATCCCAAGAATTCATGGTATTAAAAATGTTATCCTCGGCAAAGAAACTTCCTGTACCGGAGTATTCTATTGGACTCGTT
The DNA here is from genome assembly GCF_947489045.1 of Saccharicrinis aurantiacus. Classification (NCBI taxonomy): domain Bacteria; kingdom Pseudomonadati; phylum Bacteroidota; class Bacteroidia; order Marinilabiliales; family Marinilabiliaceae; genus Saccharicrinis; species Saccharicrinis aurantiacus. The sequence continues at coordinate 107,103 of NZ_CANLCN010000013.1, forward strand.
TCATCAGTGTTATTTCCCCACTGAGCAATATCTAAAGGATGTGCGCCCCATCCTGCAACAAAACCAATAGCATAATCATCAATAAACCATGCGCCTTTATTTGAGGCCCTGACTTTTGAATACGGGCGTTTTAATGCTGGCCCTTGCCATAAATCGTAATCAAATCCTGTAGGAATAGCTTCCGCTTCAGTTGGTATAGGTGCAAAATTATTTTTACCACTATCGCACCACGCTTCAATACGCTCAAGTTTACCTATCACTTCATTTCGGGTAAGTTCACAGGCGTGCCTAAAATTCTTGCCCGAACGCTGTTGCGTGCCATATTGAAACACTACACCACTATCATTAATTGCCTCTCGTAGTTTCTGACCTTGCGGAATACTCAGTCCAACTGGTTTTTCAAGATACACATGCTTTCCCGCTTTAGCAGCAGCAATAGCGATTGGCACATGCCAATGGTCGGGTGTTGAAATAACAACAGCATCCACATCCTCTCTATCTAAAACATCTTGAAAATGATTATATGCCTTACATCCGTTATAAGATGTTAAACCTTTTTGCTTTGCATAAAACTCATTTACCTTTTGAGCTTTAACTGTTCTTCTATCTTCATACGGATCGCAAACAGCAACCAATTGAGCAATAGCTGCCAACTTTAGAACTCCCACAACATGGTTACTCCCCCGGCCACCAACACCGATTGAAGCCACGTTAACTTTTCCGTTAATCGATTTCTTTTTTGTATTACACGAACTAAAAATTGAAGGAATTATCGCAGTACTTGCTGCAATAATTCCGGTATTTCTAATAAAATTTCTTCTTGAAATATTCTTTCCGTTAATAGTCATATTAATTGTTCTTTATAATTAAATAGCACCTAGATTTTTCAAAAACTGAAAGCTTTTTAAAACAGCTTCTTCACCCGCAATTTCAAGGGTTGTATAACCATCAAAGCCCGATTTTACAAGTGCCTGATAAATGGATGTTATATCGATGACCCCATCACCCAAGGCGGTAGCTGACATGCCGCAACCATAAACTTTGCCTCTCTGCTCTATCATCTCCTCTGGCAGATCTTTCCAATGTACATGTTCAATTTTAGAACCTAGTTTCTCAATCATTTCTAAGGATTCCCCTCCTCCTAACCATAGGTTACCTGTATCTAGGTTAATACCTAAAGCATCGGAGTTACAACGGTCTAGTACATCACCCATCAAATCAACGGAATCAGTAATATGACCATGGGGTTCTAAAAGAATTTTAACGCCATAATCTTCGGCAAACTTTAAGGGTTCGTATAATTTTTCTGTTATTGAAAAGATCGATTCTGATACCGTAAGGTTCTTACCAAATGGTGTTTTAGCATCTCCTTCTGCTGTTATTACATGCTTAACTCCAATGGCACCCGCCATTTTTACCGCCTTAATTAATTGTGCAGTACCATAGCGCGATGGAGCTGTTGGATCTAACAAATTGGCATGCGCACAAATACTAGATAGGGCCAGGTCTCGCTCATGAAACATGCGTTTTACATCAAATGGATTGGCATCAAGGCTAGCCAAAGCGGTAAATCCATACTCGGCACCTAAACAAGCACCGTCCGAATTATCGGTTAAATCGGCACTTGAAAAGCCCCATTCCTTTATCTGATCGAGCTGCGCATCGAGTGTGCTAAAAGGGTTAATTAACGCAAAACATCCTACTTTAATTGCCATAGAAATAAATTTAAATTGATTTGAGTTTTAATAATAGAGCAGTAAAACTTAATAATTACTAATGGTTTACTGATGTAGATTTTTTATTGTAACACGTATTCATCATACATCTGCTGAATATGATGTTGGCTTAAGTCATTATTATTCACTAATAATCGATATTTTAGTGTGAATTTTTCTCCTTTTTTAAGTACAAGTTTGTTGCTAAACAGCACTGCCGGACTGAAATAATAAAAAGGCACTTCTGGATTGATTGTGGTATACCATTTATTGGGATGATTCATATTCTCAGGATGGTCGAGAATCACCAAAGATGCTGGCTTTCCTAATACACTCTTCATCTGAAAATTAATCCATTTTGAAGTGCTACCATGTAAATCATTCTGTTCTGATTTATCGTTAATAGCTATCACATTGCTCAGTTGGGTATTTAAACGCGCTGAAAAACCCGCATATCCACCAAAGGCTTTGCCCTTATCTTCACCCAAAATTGGTGTTCTATCCAAAACTACCTCATCCGCCATAGCGATGCTTGTACTTTGCCAATCGATATAATAATTTCCAGTTTCATCAGGAGGTGATACTTTTATGATACGATCTTCTTGCAGAATATCAGCTTCGCCTGATAAATGAAATCCAATACTTAATTTGAATTCAGCACCAAACTGCTTTGTTTTTGTATAGGATACTGTTTTTATCTCGGTAGTACCTTCTGATATACCTGTTTTGCGGTCTTCTTCCCAGTAGTTTATTCCATTAATATATTTCCAAGAGTGCCATATTCCTCTATGCCAAGGGTGATCTAATGGCCTAAGCGCTGTTAACAATGTTCCATCAGAAGTTGAAAGCGGATGAAAATAAGGCTTCCCCTCATCCACATCAAAATTGTATTGCCAAACTACCCTCTCGTTATTCATTAATGATAAACTACTTTTCTCTTTCTTCCAAGATAATTTGGTATAAGCGCTTGGAGCTTTAAGTTCATCTGGGATAGCTTGTTTTACCTTTCCGGTGGCGGCCCATTCTGCACCACGTAAAAGCAAGGTTTTAAACCCGATGTTTTTCATCACTTGCTCATTGTGCCCCAAAATCAGATTAAACGAACGCCCTTTTGCATAAGTACGCTCAAACATAACAGACTCCATTTTATCCATCCCCTTATTACTTTTAGGAGCAAATGCTTCGCCCAAAACATTACAAGTATTTGTATTATACATATTAACCCATAGCTCATCGTGAATAAAAAAGTTACTCATCCCTTTGGTAATAGGATGATTTACATCCCTAATATTCACTTCAAACTGGGCCATTTTACCATGCCTGGTTCCTTTTCGCCAACTAGCTCCAGATAATTCCTGAAAGGCATTCCAATCTGTATGCGCACTGCTAGCTGAATGGATAAAAAGAATACCACCTCCTTGCTTTATAAAATTAAGGATCGCACTTTTTGTTGTTTCAGACCACTTGCAATTCTGATTTGGAAAATCATTCCAATTACTCAATATAAGTTGGTAATCACTTAGCATGTCAGTATTTATTTGTTCGGGCTTCTCGGTAACAAGCACCTCAAACAACTGACTATTTGTAAGTATATTTTTAAGGGCTGGTGTAGTTTTTTTCCAGTTATGGTTATTATTTCCACTCAACAATAAAACTTTAATTTTCGACTTTGCTTCAACCTTTATTAAGGGTATCCCAATAAAAAACCAAATTAATATAAATGCAAAAAAACACTTCCTCATCGCGCTAAATACTTATGTGAATTTTGTTTAAAAATAAGAGATCCTAACACTTGTTATTTAATGTCTACAATTATAATTGTTTAGTGATACAAAATATTCCATTATCTTACACTGAAATATTTTACAACATCTATCATCCTATTCATGAACGATAATACACTTTACACATCTACCGATGGTATAATTCACAATCCCGATTCGTGTGAACCATTAGAGCAAGCATGGCTAAATAATGAGATAGAGTTGCAAGCTTTAAAGCGCGGAACGTATGCCGGATATCCATTAAATGACAATGATCTTACAAGCATAAAAAATATCGGTTATTGGAATGCAAGTAAAAAACAAATTTGGGGTTTAGATTGGCATAGAAATGAAGGTATTGAAATTTGCTTTTTAGAAACTGGAAGTCTTGAATTTGAACTTAACCAACACATCCATCATCTAAGTCCAAATACCTTAACCATAACACGCCCTTGGATTCCTCACAGATTGGGTAACCCTAATATTGACTCAAGTAAATTACATTGGTTTATTATTGATGTTGAAGTGCGCCAACCGCATCAAGAATGGATTTGGCCTGATTGGATTATTCTCAATAAAGAAAACCTCAATACGCTCACTAACATCCTTAGAAGAAATGAACAGCCTGTTTGGAAGGTTGGGCCCGAAATAAAAAAGTGCTTTGTACAAATTGGCCATCATATAAAAGAAAACAAAAAAGCGTTTTTAGACTCTAAAATTAAAATCCTCATTAATGAGATACTTATTCTGCTTTTAGAGTTATTTACACAAGAAAAGCCCCTATTGAATGATTCACTTATTAAAAGCCAACGAAGTGTGGCTATATTTCTTAAGGATTTAGATTCGATGCTAACAGAACCTTGGAGCTTAAAAAAGATGGCTGAATATTGTGGCCTTGGGAGTACGCAATTCTCAAAGTATTGTCACGAAATTACCAACTCAACACCTATGAACTACCTTACTCAATTAAGAATAAAAAAGGCCCGCGATCTTATTATTCAGCATACCAATAAATCAATAACCGAAATTGCTTTCGATTGTGGTTTCTCTTCGAATCAATACTTTACACAAGTTTTTAAGAAACATTATAAAATAGCTCCTATGGAATATAGAATAAGTAAGTTAGGAACTGAAAAATAGGCATTCCGCCCTTACTTACTAATATATTAACCTATACCTTAATAAACTTAACTAAGCGCTTATTATCAATAATAATATAGTACATACCCGCTATTAATGCGCTCACATCAATACTATTAGAATTTACAAATCCATTTACAATTGGATTGCCACTTGCGTTATAGATGGTATAATTGTTACTATAACTACTGTTGCTAAAGTGCAATTTATCCCCTGTTACTGGGTTCGGGTATAATTGAATTGTTTCATATTTATGGCTAGCAATACCGTTATCCATAGGATTAATCCAACAAGTATCACTGATTACTTCATCCCCTTTATTGATAAAAGCCACAATACCCACTTTATCTTCCTTTAGCAAAGTCACTTCGCCTGTGTTAGATACTGTTGCGATATCTTCATTTAATGATTTCCACATGGGTGTTATTGGCGTAATCCCCAAGGGATACACATTACAGTTTAAATTAATTTTCTTGTTTAACTCTACATTAGTGTCAATTTGTTTTATGGCAATACTGTCAACTTCACCAATTTTTGATGTATTTATTAAAGCAGTATAAGTACCTGATGATTCGCACGAGCACCACACTCTGTTAGGATTTCCTGTATCAAAAGCAATAGCCCCAATCATCATACTTCCGCGACCCGTATTAAATTTCGTCCAAGCACTATTATTGTTTTCAGAACCTCCGCTTAAGGAATAAAAAGTACCTGCATCCTTTTTACTATTTCCTGTGGATTCACGCGTAACTACTAAAATATGCTCTGCATTATTCGGACTTGTTCTCACTATTGATGCAAATGGATGTTCAAATATCTTTTGCCAATCTGAAACCGTATAATTTCCGTTTGCTTTATAGTCGGCAACCCAAACACCGCCTTCGCCCCAATTTGAAACATCACTTTCGCCTCCGCCAGCTATAAATATTTTACTACCCATTCCATCATTTGTATGAATCCAAACATCCCATAAAGATTTTATCCCTTCAGGAATTAATATTTCAGACCATTGAGCACTCGCATTCGCTGTTCGGTAAAGTCCTCCTTCTACCCAACCTGATTCTCCTGCCGGAGCACGATATCTTTTTACGGCAGCATATAAACAATCCTCATCCGAAGGGTCCATAATTAATGCTTTTACACTGGCACTATTATTTCCTCGCGTTAAGCCCGAAGCATTTCTACCTCCTGCTGTTTTTGGCAAACCGCTATTCATACACATCCAGGTGCGTCCTTCATCATTACTCTTATAAATGCCTTTTTGAGAATCCGGATTAAAAATTTTCACCTGCCCCATTGGCCGATTATCTGTATCAATAATTTCAGCAATGGCATACATGGTCTTTCCGTCTGAAGCAATACGCAAATCAGACCAATACGCACACTTCATGTTTGAAACAATTGTGGTATTGGGCACTTCAATTGGTTCTCCCATTATTTCGTGTTCAGTTTCACCTACAGTACATTTACTAATATCTCCCGTGCGGGTAGACATATAATAAAATATATTAGGATCTGTAGGATGACTAGCCAATGTGGATGGCGATAAAATTGGCTGACCAGGAGCCCACTTGGGACCTATATCTATTAGCTCAGGTACGCGTTTTACGCCTACAATACCCGGATAATCAGGATGCGTTTGCGTAGTAGACTTATAAGCAGAAGCTTCGTATTGAAGTAAAAACATTTCTCCTGGGCGGTGAATATCAGGCACAACCGAAAATGCACCTGTATTGGCATTACCATGTCCGTAAAACAAATCACCATCTTGTGTATTATCTAGGCTAAGCCATTCATCCTCATCAGCATTATACTTTATAGTTAAATATCCCTTAATGGCACTTGCATACAAGGTTCCGTCAACAGCAATAGCCATTGAACGCACTCCACGCTTGCCGTAATTAACAAAGTCGGGGAATTTTTTATCATGCACACCAATTTCAACATTCTTATTTAAATGCTCAGGCTGTTTATCTTTCCAATACGCATCATTGGTAAAACCATTACCTGGGCGTAAAGCAGCATACCAACTATTGCCTCCATCTTTAGAAGCCCATACAGATCCTGTGATGAGTTTAGCTATAGTACCTCCCCATACAGACATGTAAACTTTATTAGGGTCTGTGGGATCGCATATTATATCAGCATAATCATGCAAATATGACTCTGGTATTCCAACCAATTCCTCTTCGCCATTTGAATAGCCAAACCAAGCCTTTACCATTGATCTGTAATGCGTTTTATTAATATCTAAGGTCGATAAATCAATGTGTAGGCCTTCCGTTTTATCAAGCCATCCAGAATTAAGGGTAGCTATTTCGGGAGTAGTACTTTTAAAAACACCTCCATCTGATAAAAGTATATTATCAACTACCTGATAGGTTGTCTGCTTCAAAACAAAAACACTCAAGACACTACCGTCCCATTGAAAATCGGCTCTTGAACATCCCGCTGATATTTTTAACCAAGCTGCAGATGCATTATCCTTTCGGTAAAAACCTGTTGAAGTAGCAGCAAATAGCATCTCAGGGTAGTTTTCAGTATCGGGATGACAAAATAAATCAAATACTGCCGATTGTGCATCCATTCCATTGTCCGACACAGCTTCAATGGTTCTTGAGTTTGTAGTAATGTTAGTAATTTTCCAAACCTTGGGCTGGTTAACATCAATATTAGTGAGTGGGTTTGTATTTACCCCCGTACGAAGGTATCTGTTAGCAAGTCCATTGGCCACATACCATGTTCCCCCTTCTGTGGGATGCGCTGCTGCAGTATACCAAACAGAGTTTGGCTCTTCACCAGATGCGTAATCGTTTATGGTACTAAATGACTTCCCACCATTGGTGCTAAATTGAATGTCTTTCTGACGCAAATTCAAAACAATATTATTGTCCTTAAAATCGCTCATCACACATTCATCACTTAAGGTATTGCGCCAATTCCATACTCCATCAAATGGGATAATACTCTCCCAATGTTTTCCACCATCGTTAGATAAATAATCATTACCCATATCGGGTGCTACCCACACTTTTAAAGGATCAACTGCATCGGTGTAAATGGCGCGGTTACTCCCTGCCATTCCGGGAGCCACTTGTCGCCAAACTCCTGAAACATCTTGGTTGTAATGCGGTAAATCCTCAAGATTAACTTGAGCATGAACAATACTGAAAATGTTGGGCAATAGCATTGCTAAAGATAAATAGAGTAGTTTTAGAGTTCTTTTCATGGGAAATATTTTTTCGTATTAATTATGGCTCTGTATCTCAAGCACAATAACATTCGCTTTTTCTTTCTTCAAGAAGTATATTTTTAAATTATTTAGCTCGTACTATGTCCTAGTTAAATTTATCAAGCTCATGTTCCCAAAAATGGAGAACTAACGAATATTTATTCGCAATAATACTTCCTGATGATTCAAAGCTTTAAATATTTAAAAAAATAATTGAGGGATATTTTTTATTGATAAGAGTGGTAAATATTCCATTTAAAAAAGAAATGCCTATTGTATATTAATACTATAGTCTGGTTTATACAGCATTAATCAAATCATTAAGGTGCAGATACAGCTTGCCCTTAATGTTAAATGTATACACAAAATGCAAATGAAGCTTGCCCTTAAAGTAAACACATGCCTAAAGTTGAAATGAGCCTTGCCCTTGAGTTAACAGGGCATATTTAGCAAAAAAAGTGCTTGCCCTTAATGTAAACGCATGCCTAAAGTGGAAAAGAGCCTTGCCCTTGAGTTAACAGGGCATATTTAGCAAAAAAGGTGCTTGCCCTTAATGTAAATGCATGCCTAAAGTTGAAATGAGCCCTGCCCTTGAGTTAACAGGACATATTTAGGAAAAAAAGGTACTTGCCCTTAATGTAAATGAGCCCTTACAGCTTAAACTAGCTTGCCTACGGACTTTATTTGATGCCTTATGGCTCAATTTCCGTAAATATCTTACTAAACTTTGCGTGTATTGGGGCCGATATGCTGAGTGCTTCATTACTAATGGGGTGTTTAAACTCAATTTTAAGCGCATGCAAGTATAAACCCTTCCCCTTAAGGGCTAAATTTTCCTTGGCATAAAGTAAGTCGCCCAAAATAGGATTCCCAATATGTAACATATGCTTGCGCAACTGATGCCTTCTGCCTGTATGCGGTTCTAACTGAACCAAATTCAATTGCGCAAAACGAGGCGATGCTACACTTTGAATAACTTTGTAAGTGGAGTGCGAGGGCTTTTCGTCCACCGGCTCTTTTATTTCGCCACATGCTGATGGCATTGCTCCAATGGTGATGGCTAAATAGTATTTCTGAATTTCTTTGCGTTCAAACATCTTACTGAGCGCAATTACCATGCTCGCCGTTTTTGCAACCATCAGAACTCCGCTAGTGGGATAATCCAATCGGTGCACCGGTTGTGCTCGGTTTAAAGCATCTGATAAATTACTTTTTGAAATGTGATTGGATAGAGCATTTTCGAGCGTCCACTTTTTATTGCCGCTTACCTCAATTCCTGCAGGTTTATTAATTACAGCAAAATATTCATCTTGAAAAAGAACCTGAAGGGGAATATCAATTACTGGTTTGGGTTTTGATAATAAGGGTTCGAGCAGTTGAATACGCTCGCCACCGCTAACAAAATCGGATGTTTTTCCAATTTTACCATTCAATAGAACTTGATTCCTCTTGATGGCTTTTTTTATCCCACTATTAGTGGGATAAGTTTTAAACCTACCCAAAACATATTCAGATAAACGTTGCTTATCTGATAATATTTCAACTATGTGGGTTTCTATTATATTTTGTTTCGAAGCTTCGATAATTATGAGATTACACCTGAACCTATCAACTCATCCTCAACATACCAGGCGGCAAACTGCCCCGGAGCAATACCTCGCTGTGGCTGATCAAATACCACATACATACCATCCTCACGGCGATGAATGATCCCCTCCTGCAAAGGCTGACGGTAACGAATTCGTATTTGTAATCTTCGACTTTCTCCTACCTTTAATTCTTCATCAGGGCGAATCCAATGCAATTCATCTTTATCAACCTTTAAAACTTGTCGGTATAAACCTGGGGTTTGCTTACCCATACCAACGTATATTTGATTGTAATCGATATTTGTACCTATAATAAAAAGCGGCTCAGGAAAACCACCAATATTTAAACCTTTACGCTGACCAATGGTATAGAAATGCGCACCTCCGTGCTCACCAACTTTTGTACCATATTTAGGATGAAACATAAAAGGCTTCGATAACTCTTCTAATACCTCATCAGTAGGGTTATCAATGGCTTGCTGCCAATCTCTTTTGTAAAGATCAGAATCATTATCAATTAAAAAAACCTTCCCTTTTTTAGAAGTTAACTTTTGCTGTAAGAACACTGGCAAGTCAACCTTACCCACAAAACAAATTCCTTGTGAGTCTTTTTTATGCGCTGTAATTAAGTTCAACTCATTGGCAATTCGGCGTACTTCGGGCTTTACAATATCTCCAACAGGAAACAATGCCTTAGACAATTGCTGCTGCGATAACTGACAAAGGAAATAACTCTGGTCTTTATTGTTATCGCTACCTGCCAATAAACGATGGTATTCTTGTCCATCTTTCATAATGGTTTCCTTACGGCAATAGTGACCCGTAGCTACATAATCAGCACCTAATTCAAAGGCTTTATCTAAAAAAACATCAAACTTAATTTCTCTATTACAAAGCACATCGGGGTTTGGCGTTCTACCTTTCTCGTACTCGCTAAACATATAATCGACCACACGCGCTCTGTACTGCTCACTTAAATCGACAAAGTGAAAAGGAATATCGAGCTTTTTAGCTACTGACATGGCATCAAAACGATCTTCAAGCCATGGGCAATCCGACTCAAGCAAACCAGTTGTATCGTGCCAGTTTTTCATAAACAAGCCTATAACTTCATACCCCTGCTCCTTAAGCACGTACGCTGCAACACTTGAATCAACACCACCTGATAAACCTATAACTACCTTCTTCTTTTCCATGAACTTTACTTCTTTATTCTGATAATAAGCCATTAACAAACCAATACAACATGTACCTGTTTGAGAATTAGCGCACAAAGATACAATAATTGAACCAATTACAATCAGCAAGCTATATAAAAGAAAAAGCTTGCTCTAGAATACTAGCAGCAAGCTTTTTATTATCTTTTAAAAATAAGGATACTATTATTGAAGGTATGCAGCTACTTCCATGGCCGACTTTTGGTTAACCTCCAATGCCAATGTTTTATGATTTACTAAATCTACAATTGTTCCTATAAAACACAAACCTCCTGTAAAGAAATACAATAATCCCATTCCAATTTGATTTGCATAAAAACGATGAATGCCTGAAAAACAAACAAATCCGGCTAAAGCCAATAACAAAAACGTTTGTGGATCTTTTCTGCGTACACGATACACATTAGCAAAACTTTTAATTTGCTCATCGTCTTTGTCTTTTAACAAGTTATCTATGAACAGAGCTTCTTCAAGATCAACTTCAGGTAATAAGTTAATAATTTTCATGTTTTTTTTAATTGTTTAAAGTCCGCATAAAACAACCCAAACTTAAATACAAGCACCAACAAGTGCTCAATGGCTTAGAATTATTTCACGATGGTCTGTTTATTTATAAATAATGGGTTTTGCCTAAAAATAATAAAAATACGATACAATAACATAAGAATTGCAAAAGCTCCCAAGGGATGATAACTAAAGGCTTGCAAAAAATCGCCTCTTAATGTACTCGATATGGAATGACCGATACCACAACCCGGACAAAAGTCGAAACCTAAATTGCTTAATAAACAAAAGGTATAATGCTGCTCTGCCGTCGGATCCATATTAGCCAAACTTATCAGCGCTACTATCCAAATCAGTGCTTCAAGGTGAAAGCGCTTAGGTGTAAATTGTAGGTTACTTAATGTCATTTTTGGTGATTGTTTACTAGTAAGAAAAACTACTACCCCCTAAAAACTCCCTAATTATTGAAGTGGGTGGAATATTCTTCTCTGCCATCTGCTTAAAATAACTAAAGAAATAAAGCAGTCTGTTAGCCTCAGCAAATTCAGCTTTATTATTTTCTACCTCTAACAATATAGGCTCGGCATAATGCTTTAAAATTGATAACTCATACAACAAAGCTGTATTAAACATCACATCGGCTTCTTCTTGATAAGGGAAGATATGTTTTTCTTCTCCCCTTCGAACACTTTGCCACCTTGAAATGGTATCTGCCGCAGAATAATTTCGATACCTATAATCTCTTACTATTCGTCTGATTAATCGATTGTCGGTAGTGGGTATCCTATTATGGTCATCAATATTAATAGCCGTTAAAGCAGATACATATATTTTAAATTTATGACTATCCTTAATTGAGTGTGTTAACTGAGGATTTAAACCATGAATCCCCTCAACCACAAGAATTTCCCCTTCGTGTAGCTGCATTTTTGTACCATCGTAAAAACGCTTTCCTGTTTCAAACGAAAATTTAGGCACTTCAATCTCATCGCCCTTAAGAAGACTACTTAGATCGGTATTGAATTGTTCTACATCAATGGCTTCTAGTGCTTCAAAATCAAACTCGCCATTTTCATCAAGTGGTGTGGCTTCTCTATCTACAAAATAATCATCCAACGACAAATTCTTAGGGCGTAAGCCATTTACCATTAGCTGAACAGCAAGTCTTTTGCTAAAAGTTGTTTTACCGCTAGACGAAGGTCCACTTATTAAAATAATCTTCACCTCTTCTTTTCGCTCGGCTACTTTATCAGCAATCTGGCCAATCTTCTTTTCATGAAAAGCTTCAGATACTTTAATTAAAGTCTCAGAATCACCATTCCTGGAAAGCGCATTGAGATCATTGATATTTGTGATATTCAAAACCTTATTCCAATGGCTATACTCCTGAAATATTTCAAACATCTTATTCTGAATCACCAAAGGCTCCACCTCTTCTGGCGAGAAACGCTGTGGTAATAGTAACAAAATTCCTTTATAATATTTTTGTAAATCAAATACTTTCAAATATCCTGTGGAAGGAACCAAATGGCCATAATAGGAAGCCGCCTTTTCTTCTAATGTATAGTAAGTTGAATAACTTTGTCCTCGGCTAGTAATTAAACCAGCTTTATCAATAAATCCTTCTTCAACAAAGATATCTCTAACAGTACTTGCTTCTTCTTCAATACACTGAAAAGGGATATTGCGCTTCACCAAATTACGCATACACTCGTATACTTCAGCTACTTTTTCAATATCAAGTTCATCGGTGTTAGCCAACTTACAATACACCCCTTTGGATACGGAATGCTCAATTCGCAACTTAGCACCTGGAATGGTTTTTTCCAAGGCCACAAATAATAGAAACGATAAACTACGTATATACATGCGCATCCCATCAGGATGTGTTATATCAATAAACTCAATTGTTTTAGGATGAAAGAGCTCAAAATCTAATCGCTCTAACCTATTATTAACTAATGCACCCAGCATATCGCTTTGTAGTGTAATATTTTCTCTGTTAGCGATCTCTTTTAATGTTATTCCACGATCAAGCTCAATATAATTATTACTATTGATGCACTTTACTCTTATATTCTTTGCCATAGTTTAAATCATTTCATTTCAGAAAAACTTTAGAAAAGCAAATTACATAATTTTAGATAGTAAACGGGCAGCTTTGGCATAATTATATCGGTATAAGAACATATATGCCGCTAAACTTTCGCAGAATAAAAGAGCTTTGTACTTTTGCCCATCAAAGCTTTACTGACTGATGAAATAATTAAATCACAGTAAAGGGTAGTTGTAAATAATACCAGGTATCTGGATTTTACTAATTTTAGAGAGATGAGAAAAAGGGTTTTATTGGGTATGAGTGGTGGAGTGGATAGTTCGATGTGTGCATGGTATCTGCAACAAATGAACTTTGAGGTAGTGGGTATCACCTTTAACACACTTTCGCCTCTTTCTTCTGAAAAGTCAACTCAGTTTATTCAGGATGCCAAAGATTTGGCAGCCAAACTAAAAATTGAACATCACACCATTGATGTTTATGATGATTTTAAACGCGAAATTATTGACTACTTTGTTGATGAATATGCTCAAGGTCGCACACCAAACCCTTGTGTACGTTGCAACGTAACTATCAAATGGAAGCTTCTTTTAGAATATGCTACTACATATAATTGTGATAAAATTGCTACGGGCCATTACGTTGATATTGCTGTACGCAATGAGTTCTATCACATCAAAAAAGGTCAGGATCCTAGTAAAGACCAATCGTACTTTCTATGGAACTTATCGCAAGAGATATTAAGTCGCTGTGTTTTTCCCTTGGCTAAGTACAATAAAAAGGAAGTGAAATTGAAAGCTGCGGAACTAGGTTTTGCACGTGTATCTACAAAAAAAGAAAGCATGGGTGTGTGCTTTTTACAGGGCGAAGATTACCGAGATTACATTAAAACTAATAAACCTGAAAGTACGGGAAATATACCCGGCTGTATTGTTAATGAATCTGGAGAAAAGATTGGCACACATGAAGGAGTGGCACATTATACTATTGGACAAAAAAGAGGTTTAAACCTTGAGCAAAACCATGGAGAATACGTAGCCAAAATTAATGCCAACGAAAATACGCTTATTACATCGCCTAAAAATAAACTCATGTCTGATTCCATTATCATTGATGATTTTATGAGCTGTGATCCGAACTACTTTAATAGGGTACAAAAAGCTGATGCGCGTATTAGAGGATTAGATGCTGTAGCTCCAACGCCATGCACTATTAATAAGGTAGAGAATAAACTACATATTAAATTTTCTGAACCAGTTTGGGCTCTCACTCCCGGACAATCGGTTGTGTTTTATAAAAATGATATTGTTATGGGTGGTGGCTTTGTGAATGAGGTGGAATTTAAATAGATAGCAATTGAGATTACATAAAAAAAGGGATATCAACCGTTGTTGAATCCCTTTCTTTTAAAACAAATGTTGGTTATTCTATAGCTCTTCATTAGTGCCGCCAAAAGCTTTAATAACCTGAGGCCTCCGTCGTAAATTTGGTATTAGATCTTCTATTTTTAGGGATGGATGGAGCGTAATTTATATTTGCTTACCGGTAATTAACATCAGCTTATCTGTAATTTATATGAGATGGTTTGTTATGCTAATTAGCTTGCACATAAATCACATGAGCTGGTGTGTATTTTGTATTAGATGTTGCTTAGTTTGCACTGGATGGCCCTCAGTTTAAACTGGATGGTGCGTATTTTGTATTGGCGCTCGCCCTATAAACACTGGTTTTAATGAAAAATGGCTGTTTGCTCTTGTATTGATTATTGCTCGCAACTTATACCTAAAACATCATCAAATAATTGATATTACTATAGGATAGCTAATCTTTACTAGATGGCTTTTGCTAATGCTAAGGCACCAACTTACTGGCTTTATACCAAGTGGTAGCCCTTTTTGGTTTGGGTTTAGGTAGCTTTAAGTGGCGGATGCGACCGAAGGAAGCCCACGCACCGACCATATAAAAGCTGACAACCAAAATATCTACTATAGTGGAAAGCCCGTTAAACTGCCCTGTTAATTAATTTGAAAGGTAATTACTCGTTTTGTTTTAGCGGTAATTTTATATCTATCATCTCCTCTATCGCCAATAATCCATATAATATCACCTCCTGATAGCAATAACCAAGCATCTTCTTTTTGCTTAAGAGAGTATTTTTGATCAATAAAGAAGTCACTTAGTTTTTTAAAGTTCTTCATACCCAAAGGACGAAACTGATCGCCATGTTTCCAACGTCTCACAGTAAGAGGGTATTCTAGTAAATCGGCATCAAACTGGCCAATGGTTGAATCTTTTTTAATAGTATACTCGGCTGCTTCAATATTTGAGTTAATATCAATTTGAAGTGGATCTGTTATGGATTTTACTGAACTGTCAATAAAGAAAAGCGACTCGTCAATACCCTCTTCTTTTGGTAAAACGATGATATTGAAACGATCGATGATTAAACGATGTGTGCGCGAAAAAAATTGTTTACCTGAACTTTTGGTATTGAGGCAAGTGGCAATTTCTTTTATTTGGCTGCTATTAAAAGTAAGTGGTTTTAACAAATCGAATAAAAATAACAGCAAATGGTCTAATTCATTTAAGTGCTTGCGAGAGATGAGCATTTCGCCATCTTGATCAACTACAATTCTGTTGCGAATAGCCTCTATTGAAGAATCTTTTATAGCTTCTACTTGCGATAGAACATCCATGTTTTGCATCATGGTTTCGGCAAATGACGGATTTATTTGTTTGAACAGAGGGAGAATCTTATTTCTTATTTTATTTCGCGTATACACCGACTCAAGATTGCTAGAGTCAGTGACATATTGAATATGCTCTTGCTTACAAAATTCCTCGATCTGAGTACGTGTAAAGGTCAGTAATGGACGAATAATATTCCCAACTTTTGGCTTGATACCCATTAAACCCTTAATACCTGTACCGCGCGTTAGGTTTAAAAAAAAGGTTTCGATACTATCATCTTTATGGTGACCTGTGGCTATATAGTTGGCTCCCTCATTTTCAATTAATTTATTAAACCAAGTATATCGAAGGTCGCGGGCAGCCATTTCAATTGAAACTTTATGTGTTGCTGCATATTCTTTAGTTTCAAAATGCTTTACATATAATTTAATACCTCGATGTTTGCATTGAGTGCGCACAAAACCTTCGTCAGCATCGGATTCTGAACCTCTCAAATTAAAGTTGCAATGCGCTGCAATAACAGGAATATTGGCTTGCGACAATAGATGCAACAACACCATGGAATCAGCCCCGCCACTTAAGGCAACTAATACTTTAGCGGAGTCTTTAACTTGGCACGACTCATGGATATATTTTTTAAACTGCTGTAACACCTTCTGAAAATTTTATTGGTAAAACTACTTAGCACGCAACACTTCAAATATAGCTTTTGCTTTTAACAGACACTCTTCATATTCCTCTGCAGGATTGCTTTTTGCGGTAATTGCACTACCTACCATAAAAGATAAATATTCTTGAGCACTATTGTATAATATACTTCGGATAATTACATTGAAATCAAAATCTTGATTAGGTGTGATGTACCCCATAGCACCTGAGTAGGCCCCACGCTTAGTTTCTTCGTACTTCTCAATTAATTTGGTTGCTCTTAATTTTGGAGCGCCAGTCATTGACCCCATTGGGAAAGTGGCTTTAATTACATCGAATGCCGTATTAGAATGATTAAGTTTTGCGGATACGGTTGATATCATTTGAAACACCTGCTTGAAGGGATAAATTCCGCACAATTCATCAACTTTCACACTTCCTCGTTCTGCTATTTTTGATAAATCATTACGCACTAAATCCACAATCATTATATTTTCTGATTGCTCCTTAATGCTTTCTTTTAGTTTCGACTTGTTCGCCTTATCTACCTCAATATCTGCAGATCTTTTTGCTGTACCTTTTATTGGCTGAGTAATAACCTGCTGAGCTCGTTTACAAATATACCTTTCGGGCGATGCACAAATTATATGCTTATCCTTCATTTTAAAAAATGAAGAAAAAGGTGTTGGCGATACTGAATGTAAAGAGTTATAAATTGAAAATGGATCTATTTTAGTGTGCTCAGCATAAAACTCCATACAGTAATTCATCTCATAGATATCTCCTCGATGAATATGATCTAAAACTCCTTTAACTGATTTTAAATAAGCAGTTTTATTTACTCGCTGTTTTATTTTGATAGATTTATTTTCAGGCTCCTCTGTAACTATATTCTTAATTTCATCAATAATCGAGAGTACCTGAGCTTCTGTATTGTAGTCGTCTAAATATGAAAATTGCCAACTATTGCTATTACATAAAAACAAAAATCGTGGTCGAAAAAAGCTAGTATTCTCAAACTGTAAACCATCGTGATTAACTGAGTATATATGCTCTAATTCATTTTTTAAATCATAGGCAAGGTATCCTAAAGCCCAATCGCCTATATCAAAAGCTTCTTTTAATTTCTGTAATCCGCCAGTGAACGTTTGCAATGCTT
Source organism: Saccharicrinis aurantiacus (assembly GCF_947489045.1). NCBI lineage: Bacteria > Pseudomonadati > Bacteroidota > Bacteroidia > Marinilabiliales > Marinilabiliaceae > Saccharicrinis > Saccharicrinis aurantiacus. The sequence goes on from NZ_CANLCN010000013.1 coordinate 124,817, forward strand.
CAAAACCCGCAATAAAATCATATGCAGAATAACTTTGAGATGATTTATAATTGCAACTATCATATATAGCAGAAATCTGATGTTTTTTAAGATAAAACAAAAGTTGTTTTTTGAACTGTTCAGAGTCTTCAACTATAAAAGAAACATATTTACGCATGCCGCAAATTTACTTAAAAATGGAGTTGGCACAATAGTTATGCAAATTGAATGCATAAAAAAAGCACCTACTGTAAAGTAGATGCTTTAATATGTATTAAAGATTATCTAATTAGTCTCTTTTTCCTAAATAATCTGAGATTCCTTCTTGTGAAGCTGTTAAACCTTCATCTCCTTTATGCCAATCAGCAGGACAAACTTCTCCATTTTCTTCGAAGAATTGTAAAGCATCAATCATACGTAAAGTTTCATCAACGCTACGTCCTAAAGGCATATCGTTAACTACTTGATGACGAACATCACCTGCTTTATCAATTAAGAAAAGACCGCGGTAAGCCATAGGTGTTCCTTCAAACACAGTTGCTCCTTCTTCGTCATAATCGTACTCACCAGCTAACACATCGTAGTTTAAAGAGATCGTCATTGCATTATCAGCAACTAAAGGGAATTTAACTCCTTTGATACCACCTTCTTTTTTCTCAGTTTGTAACCACTTCCAGTGAGAGAAAGCAGAATCAACAGATACACCAACAACTTGAGTATCTCTTTTTTCAAACTCAGCAATTTTATCTTGGAAAGCAATAATTTCTGTCGGACAAACAAATGTAAAATCAGCTGGGTAAAAGAAAAGAATTACGTTCTTTTTACCTACGAATTGCTCAAGAGAAAATTTCTCAACCATTTCTCCACCATTTACAACTGCTTCTGCACTAAATACAGGGGCTTTTTTTCCTACTAATACTGCCATAATTTCTATTTATTATTTTGTTTGTTAAATCTGTTCATTGTTTAATTACACTTCTCAAACAACACTATTTTGAAAATGTTTTTGTGAAATTCACTTTTTTACAAAAAAAATAAAGCCCTGAAATTATACCTCAACAAATCAACAAAATACACTGAAATTATTTTTGTGGTTGCACCGATAAATCAATAATTTTTAAAATAACTTCTACTGCTTTTTCCATACTTTGCAGTGGTACAAATTCAAAACGGCCATGGAAATTATGACCTCCTGCAAAAATATTTGGCGTTGGAAGGCCCATATAAGATAATCTTGAACCATCCGTGCCACCTCTAATTGGTTTAACCAAGGGATCAACACCTACTAATTCCATTGCTAGTTTAGCACTTTCAACAATCTGAAAAACTGGCTCAATCTTTTCGCGCATATTATAATACTGGTCGTTGATTTCTAACTTCACAGTGCCTGCACCATATTCTGCATTTACTTTATTTACAATATGCTGAAGTTCTTTTTTTCTATCTTCAAATCTATCCGCACGGAAATCTCTGATGATGTACGACATCTCTGTTTTTTCAACATCACCATTAAAATCCATTAAATGATAAAAACCTTCATATCCAGTTGTATGCTCAGGAGTTTCATGACGAGGTAGCATTGTAATAATTTGGTTGGCAATACGTATTGAATTACGCATTTTATTTTTTGCATAACCCGGATGAACCATTCTACCACGTACCGTGATTTTTGCACCCGCGGCATTAAAGTTTTCATATTCCAACTCCCCAATCTCGCCTCCATCAAGAGTATAGGCATATGATGCGCCAAACTTTTTTACATCAAAATAATCAGCACCAGCACCTATTTCCTCATCAGGTGTAAATCCAATTCTGATATCACCATGTTTAATGTGTGGATTATTCATTAAATATTCAGCAGCGCTTACTATTTCTGTCACCCCTGCTTTGTCATCAGCTCCTAATAAAGTCGTTCCATCTGTTGTAATAATGGTTTGACCTTTGTAATTATTAAGCTCTGGAAATTCAGATGGCGATAGGCATATATTCTTTTCTTCATTAAGAACAATATCGCCTCCATCATAATCTTCAACTACTTGAGGGTTTACATTACGACCCGAGAAATCAGGACTCGTATCCACATGTGCTATAAATCCAATTACGGGTATCTCAGCATTTATGTTCGATGGTATGGTTGCCATTACGTATCCATTTTCATCAATACTGGCATCACTTAAGCCAATAGCTTTTAGTTCTTCTACTAAATTCTCTGAAAATTTAAACTGATTGGGTGTTGAAGGAGTCAATCCGGTATTCGGATCAGACTGAGTGTCAATTTTTACGTATTTTAAAAATCTATCTAATATTGTTGTCATGATACAAACTATTATGTAATATTTATAAGGGGTTCGAATGTGTTTCGATAAATGATTATATAAAATTACTTGTTTAAGTAAGAAAACAAAAAAGGGAACAACATAATCGTTGTTCCCTTGATAAATATCATGTAAGTTATGATACTATTAGTATGCTTTTGCAAATAAAACGCGTTGCTCTGAAGGTTTTCCTGAATAAACACAAACACCAGGAGTTTTATCTCCCTCCAAAGGAATACATCGAATGGTTGCTTTAGTTTCCTCTTTAATTTTTTGCTCCGTTTCTGAAGTTCCGTCCCAATGCGCTAAGATGAATCCACCTTTTTCTTCAAGAACACTCTTAAACTCCTCAAAGGTTTCAACCGGAGTTGTTTTCTCTGCTCTAAAATCTAAAGCTTTTTGGTAGATAGTTTCCTGAATCTGCTCCAATAAATCAGCAACGTACTCATCAACACCATCCATATTAACCACTTCTTTGGTTAAAGTATCTCTACGAGCAACTTCTACTGTTCCATTTTCTAAGTCGCGCATTCCAACAGCCAAACGTACAGGAACACCTTTCAGTTCGTATTGTGCAAATTTCCAACCTGGCTTACGATTATCAGAATCATCAAATTTAACGGATATACCTCTCTTTTTAAGATTCGCAACTACAACATCAACCTTTTCTGTGATTTTAGCTAAATCTTCTTCGCTTCTATAAATAGGAACAATGGCTACTTGAATTGGAGCCAATTTTGGTGGTAATACCAATCCATGATCATCAGAATGAGCCATTATTAAGGCACCCATCAAACGAGTTGAAACTCCCCATGACGATGCCCATACATAATCTTCGTTACCCTCTTTTGTTGCAAATTTCACATCAAATGCTTTTGCAAAATTTTGTCCTAAAAAGTGAGATGTACCTGATTGTAATGCTTTTCCATCCTGCATTAAAGCTTCAATAGTATAAGTATCTAAAGCACCTGCAAAACGCTCATTAGCTGTTTTTACTCCCTGCACAACAGGAACTGCCATGAAGTTTTGAGCAAAATCAGCATATACTTGAATCATAGTTTGAGTTTCCTCAATAGCTTCTTGTTTTGTAGCATGTGCTGTATGCCCTTCTTGCCATAAAAACTCAGCTGTACGCAAAAATAAACGCGTACGCATTTCCCAACGAACCACATTAGCCCATTGGTTACATTTTATAGGAAGATCTCTATAAGATTGGATCCAGTTTTTATAAGTATTCCAAATAATTGTTTCTGAAGTTGGACGAACTATTAATTCTTCCTCTAACTTGGCCTCTGGATCAACTACGACTCCTTTGCCATCAGGATCATTTTTTAAACGGTAATGAGTTACAACCGCACATTCTTTAGCAAAACCTTCAACGTGATCAGCCTCCTTGCTTAAGAAAGACTTAGGAATAAATAACGGAAAGTATGCATTCTCATGACCCGTTTCTTTAAACATACGGTCTAATTCTTGTTGCATTTTTTCCCAAATTGCATACCCATACGGTTTAATAACCATACATCCTCTTACTGCAGAATTTTCTGCTAAATCGGCTTTTGCAACTAACTCATTATACCACTGAGAATAGTCGACACTTCTTTTTGTTAATCCTTTTGCCATCTATGTAATAACTTATTATTTCAACATTTCTAATCAACTTTTGCAATCTATATGCAAATGCGAAAAATAAAGCACAAAGAAACAAAATTTAGCGCACTAATTAAACCTAAGTGTTATATAAAAACATATTGCCAACATGATTACTCTTCATCGAGCTAACAAAAAGTTTAATTTAGCTGAAAATTCACCTTTATCCTTCTGCAATGTATATACGTAAAATAAAAGTAAGATAGTAACAAGTACTTTAGGCTGTTTTTATTTTCAATTTAATATATTTACATCGTTCAATGCTATAAATAAAAACCAATAACTTTATGTATATGGTATAATTATTGCATATAAACCAAATGAATCCTATTTTATTTGACCCAAAAACGAACGCTCATGAAAGTTAATTTCTACATATTATCCGTCATAACATTTACACTAGTAAGTGCTTGTTCATCTAGTTACAAGTACTCTTCTGGGGTATATGATGATGATCTATATTATAATGCAAAGGATAAACCTGTAACTGTAGCGGAGTCATATTCTCCTTTGCCAAAACCAGACAGTGAATTAAAAAAAGAAGAAAATCGTAATTATTCACAGCTCCAAAATGAATACTATAGCTCTGATAGAGCTGAAGAAAATGAAGATTTAAGGGATTTTACTGCTATACAAAGCGAATATGCATCTATATTAAATAATGATAGCATACAAGAAGTTGATTCACTTTTATATTACGATGATAATACGGGATATTGGGTAAATGAATTTAACGGATCGCAACAAGATAAAGATTACGCAGAAAGAATAGCTAGGTTCCATGGTCCTATGGTCGGAATACCATATTGGTCACCTATGTATAACGATGTAATATTTAATAGTGGCTTTAATTATAATGTTTATGTGGATGGAGATTACGCTTATGTTTCGCCAGACTGGAATAATAGATATTATAATAATTGGCGCTATGGACCTACATCAAGCTGGGGCTTTTATGGAGGCTTCAATTATGGATGGGGATATCCTGGCTATGGCTACGGTTACCCAAATTATGGATGGGGATATCCAGGTTACGGAATGGGATACCCGGGTTATGGATGGGGTTATCCTGGCTACGGATGGGGACACCCATATCCACCAATGTATGGAGGTGGGAATAATCTTATAGCAAGAGAAAGGGCTCCTCGCTATTCTTCAGGGGCAAGCCATGGGTCAAGAACATCAGGGACTGCTGCTACAAGAGGTAATAGAGTATCAACTGTTTCAAACAGCACGCGTACATCTTCAAGCACTCCATCAAGAGCTACAAGAAGTTCAAGTACGATGCAACAAACTAGGCAATCATCAAATGCTACAGGAAGAGCAACTCGCGCTTCATATACTCCATCAAGTTCAGTAACAAGAACTAGCAATAGTAATGCAAATAGTAGCAAAGCTAGAGTAGGTTATACACCTACCTACACAAGAAGTTCGTCTACAAACTCAAGGAATACGCGTAGCACTTACAATACAAGAAGTTCTAAATCAGAAAGTACTACCACAAGAAATAATAGTTCAACAAGACAAAGTAATAGCAATTACAACACTGGTAGTTCAAATAATTACCAACCTTCTCGCTCAAGCAGAAGTAGTAATACGAATAACTCTAATTCAAGTTATTCAAATCAAAGTAGATCTTCAAGCTACTCGAGTCCGAGTAGAAGCTCATACGGCGGTAGTTCTGGCGGATCATCAGGCGGATCTTCCGGTGGATCAAGAAGAAGTAGATAATAACTAAGTAAAACCTAAACAGTATGATGAATAAAATAAAAACACTAGTGTTGTTATGCATTTTAAGTGTATCTGCATATTCACAAACATATTTAGATGCTTTAAGATATTCGCAACCTCAATACCAAGGTACTGCCCGATTCATGTCGATGGGAGGAGCCTTTGGTTCTTTAGGTGGAGATTATAGTGCTATTGGGGTTAACCCAGCTGGTATAGCAACTTACCGCTCCTCTGAGTTTTCCTTTACTCCATCCTTAATTATAAACTCTACAGATGGTGATTTTAATGGTGGAGACATTACTACAGATGGGAAAACTACGTTTGCCATAAATCAAATTGGATATGTAGGCACCTTCAAGCCAATGCGCGAAGTTAAAAAAGGAATTGTTAGTACGCATTTTGCAATTGGATACAATAGAAATAATAATTTCAATTACAAATCAATGGCGTCAGCAGCTAATTATGGAAATTCAATGACAGATATGTTCATGATTAATGCTAACAATGGTAATTTTGACTATAGAACAGATCTTGCTAATAATACTTATTTGATTCCTTGGGTGGATGACAATTCTAATCCAAATGGAGGATATTATACGAACAACCTTTACGGAGATGATACTGTTGACCAGACACGCATTCTTGAAAAAAGTGGTAACAGTAGCGACCTAAATATTTCAACGGGCGTAAATATCAGCAACGTGTTACAGTTGGGTGCCTCCTTCAATTTTAATATGTTATCCTATAAAGAAAGGTCTAACTATTACGAGCAATATGCACAAAGCAATGGAGAACCTCATCCTGATGTATTTTCTCAATACCGCATGTACGATTATTTGGATGTAAGAGGCAATGGTATTTCTTTAAAAGCAGGATTTATTCTTAAACCTTTACCGTTTCTAAGAATAGGCGGATCTTTCCATTCTCCTACTTGGCACACCATTAATGAAGATTATGGAAGCCAAATTGATGCCGATTTCCATTCTCATACATCAGAAAGCCAAAGAAGTGATTTTTATACAGATTATAAATTTACCTCTCCATTAAAAGCCATTGGTAGCGCATCTTTAATCATAAGTAAATTTGCTATATTGAGTTTTGATTATGAATACATAGATTACACTGCTGCTCAATTTAAAAGTACTACTAACGATTTTGGAGAGATTCAGTATTTAGATAATATCAATAAGGTAATTGAAGACACTTACACTCAAACTAATAATTTTAGAGCTGGTGTTGAAATACGATTTAATCCTCAATTTAGCTTAAGAGGTGGAGCTTCGCTTCAAGCCTCTCCATTTAAAGATGAACCTTATGATAATGAAATCAAAAGCTACACTGGTGGATTCGGGTACCGAGTAAATAATTTCTTTATTGACTTTGCTTACGTTTATTCTCAATATGGATTCAGCCAATACAATTACAATTGGGATACTGAGTACGATGAGGGCTTTGGAGCGCCAACTAAAGGAAATTATAATTCCACCGACCATTATGCAGTGATGACAATGGGTTGGAGATTCTAAATTGTTATGTAACTGCTATAATCAACAAAGGGTATTCATAAAAATGAATACCCTTTGTTGATATAATACTATTTAATTCTAAATATGAATAACTTCATCATAAGCGGCCGCGGCAGCCTCCATAATTGCTTCTGACATTGTTGGGTGCGGATGAATTGCCTTAACCAACTCATGACCTGTTGTTTCTAGTTTTTTAGCCACAACCAATTCCGCAATCATTTCTGTTACATTTGCTCCTATTAAGTGAGCTCCTAGTAACTCTCCATATTTTGCATCAAAAATAAGCTTCACAAAGCCATCTTTATGACCTGCTGCACTTGCTTTTCCTGAAGCAGAGAATGGAAATTTACCAACCTTTAATTCATGCCCAGCTTCTTTAGCAGCTTTTTCTGTCATTCCAACAGAGGCAACCTCAGGTGTTGTATAGGTACAACCTGGTATGTTTCCATAATCAATTGCCTGCACCTTCTCTCCTGCAATTTTCTCGACACAAGTAATCGCCTCAGCTGATGCTACATGTGCTAAAGCCTGCCCTGGAACAATATCTCCAATCGCATACACTCCAGCAACAGAAGTTTGATAAAATGCATCTACCTTAACCTTACCTTTCTCAACTTCGACTCCTACTTCTTCAAGACCAATACCTTCAATATTTGGACTAATACCAACTGCAGAAAGTACCACATCAGCTTCATGAACTTCTTCGCCTTTTTTAGTTTTGATGGTTGCTTTAACTTTAGCACCACTTGTATCTACACTTAATACCTCAGAAGAAACCATCACATTAATTCCAGACTTCTTAAACGATCTACCTAATTGCTTAGATACTTCTTCGTCTTCGAGAGGAACAATATTAGGGAGGTATTCAACAAGAGTTACTTTTACACCAATTGAATTATAAAAGTAAGCAAACTCACTACCTATAGCACCAGAACCTACAACAATCATTGATTCAGGCTTTTTATCAAGCGTAAGTGCCTTTCTGTAACCTATAATTTTCTCACCATCCTGTGGTAAGTTTGGTAACTCTCTACTACGCGCCCCAGTAGCTAAAAGTATATTTTTTGCATTAACATCTTGTTTTGAGCCATCGTCTTTAGTAACCTCAAGAGTTTTACTATCCTTAAGCTTACCAAATCCATTGATAACATCTATCTTATTTTTCTTAAACAGAAACTGAATACCTTTACTCATTCCATCAGCAACACCTCTACTTCGCTTAACCATAGCATCAAAGTCTGCCTTTGCCTCACCTTCAAATTTAATCCCATAATCTTCGGCATGTTGTAAATATTCGAATACCGATGCACTTTTAAGTAAAGATTTTGTAGGTATACACCCCCAATTCAAACAAATTCCACCTAGCTCAGCTCTTTCTACAACAGCTACTTTCATTCCTAATTGAGAAGCTCTAATGGCTCCAACATAACCTCCTGGGCCACTTCCTAGTACTACTAAATCGTATTGCATATTATTCTATTTGTAATTATTTTGATTAAAATGATTTCCTCATTTTTGGGATATCAATAAATTAACAATGTGTTTATAAAAAGGTTGATTGATTTAATAAAAAAGTCGGGAGATTTTATATTTCCCTCCTCAATTAATCACAAGGTTAAGAGATCGCAATTTATATTTAAAAGTTAAACCTATTTAATTTTATTAGCAGAAAAAGTTAAAGAGATGCTAAAATACAATCTAGTAATTTGTTTTTCTGATGCTTTTAGTAGATTTGTGTAACTAATTCAAAAAAATAACCTCTTTGAAATAAAAGGTATTAGAAAAATAAAATCATATGAAACACCTAATTTTAAGCCTAATGGCTTTATTTATTGTGTCAACAACATGGGCACAAAGCGCTAAACCTTCATTCTCATTTAATAAAACGTTACACGATTTTGGTGCAATAAAAGAAGCTGATGGTAAAGTCTCTTACAAGTTTACCTTTAAAAACACTGGTGCTCAACCTCTAGTAGTCCATAACGTAAGAGCCAGTTGTGGTTGCACAACTCCTGATTGGTCAAAGCAACCTATTGCTCCTGGTGCTAGTGGTTTTGTGAAAGCTACTTTTGATCCGAAAAATAGACCTGGTAATTTTAACAAAACTATTACTGTTACTGCAAACACAGAACCTAGAAACACCGTTTTAAGAATTACAGGAAACGTACAACAGAGAGAAAAGACTTTAGCTGATATCTATCCAAGAGAACTTGGTCCTCTTAGGCTTAAAACATCTCACCTAAGCTTCACAAAAATCACTCCTCAAGGAAAAAAAACAGAAGAAATAGAAGTTATTAACGATTCTAAAGAGGCAATTAGTATATCTTTTGGTAGAGTACCTGATCACATCACGATAACTGCATCTCCTGCGAAATTAGCACCAGGTCAGAAAGGAAAGTTTATTGCAAGTTACGATGCTTCTAAAAAACAAGACTGGGGTTTTGTTTACGATCAAATATTTGTGAACATCAATGACGAAGTTGACTATAAGAAACGTATTAGTATTAATGCTAACATTCAAGAAGACTTTGCTAACTGGACGGATGATCAGAAAGAAAATGCTCCTAAAATTAGTATTGATAATAAAATATTTGATTTTGGCGAAATCAAACAAGGAGCCAAAGCAGAACATACATTTGTTATTACAAATAGCGGAAAATCAAACTTGATTATTCGTAAGGTTAAAGCATCTTGTGGGTGTACAGCCGTTACTCCGGATAAAAAAGTAATTGGTCCTGGAGAAAGCACAAATGTGAAAGCTAGCTTTAATTCACAAGGAAAAACAGGTCGACAAAATAAGTCCGTAACTGTTATTACCAACGACCCCATGGCTAGTAATATATTACTTAGGGTACAAGGTAATGTAAACTAAAACATCTTTTAAAACATAGCTTAGGGAGTAATACATTCTTGTGTATTACTCCCATTTTTGCTTTATAGTACAATATATTAATTATAGCATGTCAAAAATAAATATTGAACTTAAAAGGGTTTCTGAACTTCTCCTCCTTGAAAAAGAAGAAGACTTAAAACAGTATCAACATAAAATGGCGAGTACATCAATTGTGCAACGCCGAAAAGAAGGTGTATGTTGGTATCCCGTCAATATTGAGCGAACGAGCTATAATGCAGGAGAACGTCTTTTAATTAGAATTACCAGACCAATAGAACACAAAGACAGCCATATTTTTCAATCGGGTAAACTCGTAAGTCTTTTTTCTAATAACGGCACAAACTCCGAAGCTAAAAATGCAGTAAGCGGTGTTATTAACCGAGTAAAGAAAAATGAAATGATTATCACCATTAATGGTGATAATGAACCTGATTGGATCAGAGATGGCAATATAGGGGTACAACTCCTGTTTGATGAAAACGCCTACTTTGAAATGATGCGAGCACTAAATATCGTAATCAATACAGAAGACGAAAGATTAACTACTCTTAAAAAAATCCTCTTATCTGATTCCGAGGCATATTTTTCAGACGATTTTACCATAGAACAAACGGAAAATAAACTTAATAGCAGTCAAACTGCGGCTATCAACCTTGTCCATAAAGCTAAAGATATTGCCATAATACACGGCCCTCCAGGCACCGGAAAAACAACTACTTTAGTAGAATCGATAAAACAAACTTTGAATTACGAAAAGCAAGTGTTGGTATGCGCTCCTAGCAATGCTGCTGTTGATTTACTTGTTGAAAAACTTCATAATAAAGAATTAAAAGTAGTAAGAATAGGACATCCTGCACGAGTAACAGAGGAGATTTTAGACCTAACTATTGATGCTAAAATTGCCAATCACAATAGCTATAAAACACTTAGGGCAATAAAAAAACAAAGTAATGAGTGTTACAACTTAGCACACAAATACAAACGTAACTTTGGCTCTGAAGAGCGCGAACAAAGGCGCTTACTTTTAAAAGAATCTAGCAAACTAAAAGACGAAGCGAAACAACTAGAATATTATATCACTAATGATGTTCTGGACAAAGCGCAAATAATTGCATGTACTTTAGTTGGGGCTTCCAACTTTCAAATTAGAGATAGAAAATACAACACCGTATTTATTGATGAAGCAGGGCAAGGTCTTGAACCGGCTACCTGGATTCCGATTACAAAAGCGAATAAAGTGATTTTTGCTGGAGATCACTTTCAACTACCTCCTACCGTAAAGTGCTTTGAAGCTGCAAAAAAAGGACTAAGCGAAACCCTTTTCGAAAAAGCTATTAAACGAAATAATGCTGATGTAATGTTGCAAGAGCAATACCGAATGAATAAAAACATTATGCAGTTTTCGAACCAGTACTTCTATAATAATAAACTAGAAGCCAATGAAGCTGTACAAAACTGGAAGTTATTCCCTGAAGATTCTGAAATTGAATTTATTGATACAGCAGGTTGTGGATTTCAAGAACAATCACATAAAGAAAACAAGAGTTCTTTTAACCCCGAAGAAGCCAATCTATTATTAAAGCACTTTACTAACTATATAGAGAACCTTGAGGCGGTCAACTATGAAGAAGAAATTTCAATTGGAATTTTATCACCTTATAAAGCACAAGTAAATTACTTACAGAATATATTTGAAGGAATTAACACAATACATCCACAACTTAAACTTTCCATCAATACTATCGATTCATTTCAAGGTCAAGAAAAAGACATAGTTTATATAAGCTTGGTAAGAAGCAACGACAAGTGTGAGATAGGATTTCTATCGGATTACAGAAGAATGAATGTAGCTTTAACAAGGGCAAAAAAGAAAATGGTAGTTTTAGGAGATAGTGCGACTATTGGAAATGATAAGTTTTATGGCGCATTTCTCGACTACATTAATGACATTAGCGCATATAGAAGCGCCTTTGAATACTTATCTCTTTAACGCCATTTGCGCAAATATTTAACTTATCCCACCATAATCTGTATTCAAATAATGGATTTCTTTTCAATGTTCTAAACAATACTGATATTCCGCTCATGAACGACAATGAGGGTAACAGGCATTAATTTTCATTTCGCTTTATACTGTAACTGCACAGCTGCTCAAATATACATTGTTATCAAATTATAAAGGAATAATATTGACCCAAAATAACAAATGCGCTAATTATAACAGACATAACCAGAATGACCTAAGCATGATGTTTAACAACATGTTAATATATGTAATTTTGATTGTTTAATTGGATTCATTTTAAAATATTGCAAGAGAATTCATCACACAATCACCACCTATTCCTATTTTCTATATCAAGCTAATAGGTGATCATATATCAAGAATAGAATATCATAACCTGCCCTTATTTCAACTCTGTTGATTCTCATTTTACTATTGGTAATTGTATAACACCAAAGTGTTATTGTACAACAAAACCACTAGTAGTATTTTTGTATCAAACAAGTGAAATAATAATATACTTTAGTCTAAAAAGAACCTGTAATGCTAACGAATATAAAATTCAGTATTTAAAACCATCATTTCGGTTTTTATTATTGATGTTTCAGTATTATTTAATGAAGATTTAGTAACAATTACTATAAATTTCGGGATAAGATTTATAATTAAAAATAAGCAATCTTTTTGATGAACTAATATTGTTAAAAAATGTTTAACAGATCGATTAACACATAGGATTATATCTTTTTTTTATATCAACCTATAAAAAGATTGTTTATTCATTATCAAATTTATAATTTGGAATCTGATTTAAAATTGTTGAGAACGAGTGAAATAAAAATACTTGTATTATTTAAATTTAAATAAATATCATGCAGTCAAAACTCCAGGAACTTACTGATAAACTTTATGCCGAAGGGGTTCAGAAAGCCCAGTCAGAAGCTGAAGCAATTTTAGCGAAAGCTAAAGCTGATGCTGAAAAGGTATTAGCAGAGGCTAATAAAAAGGCAGAAGAAGTAGTAAGCGAGGCTAATACAAAAGCCGCAGAAATTACTAAAAATGTTGCATCAGAGTTAAAAATGAGCTCACAACAAGCCATTTCATCACTTCGACAGCAAATTGAAACCAGCATTACATTAAAAGTTGCAGAACCTTCAGTAAAAGAAGTTTTTGGAAATGCTGAGTATCTCAAAGAAATTATTGTAAAAGTTGTAGAAGGATGGACAAAATCTGGAAACTTCGACATTAATTTAGCTTTAGCTGAAGCAGATAAAACTGAAATGGATAAATATATCTCCAACAGTTTGTCTAAAGAATTAAACGCAGGTTTATCATTCGAATTCAACAAAGGAATTAAAGCAGGTTTTAAAGTTGGACCTAAAGACGGGAGCTACGTAATCAGCTTTACTGAAGGCGATTTCCAAAACTTCTTTAAAGGATTCCTTCGTCCAAAAACAAATCAGTTATTATTTGAGGAGTAATTAGTATGGCAAATAAATACTATTGTTTGGTTGCCGGATTACCTGATATATTATTGGGTGATAAAAAAACTACGTATACTTCATTAACGCTTCTAGAAGCCTTAAAGGAAGAGCTTGCTGCCAAGGATATTGATATGGTACAAGCACTTTACTTACCTTTTGATCATAGAAACTTGCTTAACCTTATTTATAAGGAAGAGAAAGAACACGATCCGCGAGGTGTGTACACCACTTTAGAGTTAGAACCATTAACAGATAAGAAACATCTTGATACACTCGAAGATGTATCCTTTCCCTCATACATGGTAAGTTTTGCCAATGAGGTTCTTAATGCTGAAGAAGCAATTGATAAAACGCAAGCCGAGATACTATTAACACAAAAGTATTATGCTTACTTGCGCAATTTCAATAACCTTTTCTTAAATCAATATTTGGATTTTGAAGTCAATCAAAAAAATATTTTCACAGCCTTAAACGGTAGAAAATATCAGATAGATGTAGAAAAGGAGCTAATTGGTGGTGGAGATATTGTAGAGGCATTGGCAAAAAGTCGCTCGCGCGATTTTGGTTTAGCCGGAGAATTAGAATATATAGAGCCTATGATTCAATTATTTGAGGAGTCAAATATTTTGGATCGTGAACTAAAGATAGATCAATTAAAATGGGATTTTATTGAGGATGCTACATTCTTCAATTACTTTACTGTTGAGCGCATTATGGCCTTTGTTTATAAACTATTTATGGTGGAGCGTTGGTTATTACTATCTGAAGAAGAAGGCAGAAAGCTATTCAAGAGATTATTAAATGAATTGGAAACAAGTTACGAGTTTCCTGAAGAATATAAATTAAGCCATGGAAAGAAATAATAAAACCATCGGTAAGGTAGCCGGTATTATTGCCAACCTCGTTATTGTAGAGGTTGATGGACCTGTGGCCCAAAATGAAATCTGTTTTATTCAGCATCCAGAAAGTAACCTGATGGCTGAGGTAATTAAGATCTTGGGTAAAAACGTTTACGTTCAGGTTTTTGAAAGTACCCGTGGGCTAAAGATTGGTACAAATGTGGAGTTTGAAGGACACCTTCTTGAGGTAACTTTAGGTCCTGGTATCCTTTCTAGTACATACGATGGACTTCAAAACGATTTGAATAAAATGGAAGGTGTTTTCCTTAAAAGGGGAGACTACACCGATCCGTTAAATCGTGAAAAGAAATGGGATTTCACGCCAATTGCTAAAGCAGGAGATGCTGTTGTAGCGGGAGATTGGTTAGGAGAAGTTCCTGAAAACGGAATGCCACACCGCATTTTAGTGCCTTTTAAATTAGAAGGTTCTTACACTGTTAAAAGTGTTGTTGCTGCTGGCGAATATACTGTTGATGAAGAAATCGCTGTGATTACCGATGAAGAGGGTAATGACATTAAATTAACTATGGTTCAGAAATGGCCTGTTAAAAAAGCGGTTAAAACCTATAAGGAAAAGCCACGTCCGTTTAAATTATTACAAACGGGAACACGCACAATGGATACCTTAAATCCAATTGTTGAAGGTGGTACTGGTTTTATTCCTGGTCCTTTCGGTACTGGTAAAACTGTATTACAGCACAGTATTTCTAAGTTTGCCGATGCTGATATTGTAATTATCGCAGCTTGTGGTGAGCGTGCCAACGAGGTAGTGGAAATCTTTACTGAATTCCCTGAGTTAGAAGATCCAAAAACGGGTCGTAAACTGATGGAGCGTACCACTATTATTGCCAACACATCTAACATGCCTGTTGCGGCTCGTGAAGCTTCTGTTTACACAGCAATGGCCTTAGGAGAGTATTACCGTGCAATGGGACTTAAAGTATTGTTAATGGCCGATTCCACTTCGCGTTGGGCACAGGCACTTCGTGAGATGAGTAACCGTTTGGAAGAACTTCCAGGACCGGATGCCTTCCCGATGGATTTAACAGCAATTATCACAAGTTTCTACGCTCGTGCAGGTTTTGTATACTTAAATAACGGAGAGTCAGGTTCTATTACATTTATTGGTACGGTATCACCAGCAGGGGGTAACCTTAAGGAGCCAGTAACAGAATCTACGCGTAAAGCAGCTCGTTGTTTCTATGGTCTTAACCAAACACGTGCCGATGGTAAGCGTTATCCAGCAATCGATCCTATCGATAGTTATTCTAAATATTTAGAGTATCCAGAGGTAGTTGAAAATTTGAAGGAAACAATTGGCGAAAACTGGTTAGATAATGTCAACAAAGCCAAAACACTTCTTTTAAGAGGTAAAGAGGCGCAAGAGCAAATCAATATTTTAGGTGATGATGGTGTACCATTAGAATTTCATGAGCGTTTCTGGAATTCAGAATTAGTAGATGCCGTTATTCTTCAGCAAGATTCATTCGATAAAGTTGATGCTAACTGTCCTTTACACCGTCAGAAATTCATGCTTGAGAAAGTATTAGATGTTACCGAAATGAAGTTCAGCTTTGATTCTTTCGAAGATGTAAATGTATACTTCAAACGTATCATCAATACATTCAAGCAAATGAATTACTCTGAGTGGGAGTCTGATACATTTAAGACTTATTCTGAAGAGCTTGAAGGAATCATCAAAGAAAGATTAAATTAATTTTTGAAAATTATACATGCATGGAAACTCAAGCATTTCAAAAAGTATATACTAAAATTACGAACCTTACCAAGGCTACCGTAACACTTACAGCAACTGATGTAGGTAACGAAGAAATGGCTTTGGTGCACGGACGTATGGCTCAGGTAGTAAAAATCATGAAGGATGAAGTTATTCTTCAGGTTTTTGAAGGTACTGAGGGTATTCCTACTAATGCCGAAGTGGTATTTTTAGGCCGACCACCGCAAATTAAAGTAGGTGAGCAACTAGCCGGACGATTCTTTAACGCATTTGGTGATCCTATTGATGGTGGCCCAGATGTAGATGGAAAAGTGATTGATACAGGTGGTCCATCGGTGAACCCAGTTCGTCGTAAACAACCATCCGATCTTATCGCAACAGGTATTGCGGGGATCGATTTAAATAACTCATTGGTAACAGGACAGAAGATTCCGTTCTTTGCAGACCCCGATCAGCCATATAACCAAGTAATGGCAAACGTGGCCCTAAGAGCCGAAGCGGATAAAATTATTCTTGGAGGTATGGGATTATCTAACGATGATTACCTGTATTTTAAGAATGTATTTGATAACGCTGGTGCCTTAGATCGCATTGTGAGTTTTGTAAATACAACAGACGATGCTCCGGTAGAGCGTCTTCTAATTCCTGATATGGCACTTTCTGCAGCAGAATATTTTGCTGAGGAAAAGCAAGAGAAAGTATTGGTTCTGTTAACAGATATGACGCTGTTTGCCGATGCCTTATCTATCGTATCTAACCGTATGGATCAAATTCCATCGAAGGATAGTATGCCAGGTTCACTGTATTCTGATTTAGCTCGTATTTACGAAAAAGCAGTACAGTTCCCACATGGTGGTTCAATTACCATTATTGCGGTAACAACGCTGAATGGTGGAGATATTACTCACGCTATTCCGGATAATACAGGTTATATTACCGAGGGACAATTATTCTTACGTATGGATTCTGATGTAGGTAAAGTAATTGTAGATCCATTCCGTTCTCTATCTCGTTTGAAGCAGTTAGTAATTGGTAAGCAAACACGCGAAGATCATCCACAAGTGATGAATGCCGCTATCCGTTTATACGCCGATGCTGCTAATGCAAAAACAAAACAGGATAATGGTTTTGATTTATCAGATTACGATGAGCGTACTCTGAAATTCGCGAAGGAATATTCTGAGCAAATATTAGCTATTGATATTAATATTGACACAGAAAAGATGTTAGATACCACTTGGGATTTATTCCAAGATAACTTCAAACGAGAAGAGGTTGTTGTACGTCAAGAATTTGTTGATAAATACTGGAAAGAGAATTAGAATTTAGACTTTGAGATTCTAGATGATAGACTCTGTTTAAGGTCTAAAAGTCTCTTATCTCTTATCTAATTAATCTAAAAAGTTAATATGTCCGTAAAGTTTCAATATAATAAAACCTCTCAGCAAATGCTGGATAAGCAGCTCAAGATTCGTGAGCGCGCTTTACCCACGCTTCAGAATAAAGAAGCAGCATTGCGTATTGAGGTGAAGCGAGCCAAAAAGCAAGCCACAGAGCTTGAAAAGGAGCTTGAAACACAAATGGCGGACTTAGATAAAATGTCTCGTTTATGGGGCGAGTTTGATACCGATATTATTTCTATTGAGGATGTAATTCTCGAAAGTAAAAAAATAGCCGGTGTGCAAACTCCTGTTTTAACAGACGTAGTATTTAAAAAAGAGCCATTTGCGCTGTTTAGTAAACCAGTGTGGTTTTTAGATGGAGTAACAGTTGTAGAAAAACTGGCAAAAATTGCCATTGAGCGCGAAGTCTTTCTTAGAAAGATGGAGTTGCTTGATGTAGCTCGTAAAAAAACTACTCAGAAAGTGAATTTATACGAAAAAGTACAGATTCCAGGATATAAAGATGCCATCAGAAAAATTAAACGATTCCTTGAGGATGAGGAGAATCTTTCTAAATCGGCACAGAAAATTGTGAAAAACCGACAGGCTGCACAAGCCGCATTAGCAGAAATGGAGGCGGAATCATGATTCAAGCAATGAAAAAGTATTCGTTCTTAGTTTATCACAAAGACTATACGCCTTTTTTAGAGAAATTGCGTTCTCTAGGCGTGCTTCATATCGAAGCGTCGGAGAGTGAATTAAGCGACGAAAATGCAGCCAAAATAACTCGAATAAATCACATCAAAGGTATTGTGCGCGATCTCGAATCTCGTGGAAGCGAGAATGAGACTAAAGCTCTAATTACCGATGCTGATGAATTATTAAAGGTTATTGAGGATAAACAAGAGGCATCAAACAATCTATCTCAAGATATTGCATCTCTCGAAAAGGAATATGACAACATGATTCCTTGGGGAGAATACAATCCGCAATCTCTAGCAGGTATTAAGGAAGCTGGGTACAATATTCAGTTTTTTGTTTGCGAAGAGAAAAATTGGGATGATGATTGGGCTTCAAGTGCTGACATAGAAGTAGTAAATCAAGATAATGGTGAACTGTTTTTAGTTGCGCTTACCAAGGGTGATCAGAAATTGCAACATGCCAACTTAGATGAGGTAAGCATTGAGTATCCGATTTCACATTTTCAAAAGCAAATTGCGCAAGAGCGTGAAGAGTTTGAACGATTAAATCGCGAGTTGGATGATATAAGTGCTTATGCTCCCGAGATTCTGAATAATAGTATTGCTGGTATTGAAGCAGAACTTGATTTCTCGAAAGCGGTAAATAGCGGTGATAAAGTGGCTGACGATAAGTTGGTAGTTTTATCGGGTTGGATACCTGCCGAAAATGAAACAGAGTTCGACGCAGAAGTAGATCAATTGGGTGTTATCTATTTATCTGAAGCACCAACGCCAAAAGATGAGATGCCTATTAAGTTAAAGAACAACTGGTTCTCGCGTTTATTTGAACCAATTGGAGATTTATACACACTGCCTAAGAGTAGTGAGTTAGATCTTACGCCGTTCTTTGCGCCTTTTTACATGCTGTTTTTTGGTTTTTGTTTAGGCGATGCAGGTTACGGTGCTTTAATTATGCTAGGTACATTATTTGGCATGAGTAAAGCAAGTCAAAAGGTAAAACCTTTATTGTGGTTAGGCTTCTTTTTAGGACTATCTACTACAATTATGGGAATACTTGGAGGTACTGCCTTTGGTGTTATGTTTGCCGAGATGGAAGCAACAGCAGGTTGGCTTAAATCATATCAAACATGGATTTTATCTACGGAT
The DNA here is from genome assembly GCF_947489045.1 of Saccharicrinis aurantiacus. Classification (NCBI taxonomy): domain Bacteria; kingdom Pseudomonadati; phylum Bacteroidota; class Bacteroidia; order Marinilabiliales; family Marinilabiliaceae; genus Saccharicrinis; species Saccharicrinis aurantiacus. Next base: position 144,266 of record NZ_CANLCN010000013.1, read on the forward strand.
AACTTAATGGTACTGTCCTTAATTTTAGGGTACTTCCAGGTTATATTTGGTATGGTAATTAAAGCCGTAAACTTAAGTAAGGGATATGGTTTTAAATATGCCATTTCACAAATTGGATGGATATTAATTATTGGTATTGCATTACCAGCCTATGGTTTAGGTATGCAAGAAATGATTGATGTTTCATTGGCCAATACTATTGCAGCAGCAGTAGGTATTATTGGAGCAATACCGGCACTTTTCTACAATACTCCAGGTAAAAATCCATTATTAAATTTAGGATCTGGATTATGGGAAACATACGGTATGGCATCAGGTTTATTGGGCGATGTTTTATCTTATATCCGTTTATTTGCCTTAGGTTTATCAAGTGCAATTTTAGGTAATGTATTTAATATGTTGGCCTTTAATTTGTCGCCAGATATTCCAGTGGTAGGTATTTTAGTAACAATACTTATTTTAGCTTTTGGTCATAGTTTAAATTTCTTTATGGCACTGCTTGGTAGTTTTGTTCACCCATTACGATTAACATTTGTAGAGTTCTACAAAAACGCCGGTTTCGAAGGTGGAGGCGAAAAATACGCACCTTTCAAAAAGTAATTTAGTTTAAGAATAATATAAAATTTATAAAAAATAGAAATTATGGAAGCAATCGTTTTAGCTTACATCGGAATTGGTTTAATGGTAGGTTTATCAGGGATTGGTAGTATCTACGGAGTATCTATCAGTGGTAACGCTGCAATTGGTGCAATGAAAAAAGATGCATCTGCTTTTGGTAACTATATGGTACTTTCAGCTTTACCATCAACACAGGGTCTTTATGGTTTCGTAGGATTCTTTATGATGCAACCAATGGTTACTTCAGGTGATGTTTCATGGACAACTGCTGCAACTGTATTTGGTGCTTCTTTAGCAATGGGACTTGGAGGTTTATTCTCAGGTATCCGTCAAGGTCAAGTTTGTGCTAGCGGTATTGCTGCAATTGGTTCAGGACACAAAGTATTTGCTAACACTATGATTTTAGGTGTATTCCCTGAGTTATATGCAATTTTAGGTCTTCTAGTTGTGATTTTATCGGCAGCTTAATAAGCTTATAAAATATTCTTTTTTATTAACCTCGATGGCTTTAGTCATCGAGGTTTTTTTGTTTATAACAAATCGGTCTTATAGATAAAGTGTATAAGAATCTGGCATGCAATACACATAAGAAGAACCAGATCATAGCCTATTGATTTACAATACCTTTACCACATTATCACTCAAGACAAACAGCAGATTTACTATCAGCAAAACTGTATGCTATTCCCCTGCAGTGTGTCATATGCCTATCTGCAAAAACGGAAACTAACAGGAAGCTATTAACTCCAATAAAAAAGCGAATTGATTAATGAAACCAATTCGCTTTTGAACTATTTATAAATTCTATAATATTTTATCTTATTCTATCCATTGACTTTATTAATGCTTCATCGTTAATGATACCGCGCATTGCTAAGAAATTTAATATTGCAGAGGCAATAGGAAATACCATTGTCACTCCGTAAGTTTTACTCGTTGCCATTAACTCTTTCATACCAACAATGCCAAAATAATATACCATGGCAGTTACCCCTAATAACAATCCTATATTAGCTGCACACAAACGAATTTGCACCATTCTTTTTTTAAATAAAAAGATATTAACTAATGAAATTAAAGGAGTTATAAATAAAAGTATACTGAGAGCTAATGTTGAAGTCACCTCAGGCATTGCAGTATTAGTAACTGAATAAAACCCTTTAAAATTAAGAGCATAATTAGCTGTTTCACTCACAAAATCAATTTGATTAGCAAACAGCATTGAAAGACCAAATAATGTGGCTATTAGTAAGTAAATAGATTGTATTCTTTGAATCATAATTTTAAATTTTGCCAAAAATAAATATAATACTCAGAAGTAAAAAGATAATATCTCTAAAGTATGTATAGATTGTTGATAAAAAACCGAATTATATGTGATATCATCATTATTCTATTTGCTACTATTTATTAACTTTCAAGCTTCAATCAATAATTAATCATTTAAGGATTCAGTATGGACAGAAGAATTGAAGAATCTGAACTTATAATAAACCCTGATGGGAGTGTTTTTCATTTACACTTAAAACCAGGTGAAATAGCTCAAAATATAATTTTAGTAGGTGACCCTGGAAGAGTTGAAACGGTAGCTTCGTATTTTGAAACTATCGATATCAAACGTCAAAATAGAGAATTTGTTAGCGTTACAGGAAGCTATAAAGGCACTAAATTTACCGTAGTGGCAACTGGCATTGGCACTGATAATATTGACATAGTTATAAATGAGTTAGATGCTCTAGTTAATGTGGATTTCAATACTCGATTCGTAAAAGAAGAGAAAACCACACTTAATTTTGTTAGAATAGGTACTTCGGGTTCCTTGCAAAAAGATTTATCTGTTGATAGCTGCCTACTGTCAACTAAGGCAATTGGCTTTGACGGTTTACTTAATTTTTACGCTAATAGAAATGAAGTTACTGATATAAACTTTGAGCAAGCCTTTAAATCTGAATTAGATTGGAGTCATTATTTAGCATCACCTTATGTGGTAGAAGCCTCACAAACACTTTTAGATAAGTTCTCAGAAAACAATTTTGAACAAGGAGTAACTATATCTGCACCTGGATTTTACGGACCTCAAGGTCGTGTAATTCGCTTACCCCTTGCCGATGCTGATATCAATGAGAAAATATCTAACTTTAGATTTGATGATGACCGCATTACAAATTACGAGATGGAATGTTCTGCAATTTATGGGCTCTCAAAACTATTAGGACATAATGCAGCCACCGTATGTGCTATTATTGCCAACAGAAAAGCAGGAACCTATAGTAAAGATTATAAACCCGTAATATTTGACTTAATCAAAAAAGTATTAGATAGTTTGGCACAATAACAAAAAAATATTCATATTTGGTATTAATATAACAATTAGCTGTAAACCAAACGTCAACAACACATAAGTATAAATGCAGTAAATTATGGATAAGAGTAAAGTAAATGCATTAATATATTTATTGGATGATCCAAGTAAAGACGTGTTTAGCTCGGTTGAAAAAGAATTACTTAAGTCTGAAATAGACATAGTAGATGAACTCGAAAAAGCTTGGGAACATTCTCACGATGACGTTTTTCAACGAAGAGTAGAAAATATAATTCATAGCCTACAGCTAAGAGACGTTAAGCGCTTGCTTGAAAAATGGCACATTGAAGGTGGAAAAAGCTTATTTTACGGAGCCTTTTTAGTTGCTAAGTTTCAGTACCCCGAGCTTAATTACGACGATCTTAATACTAAAATTGAAAAATACAAAAAAGACGTTTGGCTTGAGATAAATGATCATCTAACATCTCTTGAGAAAGTAAGAATTATAAATCATGTTCTTTTCGACCTGCATAAGTTTGTTAGAAATAGTACAAACTTTTACTCTCCGAAAAATTCATTTATTAATGATGTTCTTGAAACAAAAAAAGGTAACCCAATATCTCTTTCAATTATTTACTCTGTAATTGCACGCAGACTAGGGTTGCCAATATTTGGCGTTAATCTACCTAAAAACTTTATACTTTGTTTTTTAGATGAAAATGCAAGTTTAAATTTCAACCGGAAAGATAAGGTTATGTTCTACATTAATCCGGTTAATAAAGGAGCCATATTAGGCCAACGAGAAGTTGAGTATTTTATAAAGCAGCAGAAATTAGAACAAAACGATAGCTATTATTTGCCCTGCACAAACATTGATATAATTAAACGTGTGCTTCTTAACTTGCTTTATGCCTATAAAAATGAAGGCAACGATAATAAATCAGATGAGATAAAAGATTTACTGACAATCTTTCAATAGACTGATTTTAGCCATTTTCTTATTGTCTTTATACGATTACCTTTGAGGTTAAAACTCAATTATAATTATGTCTGTATTAAATTCACTAGAGCCCAAAGTAGTTTGGCATTACTTTGAGGAAATATGCCAAATACCCCGCCCTTCAAAAAAAGAAGAAAAGATTATTTCATATCTCATTTCTTTTGCAAAAAATCAACAATTAAAATATAAGCAAGATGCCATTGGCAACATACTCATATCGAAACCTGCTACACAAGGTTTTGAAAAGATGAAATCTGTTTTATTACAATCGCATATTGACATGGTTTGTGAAAAACATAGTTGGGTTAATCATGATTTTGAAAATGATGCCATTAAGCCTCAAATAGTTGATGGATGGGTAAAAGCAACAGATACTACACTTGGTGCTGATGATGGGATTGGCGTTGCTGCTCAATTAGCTTTATTGGCATCTGATAATATACAACACGGCCCGATAGAATGCTTATTTACAGTTGATGAAGAAACTGGCTTAACCGGAGCTTTTAACTTAGAAGAGAATTTCTTTGAAAGCTCTATCCTACTCAATTTAGATAGTGAGGACGATGGTGAGTTGTTCATCGGATGCGCAGGAGGTATTGATACAGTTGCTAAATTTAAAATCGCCAACCATGCAACACCGAAGAATATGTTCCCATTTAAAATTAGTATCTCAGGCTTAAAGGGTGGCCATTCGGGCGATGATATTGACAAAGGTTTAGGAAATGCAAATAAGATATTAAATAGGTTTCTTTGGAAAGCTTCCAAGGAATTTGGACTACGTCTTAGTAAAATTGATGGCGGTAACTTAAGAAATGCAATTGCCAGAGAAGCCTTTGCTATAGCTGTTATTCCCCAGCATCAGAAAGAACCTATTCGTGTAGCTTTTAATATTTTTAGTGATGAGATTCAAACTGAATTGAATCAAATTGAACCTACGGTAAAATTAGAACTAGAATCTTGTGACTTGCCGGCAAGTGTAATCTCCGAAGAAGATCAACATAAGTTACTGAATTCAATTTATGCATGTCCGCATGGAGTGATATCCATGAGTAAAGATATCAAAGGTTTAGTTGAGACATCGACAAACCTTGCTGCAATCAAACAAAATGATAATCAGATTGAGATTACAACAAGCCAACGTAGTTCTGTAGAATCTGCGAAGTATGATATTGCATCAATGGTACAAAGTGTATTTGAATTAGCAGGAGCAAATGTTACACATGGTGATGGTTATCCAGGCTGGCAGCCAAACACAAATTCGGAAATACTGAATATTACAAAAAACTCCTACGAAAGACTCTTCAAAGAAAAACCAATTGTAAGAGCAATTCATGCAGGATTAGAATGTGGTTTATTCCTTGAGAAATATCCTAATTTAGATATGATATCAATAGGCCCAACTATTAGAGGTGCCCACTCTCCTGATGAAAAGATAGAAATAGGTACAGTTAAAAAGTTTTGGGAACATTTATTAGATATTTTATTAAACATTCCAAAAGTCTAGAAATTATTAGGTTGACATTGCTGTCAACCTTTTTTTTATGCTCAAGTGTACCTCCCTATATTAAAAGTCACATTAAAACGCTTAAATACGGCTTAATTAGCCAGTATTGTCATGATTTAATCAAACAAAAATACAGAGTAGTCTTAATAATGCTTTCATTCGTCAAAGCCAAGTTGGATAACAGGCGCACCTCACACCGCTTAATATACTGATTTATTGATACTTAAACAAGGGCGCATTCTTGTTTAGGATTTCCAAATTAAAGAGTATTCATTGACTTTAGTAATACCTAACCCTAAATTGCGGAGGTAAGTAATTAAAAATGTAATTAATTAAAAAACCTGAGAAATATGAAAAAGTTATTTTTATTAGTTGTAGCTGTAGCTATGATAGGAATGTATTCTTGTACAAAGGATAATGATGGTACTTCAAGCGGAAGCGAAGTAGGAGGTATTGCTGGAATGGGTGATAGAGTTGCTGAAGATGTTGAGATAGCAAATAAATTCTTACTTCCTGAGGGAGTTGAATTAGTAGGTGCTGTAACTGGTGTTGCTCCTGTGAATGCCAATCTTAAAAGTGCTAGCACTACTGATGCATTGGGTCTAGGTGGGCAGTTCATAACAGTAGTTATGGAATTTTTAAACAATTCTCAAAATGCTCAACAAATAGTATTTGAACCAGGTCTAATATTTCAATTAGCTGAAGATCAGGGCGTAGACATAAATGCATTTCAAAGAGGGATTGTATTAACTCAAATGATTGTTAACCTCGATAACGTAGCAGGAACTACTAAAGTAACTTTAAATTTATTTTGTGTAAATGAAGGTTTCGAAGGAAGTGCTATTGGAATTGAATATGAAATAGTAGGAACAACGAGTGATCCTCAATTGTTAAGTCTTATTGGGTTTATTAATAACACACCAGTAGGAGAATTTAACGGTGACGAAGATGACGTTCAATTTATAACAAATCCTGCTTACCTTGCTACTTTAACTCCTGCAGAACAAGAGGATTTAATTGTTGCTCTTCAAGAATTAATATGGTGGATAACTGACAATACACACCCATATGCATATACAAAAGAACAAATCCAGGCTAAAATTAATGAGGTTTTGGGAACTCTTTAATGCGTATTAATTTAAAATATTTAGGCAGGTTATTAAAAATAACCTGCCTTTTTTTTGTTCAAGTCTAGCCCTAAAGTTTCTATTAAAAATTACTAAATAGTAATTTCAAATCTTCCAACGAAAGTAATGGTTCTATCCTTTATTTAATTCTGAATATTTCTTATTGTAACAATAAATACCTGTGATTACTTCTATTTAGGCACTCCCATTTTTGTTAATATATCAGTTAGAAAACACCATCGTGTAATTGATGATTGAATTAAATTAATAGCCACAAAACCGGCTAGATACAACCAGCTTACATTTACCATTATTGCTAAAAGTAAACTTATTAAAACCATCACTCCTGCTACAGCTCTTACAATTCTTTCTTGCATAATATTGTCTTTATAAAATTATTGTTTATACTATTTTACTTCTATAGCTTTATTTACTTCGAGAATATAAACACTAAATACTTTATTTTTAGCTGAATCTTTATATTCCGTTAATACCTTAAACAAACTACTTGCTTGTTCTTCTGACATTAGAGAAACAAAGGCAATATTCTCAAGACCAGCAGTTCCTGTTCCAAACCAATTACCCAATCGATGTTGGTCTACCATTCGCTTAACTCCCTTCATTTCAATTTCATTATAATAAGGTACCTTATATTCGCTAAATATTTCTTGCAGTTGCTCTCTGTACTCAATAACTGTTGTTGCGATTAATAATTTCATAGTTAAATGTTTTTATGTTTGATTATTGCTCTTCAACGCTCTCTTCTTCTCTTTTTTCTAAAAGCTGTTCTCCTCCATTTTCCAATTTATTTTTCTCTGTCATATAGTAAATAAGAGGTACTATTATTAAAGTCAGAACTGTTGAGGCAATAGTTCCTCCCATTAATGAAATAGCTAAGCCTTGAAATATTGGGTCGAACAAGATCACCACAGCCCCAATTACAACTGTTCCTGCTGTTAATAAAATAGGGGTTGTACGCACAGCACCTGCTTCAATTACAGCCTCTCGCAGTGGAGCTCCTTCAGAAAGCCGGATATTTACAAAATCAATTAACAATATCGAATTCCGAACCATTATACCTGCTAGCGCAATCATACCAATCATTGAAGTTGCCGTAAAGAATGCTCCCATCATCCAGTGTCCCCCAATAATCCCAACCAATGAGAGAGGTATCGCAACCATCATAACAAAAGGCACCTTCAGATTCTGAAACCAACCTACAATTAGCATATATATTATAATCAGCACTACGGCAAAAGCAGTTCCCAAATCGCGAAATACTTCATAGGTAATTTGCCATTCGCCATCCCATTTAATACTATAATTATCCTCTGTAAAGGGTTGTCCATTATAAAATTCCTTAATAGAGTAGCCCTTGGGAAGTTCTATTTCATTCATTCGCTCACTCATATCCATAATAGCATAAACAGGACTCTCAAGGTCTCCTGCTACATCTGCAGTAACATAAACCAATTGTTTTTGATTTTTTCGAAAGATGCTCTTTTCCTTAATACTTTCTTTTATTTTCACCAAATCTCCTACTGATACCATTTCATCTCGCTGAGACTTAAGTGTAATCATTTTTAAATCATCAATACTAGTTCTACTATTCTCTGCTAAACGAAGTGTAATTCCAACCTGTTGATGATCATTTTCTGCATATAGGTGTGAAATAGTTGAACCACGAAGCGCCATATTCATAGCCTGAATTATTTGCTGAGGAGCTACTCCTGCCAACATCGCCTTTTCTTTATCCACATCAAACAAGAATTCTTTCTGATCATCCTCAATCATCCAATCAACATCAACTACACTTTCTGTAGATTTAAACAGACTTTTTACTTGCTTGGCTACGTCCATCTGAGCTTCGTAATTTGGACCATATATTTCGGCTACAAGTGTTGACATTACAGGTGGTCCTGGTGGTACTTCAACTACTTTTACATTAGCATTATATTTTGTACCAATCTCTTGCAAACCAGGACGAAGCTCTTTCGCAATATCATGTGATTGAAGATCACGTTCTTTTTTTGAAACCAAGTTAACCTGAATATCAGCAACATTTGATCCTCGCCTTAAATCATAATGACGAACCAATCCATTAAAATTAATCGGAGCTGAACTTCCAACATAAGTTTGATAATTTAATACCAAATCATGACTTCTAACATAAGCAGCCAACTCCTTGGTTACATTGGCTGTTTGTTCTAAAGTTGTTCCTTCAGGCATATCAATTACTACCTGAAATTCGTTTTTATTATCAAATGGTAAAATCTTAACGGTAACGGCTTTAAATAAAAACAAGCTAACGGATGCAAAAAGCAATAATGTGACTCCTCCAATAAATATCCAACGCTTTGCTGGACTTTCAATTAGAGGACGCATTGTTCCATTATACAATTTATATATAATTGTTTTTTCAAGGGAATAATCTTTCGTTTCATCTTCCTTCCCATCATCATGCCTTAATAAACGATATGCCAACCAAGGCGTTATCATTAAAGCAACTAATAAGGAGAACAACATGGCAATAGATGCACCAATAGGCATTGGGCTCATATAAGGCCCCATCATACCCGATACAAATACCATAGGTATTACAGCAGCTATAACGGTAAATGTTGCTAAAATAGTAGGATTACCAACTTCATCGATAGATCTCAGCGCAGCTTGCCAAAACGGTAATTGACGCATTTTAAAATGCCTATGCATATTTTCAGCGATAATAATTGAATCATCAACAACAATACCAGTTACAAATACCAAAGCAAATAAGGTAATTCTATTCAAGGTGTAATCCATAAAATAGTAACTGAACATAGTCAATGCAAATGTTATTGGTACAGAAATAAATACCACTAATCCACCACGCCATCCCATGGCTAACATTACAACAAAAGTTACAGCTACAATTGCACCCAATAAATGCATTAACAATTCCCCTACTTTATCAGAAGCTGTTTCACCATAATTTCGAGTAACACTTACATTAATATCTGAAGGAATCAATTCGTTTTGAAGCACTTCTATTTTTGCCTCAATCTGCTGTGCTAAACGCATGGCATCAGCTCCTCTCCTTTTAGCAATGGAAATAGTTACAGCAGAATACTCATCCTGATATTTAACCATTTCATCACTAGCTTTACCATACCCAAACGCTACATAAGAATTTGGTAATGCTGGCCCATCAGTAATAGTAGCAACCTGATGCAGATATATAGGGGAATTTTGATGTACACCAATTATTAAATTGGCCACCTCTTCTGATGTTTCGAAAAACCTACCTGTTTGAACTAAATACTCTTGGTTATTCTGGTTAAACTTCCCTGAAGAACCTTGCTGATTTGATGCTACTAATTGCTGCGAAATTAACAAAGGATCGACATGATAAGCACTCATTTTATCTCTATCTAAAATAATCTGAATCTCGCGATTACGACCACCAATAACCTTTGTTTCTGATATATCTGTAATCTTTTCAATCTCTGATGTTAATTCTTGAGCAACACGCTTTAATTGATAATCATCATAAGAGCTGCTCCACAAAGTCAAGCCCATTGCCGGAACATCATCAATAGAACGGGTTTTTATTAAAGGAAGTGTAACACCCGCAGGCATACCATCCATATTTTTAATAATCTCGTTATAAAGTTTTACTAAACTTCGTTCTACATCCTCGCCTACGTAAAACTGAACAATTAACATGGCTTGTTCAGACATTGATTGAGAATATACATATTCAACTCCCTTAACATTTGAAATAACCTTTTCAATGGGAGTTACAATTTTTGATTCTATTTCTTTTGGGCTGGCACCAGGGTAGCCTATAAAAATATCAGCAATTGGAACATCAATTTGAGGTTCTTCTTCGCGTGGGGTTAGATATGAACTGTAAATACCAATTATCATAAACGCTACCATCAATAATGGTGTGAGTTTAGATTTTATAAACATGCGGGCTAGTGTCCCGGCAAATCCTGTTTTCATAATGATTCTGATTTTATGTGCGGAATTCTAGTTTACCTGAATTTTTGTACCATCAAAAAGTCTTTCTGTTGATGATGTTATAAGTATATCATTAATTGAAAGACCTGATATAACCTCTACTTTAGCACCGTAGGTTTTTCCTAAACGAACCCAACGTAATAAGGCCTGATTTGATTTACTTATGGTCCAAACTCCATTTAGTTGACCTCGCTCTATTACTAATTTTTCATCTACCAACAACTTTCTTTCCTCGCCTTTCAAGTGATTTACTCGAGCAAATAATCCGCTTCTTATTAACGATTGTTGAATCTCGTTTGGTTGTAAACTGATACGAACCTCGAATTGGGTACCAGAAAAACGACTTGAAGGACTAATATGGGTTATAGTTCCTGGGATAGCCTGATTACTAGCATCAATCCACACCTCTGCCTTATCACCTTTCTCTATTTTATAAATTTCTATTTCCGGAACTTTAGCTCTTACTTCATAAAGACGTGGTGCCTCAATTGCTAACAAAGGCATTCCGGGATTTGCCATATCTCCAGATTCGATAAACTTTTGGGTAATTACACCTGAATAAGGCGCAGAAATATTTGCATAAGAAAGCATTTCGTCAACCTCATCCTTGGCCTTTTTTGCCACTTCAAGCTGTGCTTTAGTCATTTCATAATGCACTGTGATGTCATCTAATTCTTTTTGAGTGGCACTATTACTCGAAAATAAATTATTGATTCTCTTAAAGTCAACTGTTGCATGCTTAAAAGCCGATTCTGCTTGTAAAATATTAGCTTCTACTTGCTGCTTTTTTGCTTTAATATCATTGCTTCTAATAGAAACCAATAACTGTCCTTCTTTAACCACATCGCCTTCGCTAACATAAACTTTCTTTACTTGCCCTAGCAAACGAGTGCTCAATGTTGACTGGTTAACTGACGCAACGGTTCCGGTATACTGAGATATTTTAGGAACGGTTGATAATTGAATAATTTCGGAAGTTACCAACGTAGCTTTGGTATCCTTTTCTGATTCTGAGGAGTTTCCTCCACAAGCTTGAAATAATACAGCAAGCGTTGTGAATATGATTACATTTAGAGTTCTCATTTTTATAATATTTTTCATTTTTACATAAGAATTATTCAATAGCTGATTCTGAAGAGAGTAATTGGTAATTAAAAACAGCCACATTATAGTTATAGATAGCATTCAGTCTTTTTAAAAGACTCTCTTCGGCTTTTGTTTCTGCCATTAATAGATCTGAAGTTTTCTCCAAGCCTTCTTTATACCTGTTGGTACGAATTCTTAAGGATTCAATTGCTTCATCAGAAGCCATGTTGTAGCTTATTAATTGGCTTTCGGCAACAATTATTTCTCGTGCAGCCTGCGATAGCTCAAGGTTTCCTTTATCTAAAAACTCCACATAAGAGATTTGAGCTTTGTTGTAGTTGGCTTTAGATAATTTATATTTGCCAATGTTTTTTCCTCCATTAAAAATACGCCACTGCAACTTAACACCTACCAAATAACTATCAGAGCCAAACTGGCCGAAATCAGCGTCGTACATATTATAGGCACCAAATGCATTGATTCGAGGAGCAAACTTAAACGATTCACTTTTCCTTATACTTTCATAGACTCCCAAGCCATAACGCATTGCAAGCACATCTGATCGATTATTTACGGTAGTTACATTGTTAAAAGAAAAGTGTACTTGCACAATAGAATCAGATACTAAAACTGGCGTATTAATATCTCTCCCAATTAAAAAATTTAGTGATTCTTGTACTGATTTAACCTTATTTTCAGCTTCAATAAGCTTGGCTTCTTGCTCATACTTAATTACTTTAATTGACATTACATCAGCATCTTTTAAGTATCCCTGCTTTATATTATTTTCTGCAGTTTCCAGATACAATTCTGTTGTCTTTTGAGCTTTCTTTAAAACATCAACTCTATTTAGTGCCAATTGTAAACCAAAATAAGTCTGCTTAACCAAAAGGTTAATGTATGCTTTGGTATACTCCGATTTCATTTCAGTAGCTTTTAGTTGGTTACTCGTTGCTTTTCTTCCAGCCCAAGCGTCGAGATTAATCAATGGTTGTTCTACTAAAACCTGTGTGTGAAAATTATTGTTAGAACCAGGATTGTTTAATATAGCCGGATTAAAATCTTCAGCACTCACAGTCTGTTGTTGTAACTTGAAGCCAAATGCATTCAGTGGATCATTGGTAGAAAAGTAAGCGCTAGACACATCAACTGATGGCAAAAATGCTGCACTTGTTTGCTGGTTATTTGCTTTTGCAATATCAACCTCAGCAAGAGATTTTTGAATTACCCTATTATTAGCAGAAGCTAGGCTAATTGCTTGCTCTAAGGACAACAACCTTTCAGTTGCTGCTTCTTGAGCTTCTGCAACTATTCCAATACATAACATGCATGTAATAGCAAATTGTGTTATTAGTTTTGATTTCATACTTAATGTTTGTTATTTATTTAATCAAGCTTCATTGTCACTTGATAATTTAAATACAAACATATATCTAATTTTCTACATATACAACTTTCTAGATGTTTAGATATTTTAAGACTACCATATCTAACTATAATGCAATATTTTAGATCGATAAAAAAAAACTTGAAGGTCCCTAATCTTGAGAATATGTATTAAATAACGTGAGTTCGATCTAAGCAGCCTTATTAATATGGTCATTATCTATGATGTCTATATTTAAAGAGGGTTT
>NZ_CANLCN010000014.1:0-153559 GCF_947489045.1 Saccharicrinis aurantiacus
CGGTCCGTTCGTCTAGGGGTTAGGACGCCAGGTTTTCATCCTGGTAACAGGGGTTCGATTCCCCTACGGACTACATACATAATGAATTCTATATAAGTTATAGGATTTTTTATATTGGAATTGTAATGTCTATTAATCTAATTAATAGATGTAAATAAAAACTGAAATACAGTTGTTCGGTCCGTTCGTCTAGGGGTTAGGACGCCAGGTTTTCATCCTGGTAACAGGGGTTCGATTCCCCTACGGACTACATAAAGCTTTCATGATACATTCATGGAAGCTTTTTTTATGCCATAGTTTTTGAGGGAATCGTATTAGTTTTATATCTTGATGATTTACTAATCTTTAACCTTAAATGAAATATCAAAAGCTAAGCATAAAAAGTTGGGCTGTAGAAGATCGCCCACGCGAAAAACTAATTGCAAAAGGAATTACAAGCCTTTCAAATGCTGAATTAATTGCCATACTAATTGGATCTGGAAACCGTGATGAATCAGCAGTAGAATTATCAAAACGTATCTTACAGTCTGTTGATAATAATTTAAACGAACTTGGAAAACAGTCGATTGAATACCTTCAGAGTAATTTTAAAGGAATTGGAGAAGCGAAAGCAATTTCGATAGTAGCAGCTCTTGAGCTTGGAAAGCGCCGTAAACAAAGTGAGATTCGCGTAAAACCCCAAGTTACTTCGAGCAATGATGTGTATGAATTAATGCACCCCATTTTAGCAGATCTCCCCCATGAGGAGTTTTGGATTATTACTTTAAACAGAGCTAATAGAGTTATATCAACGAACAAAATTAGCCAAGGTGGAATATCCGGAACCGTAATTGATACCCGCCTAATTATGAAAACGGCCTTAGATCAGTTGGCAAGCTCCATAATCCTGTGTCATAATCACCCTTCGGGAAATACGCAACCTAGCCATCAGGATAAAACCATAACCAATAAATTAAAAGAAACTGGCAAGGTGATGGATATTCCGGTGTTGGATCATATTATTGTTACTGATAATGGGTATTATAGCTTTAGTGATGAGGGGGAAGTTTAATTTAACCAGTCTAATATTCTATATAATCCAAATTTCTTAAGAATTCTTCCAATTCTAATATGCCTATCTATATCTATACTATTCTGAACAAGATATGTTTGATAATAGTCTTCATCATAGAATATAGAATTCTTATAATACTGCCACCATAAATCGCCAAATACCTTAGGTTGATCCCACGGTTTTTTAAGAATAAAATGTATTATATGGGGGTCTTTAATTTTAATACATTGTTCGATACTACCAGATGAATAATTAAAACTACTCGGCAAAAAACAAATCCTACCTTTAAAAATAATATTAATAATATCTTGATCCTGGAATCTAAATTTCTGTCCACGCATATTCATAACAATAGAATTATAATTGGGATTTCTATTGATCATCGCATTATTAAAAATAAGTACCCCGGCATTTATATATTCTCTAGGATTAATACTTATATTGGTAAGGTATCGTGCAATAGATTTCTTACAACTTGACGGAAACTCCTTTACTCCGGCAATTAAGTATTTAGAGATATCCAAGGTAAAGATATCTGTGATATCTCTATCTATTATGGTATCTACATCGCAATATATTACCTTAGGAATTTGATGTAGCAACTCTGGTATTAGTAATCTATAATAACTATCTATAGTAACATTTCTAACCTCATATTCATTCCCAAAAGCACCTTTTACATCGATAAAGGATATCTCACAATTATTAAACTCTTCAGACAATCGATTTATTAAAACTTTATTATCATTACTCAATCTTGAACTAGAATATAATATATATATGTCATAGGAGATATTACTATTGGCATTACTAAGCAGTGAAGTGATTGCTACACCGGCTTTTACACAGTAATTATTATTAAAAGAAAATACGATTGGAATATTCATTAATGTATTTTAATTAATTTCTATAGACTATATTAAAACTTACTATCATAATTGTAAAGTAAATAATATTATCGATTAGATAATACATATTAACAGGCAAATTATGGTAAGGAATAAGCAATTTGGCTATTATAATCATCAATAGCAATGAGGCAATTTCTGTAAATACAAATAACTTCGTATTTTCTCTTGCAATAAATAAGAAGCCAATTACCCAACTTAAAACTTTAAAAAAGTCACCAACTGTTTGACACATAAAAAGTGAATTCATTTCTTTAAATTCATTGCTAAACAGAAACGATATTATGGTATTTCTAAACAAAAATATACTTCCAGCACCAATAAGTAGAATAGGAACTAAAGTAATAACTGATTTATACACTTCTTTGCGAACCTGAGGGACTGTTGTTAACTGAGAAAAGCTTGGAAGAAAATAGTAAGTAAATGATAAGGTTACAAGAGATATATAGTTATTGCTAACTTTGTTTATTCCATCCCACAATCCTGCAACATGCCATGATTGTTCTTCAGCTATAATTTTACGTATAACAGATTGGGCCATTGGACTAAGCGTCCCACTAACAATAGCCATTAAACTATAGTTAGCTAATCTCCTTAGTATATAAAACGAAAAGGGGGAGCCTTCAAACATAGACACTTTGCTGATATGTCGAATAATAAGTATCATTGGAACAACAGAGAGCAAAATTTGCCCCCATAACAATCCTATTAGTCCCCAAAAATACACAGATACAACCCCGGTAATAAAGCTAGAAATACTAGTTAAGATATTATACTTAATAAAAGATCTAAGATTCTGGCTACCATTCAAAAAAGATAAATATAGATTAACTAATGATGTAAATAAAAAGTATAAACCTGATGATTGTATAATACTTTTATATAGTTTAGAATCAAAAAGGAATTCACAAATATTTGTTGCAAAGATAATAGCACATAATCCAAAAATAAAAGAAGATACGATGGTTGCAACAAGTGAAGTAGAGAATATAATTTGTTTCCTATTGACAGAGTATTGATATTGTGAGATATATTTTACAATACCATTATTTAGCCCAATGCTAGTTAAATTGCTCCCTAAAAGTAAAAAATTCTGAAATTGGCTAACAAGTGCCATACCGGTAGGTTCAATAATTAAAGCAACAATCTTAATATTTAGAATACCCACAATAAATTTAACCACTACTTGTATAGAATTCTTAAGTGATGTATTTAATAACTTATTGTTTGCTAATCTTTTTATGAATCTTTTTATAAACAAGGATGAGAAATTAATATTTTTTTTTGCGAAGATATTAAAATATATTCGCGACACATTCTATTAAATAATCAATTTCACTAAATCAGCACACATACCTAAGTGTATAAAAATATTATGATGGAAGAGTCTATTGTCGTTTCTGTAATTGCCTTAGTCTATAATCAAGAAGAATATCTCGAACAAATGATTGAATCTGTTTTAATGCAGAAAACGAACTTTAATTTCGAGTTTATTATTGCAAATGATTGTAGTCAAGATCACTCCGAAAAATTGATTCAAAAGTATGCAAGCAAACATTCTAATATTATTTTTATTAATAACAAAGAAAATCTAGGTTTGGTTAGAAATTATGCAAATTGTTTGCGTACTGCAAAAGGGGAGTATTTAGCATTCTGTGGTGGCGACGATTTTTGGATTCATAATAATAAACTACAAATGCAAGTTGATTTTCTTAAAGCCAATCCTGATTATAGTGTTGTACATACGCAGTTTGATGAATTGTATATGTATAAAAAGAGATTTCAACGACAGTATAAAAAAAATGTACTTAAAAAGAGTCAAGTCATTAAGGGAAATGCTTTTTATGATATAGCTACCAATAATACTATTAATTCAGTTACTATATGTTATCGTAAATCAATTATTGATACAAGTGATTTAATAGATAAATTTGAGGATGAATATTACTTTATTGAAGATTCACCAGAATTACTTACTCTAAGTAGAAATCATAAGGTAGGATATATTAATATTTCCACAGTTTGCTATCGAAGAAATAAATATTCAGTAAGCCATTTTAAAAAAACTGAAGATATCATATCCTATGATAATAAAGTTGTAGAATTATCGAAATCTTTTTTAACTGATGGTGACCTAAAATTACCTGAGGTAGTTAAAGGTTTTGAGCAAAGGGAAGCAATTATGTATACATACATTTTCTTTAAGGCGAATGACCTACGCAGTTTTAAGTATTATTACGCAAGGTTAAATTCTTTTCATTTTGATAGATTTATTATGCTTACGTTATTAAAGCTAAGATTAGCTAAGATTTTTAGTTAAAGTATGTGTTGTATGTGTAAATAGAGGATTTATAAATAGAGGCTCCAAAGCGTTCTTTCATGTTTAATAACCCTCGATTTATTCTCTCCTCTGTATTAATATTTCCAAAATCAATATACCCAAAACTATTCTTATAATATTCTACTATAGAATAGTATAAGGCATGTGTTGCTCTATTTTTCCGACCCTCTATTGAAGTTGCAATGTATGGTATTCGAAGTGTATTTCTTTCCTTAAATAAAATACAGCCAGATTGAATAGAGTTATCTATTTTGTCATTTATCGTAAATAAACTTATAAATGAAGGAAATAATTGTTTTAGTTTAGTTATTTCTTCAATATTATGAACTGGTTTTGTTTGATGCATCTCCCAAAGGTTTTTATCTAATACGGTCCAAAATTCACTGTAATTTTCAGAAACTCCAATATTAAAAAGGCCGAGGTTTAGTTTTCGTTTCTCGATTGAACTTTTGGGGAATATGTGCTTAGATGTATTAATAAAACACCCTATTTTAGTGCTTAAATTATCGATTCTTTTTTTACTTAAAATGTAGTCCTGAACCTGAGATTGCGATTCGTAATAGTAAAAAGGAGCTAGTTTAATTTGAATATTAGTGATCTTTCTTTTTAAAAGGTAAACTTCTAAATCTTCATAAATAATTTCTAAATCAAAGAGAGAGCAATTTCTTTTAGCTATTATTCCACCGTAACTTATGAATTGGTGACTATAAAAAGTATTGTTTACAGTATTACCTGGGATAACAGCAATTAGCTTATTCTTTTTATAATACATTAGTGATAACTCAGTATACTTATACTGGTGGTATTCTAAATAATCACGCAACAGCATGAAAGAAGGCAAATCAGATTCCATTATTAGGCTATCCCATTGTTTCTTTAGGCATGGGTTATATTCTCTTATTTCAAAATTCATCATCAATTATATTACAGTTTGCATTAATTTACTAACTAGATTCGTAAGCAGAAATCGCTACAGAAATATGTATAGCTTCAAATCTTTTTTTATATACAGTCGGCTTTCATATATATTAGCCTTCTCATTCATACTAGATCCAAGGTCTATAATCTACCTTATTAAGGTATTCTAAAATTAAGAATAATACATCCCATTAGAGACTCTATTTTTTTTACCATTTTCGTTAACTACTAATATTGAAGCTTTAAAATATTTTCGTTCTGGCATAAAATTATACCTGCATCAAGAGGTTGTGCGCCTTATAACACCATGATTATATTATAGTAGTTAAGGAATATATGAAGTTTTGGGAATCTAAGATTACATAATTTTTGTAAAAAAACACAGATTATTCATCGACAACATATATTGTGTAATATTCATTTTCCCAGTGAATAAAATAATTATTTCTACTTAAAAAGTCCAATAATGCCTTGTGGTTAATTGTTCTATTTAAATAGGTGTCTTCTGCAGATGGGTCTAGATAATTTTTAACCGGCTCAGAGAAGGACATAATTGATTCGTATTTTTGAACTAATACGACAGGTTTTACTGAGATTTCTCTTTCAGCTCTCTCAAGTTGGGTTATAAAGTTTGGGCTATCATATGCCCATACCCAAGGATTATATAGGTAAGGTTTTGTTTGAGTCAGGTAATGGAACAATGGTAGTTTATCATATACCAATAGATAATCGTTAGGGCTAACAACTTCTTTAAGCTTATTGAGTCCTGTATTAATAATAATAGATCGGCTTTGTGTAGTGTATACCCTGTTAGCAAGTGGAGAGTCAATAATAAACGTTTTTTTTAACCTACTTCCGTCATCAAAATAAGCGCCATTAAAAACAGAAATAATCATAAATAGAAAATAGGAAAGCAGATATACATTAGTTAGATGAGAGATTTTACCTTTATTAATATTAATCGTAAATGGTATTTTATTGAGATTAATGCAAATAGAAAATTTATCTATACTATTAACAGCTATAAAAATAAAAGGAAGACTCATCCAGATTGAAGCATAACCTATGCTATGAATTCCAGGATCTGTACCTAATGGTAGTATAATTGCCGTAATTAAAGCTCCAAATGCAATAACTCTATATTGATGGTTGTAAGATTTATTAATAATAACTGATACACAACCCAAAATACACATCGCATATAATGTGTATATGACTCCCCTATGAAGTAAAACAGCGAAGAATAAAAACGCTATAATATCACAAGTAATTTTCAATACCTGTCCTTTTAATTGATTTCTAGCTATAAGGAAAAATATGGAACCTGAAATTAATGTTAAGGCAAAATATATAACTCTTAGATAATCTTTAATAAACTTAATAAGTAATGTCGCTAAGTTGTGGTTACTGTCAGGTGAACTAGAATGTGAGCTAAGTAGGTATATGGCACGAGTAAATATTTCCCAATGTCCAAGAATCTTAATTATTATAAGAACTAGAGTAGTGCCTAATACTATTCCTAATAGATAGAATACAAGGTTGCGTAATGTGTTAGCTGTTTTTATTTCTGAGTTTATAATTTGAAAAAAAGGAATGACTAGGAATATTGCGGCTAAAGTAATAGCTGGTAGGCTTGTAAATAAACATAGGCTAGTCGTTATACCAGCAATGAATAAAAATAATTTCTTTTGTTGAATTAACCCCTTATAAAAAAGGAATAATGTTATTACAGAAACTAAGCCTGTTACGAAGTTATAGTTGAATGAGACATCAGCAAAGCCATCACTCACTACAATCATTAGAATACTTAATAGAACATATTTGATAGGTAGATATTCTTTAAGGGTTTTATATGATATTATAGAAGTAAGTAGAAGAGTAGTTGCACCTAATATCCTGAAACTAATAATACCACCATCAGGAAATAGAGTATGCCATAATCCTCCTAGTACGGTTGTTAGCCAAAACAGCATATTGTACTCTATTGATTCAGGGCAATTAAATATTTGTTGATATGAGCTTAACGCAAAGCCTTCGTCACAAACATCTACCCCCTGAAACATTGCTACGAAGTAATAAAGGCAGATACTAAGAAATGTATAGAATTTATTCTTATAATCTTTAATTAACATAGTAGATGTGTATATTGTAAAGTATTTTGTAAGAAAAATCACGTAAAAATAGTACTTTTGTCATAAGATAAGGTATTATGATTTGCTTTTTAATTGATTCTTATCAGAATGTTTAAATTTCATCTTAACACATAATAAGACAAGTATTACAACCAGTTTGCACTATACAAAGTTGATAAAAGATTGCTAGTGTCTAGAATAAACTTCTTATAAGAAAGCATAAACCAACATAAATAATGTGGAAAGATAAAAAATACTGTAAAAATCTACTTGTTACAATTTATGGGTTAATTATAGTTCTTTGTTTTTATTTTATTTTTGGAGCTTATTTTCCAAATATTAATGGATGCATTGGACATGATTACAGTCTTTTTTATCCTTATTTATTGGATGGGGTATATTGGTATAAGTGTAACGGAATTTTTGAAGTCCCTTGGTTTACACCATCCTTTGGAGGAGGATTACCTAAATTTCCTAATCCTCAATCAATGTATTATTCTGTTCCCCAATTTTTGTCGTTTTACTTTGAGCCTCTTTTAAGTATTAAGTTAACTATACTTCTATTTGGTTTTCTTGGATTTATTGGGTTTTATAGGTTATTAAGTCGTTTCTATAACGTAGATAGTTATGTAGCCTTATTAGGAGGAACGATGTTTTTGTTTAATGGATTTTATTTGGTAAGGATGATTGTTGGTCATTTAACTTATCATTCATTTATGTTGATACCTCTATTGGCGATAGTGTTATTTAATAAGACGTTAAAAAAAAACTATATTAAGGATGTAGTAATTGGGGGCCTATTAATTGCTTATTCAATATATAGCGGGAACATACATTTATTGCCAATAATGATATTGTGTATTGTCGCCTTATTTTTGTTATATTATTTATCAGGCAAGTCTACTATTAATCAAAGGTATTTTATCATTAAGCTATTCTTTGTAGTTATACTTGGGTTAATGATATCTGCAGCACAGTTAAATGCTTCATTAAGTTTTCTTAGTTTTTTTCCTCGTGATTTTTATACCTTGCCAGGGTATCCATCGTTTATTGGGCTTTTAGTCATTATCATCAGCTCTTTACTTTTTAGAGGCCCAACTAAGTTTGCTAATGTTCTGATGACAAACAAATCCTTTAATTTGGGATCTCACGAATATACTTATGGAGTAACAATTGTTCCGTTTGTGCTAATTCTATTAGGAACATATTTCATTATCCGACATAATCGGCATAAAATTAATATTAATGTATTTTATAATATAATATTACTATTAATAATATTGAGCCTTCCGCTAATACTTAATTACTATAGTACTTCTTGGAATACTATTTTAAAGGGGACGCCATACCTAAAAAACAGTTCCACTTTAATACGTTGGATATCACTTTATATCCCGATATTAATAACCTTTAGCTGTTTATTATTTCATAAAATTGATTGGTTTTATTTGAGAGAACGAAAGATTGCTATAGGATTAATAATGGTAGTTATTTCTTTAAGTTTTCTATGTTTGAGAACATCTAACTATCACCAAGAACCTTATAACCCTAAAGTCCTTTCAGAGAATTATAAGCAACTAAATAAATTGACTCCTAAAATATTGTCTATTGATAAATCGGTTATATTAAATGGAAGTAAGGTTCAAGGGAATGATTTATTTATAGCTGGAGTTTCTCAGTTATATCCTGAGGAATCTATTTTTGGATATAAGTTAGAGGAATTTCCTCAACTCAATCTTCGAGTAGGTGATGTTATGCTTATCGACAAGAATAATAAATTAAATATTAAGAATCCAGTATCATATGTTTTTCCAAAAGAAAACAACCTTCAACTCGGGGAGCATTTTTCATCGAGCCAGATAATTGAGGCCAATAAATTTACAGGGTATTCTAAATATAAGTTTGAGATATCAGAACGCCAGAAATGGGCTAATTGGATTACTACTTTGTCACTATTATTTGTTTCTTTATTAGCTTTTCTTAACCTGCTTCAAATAATTAATAGGTTCTACCGGAAATTTTGTAGATAAAACTGCTATATGCACACAGAACTTGAGGAGATCTCATATTCGCACATTGGGTATACCTTTGCACCAAACCGCTCCTTAATATATAGTAGGCTTGTATTTATCTCGTTTTTGTCTTCCATGCAATTCCCAAGATCGATATAATCAACCTCGTTTTTAAAATGATTTATAAAACTATAGTATAATGCATGGGACGCTCTATTTTTTCGTCCTTCTTCACTAGCTGATAAATATTGAAGTTTAAGAACATTTTTAAATTTATATAATACCGCTCCTGCATTTATCTCTTTAGTTTCCTTATTTATAACAGTGTATAAGAGTATATTTTTAGGAAATAGTCGCTGTAAATATAATATCTCATTTATGGTATGAACGGGTTTCGTATTATGAATCTTTTTGAGGTTATCAGTTAAGATTTTCCAAAATTCCTCATACTTATCAGAAATGCCTAGATTAAAATGTTTTAGGTTTAATTTTCGTTTTTCAATACTACTTTTCGGAAAATTATGATGTTTGGTATTGATACATGTACTCAATTTTAGATCTGAATGCGGAAGTTTATTTCTCTGCAAAATATAAGATAGTGATTGATCTGATGTTTCTGAATAGATGGAAGGTGTTAACTTAATATATACTGTTTTTAGAAAATTATTGTGAGCATAGAGGTTAATCTGATTTAGGTAATTGACAGTCTGTAAATAAGTAACTTTTGAATTTTTTATTATACCACCAAAGGTTAAGCCACCATGACTTACAAGTTGATCTTTATTTACATGTGCAGGTAAAATTGCTTTTAATTTAGTGTTTTCGTAAACAAGAAGGGAATAATCAACAAACCTATCCTTATGATATTCCATATAATCACGATAAAACATAAAAACAGGTATATCAGACTTCCCAACAAAATCATCCCACTCTTCTTTTTTATCACTGGTATATCTAACAACTTCTATCATTTTAACCCCTTAAATTCAGAATAGTTTCTATAATAATCGCCGTCATCATATAACTCAGAAGCCATAACCAATACAATGCCACCGGCGCTAAAATTATTAATCTCACGCCAAATACCTGGTGTGACTATTAAACCTTTGGATGGATTATTCAAGAATAATTCCTTAGAATTAACTCCATCATCAACTAGTACATTAAAACTACCACTGGCAGCAACAATCAGTTGGAAAAGATTTTTATGCGCATGTCCACCTCTTTCTGCACCCGAAGGAATATCATAAGTGAAATACACTCTTTTTATTTCAAAAGGAATAGAATTGTTGGATTCAACAACGGATAAAGAACCTCTATCAGAATGATTTTTAGGGATCTCGATTATGGTGCAATCGTCAATGGTATACTTCATCTAAACAAGCTCCTTATAAGATTCAACATACTCTTCAAAATCTCTAATATAATCGTCCTCATTATACTTGCTATCTGTAACAATAAGACATACACTGTTGGATATGAAGCTCGTTATTTTGCGCCAAGTCATAGGTGGAATTAAGATTCCTTTGTTGGTTTCATTTAGCTCAAATGAGCTTTTAATATTTCCCTCTTGTGTTTCCACCGTAAATCCTCCTGCCAAAGGAATAATTAATTCGGTAGTGCTTCTAAAAGCATGCTCTCCCCTCGCCTCGCCGCCAGGCACATCATAAATCCAATATACACGTTCTATTTTAAAAGGGATTTGATTATGATCTTCTAAGAAGGTAAGATTCCCCCTCAGATCCTTTATTTTCGGAAGTTCTATGTATTTGATGTTGCTTTGCATATTAGGTAAAGAGTTCTTTTATATCTTTGAACGCTGGCAAAATTATATTATTATAATTTCGGATACAAAACTAATAGAGTTACGTTAAAACTATGTCTTTTGATGATACCATTTTTAGATTTAAAGAAACAAAACCTACTACATAAAGCAGAATTGATGAAAGCCGTGGAAGAGGTGATTGATTCTGGCTGGTTTATTTTAGGCGAAGAATGTAGGCAATTCGAAAAAATATTAACCGAATTTGTTGGTACTAATCATGCCATAGGAGTTGGCAATGGATTAGATGCCCTTACGCTAATTTTCAATGCCTATAAAGTATTGGGCAACTTAAAGGATGGTGATGAAGTGATTGTACCAGCCAACACCTATATAGCCTCTGTACTAGCCATTACTAACAATAAGCTTATTCCTGTTTTTTCTGAACCTGATGAAAACTATTACAACCTAAATCCTGAACAAGTTATAAAAGACATTACTCCAAAAACGAAAGCTATTTTGGCGGTGCACTTATACGGTCAGGTTAGCGACTTTATTGAAATCCAAAACATTGCAAAAAAATATAATTTATTACTTATTGAAGATAACGCACAGGCCATTGGTGCAAAATATAAGGGAGTTAAAACGGGTGCGCTTGGCGATGCAGCAGGGTTTAGCTTTTACCCGGGTAAAAACCTTGGTGCACTTGGTGATGGTGGGGCTGTAGTTTCAAACAATACAGAATTAATTGCAACCGTAAAAGCAATAGCTAATTATGGTTCTGATAAAAAGTATGAAAACAAATACACAGGAGTTAACTCACGTTTAGACGAAATACAGGCGGCTATATTAAGTACTAAAATTAAATTTCTTAATCAAGAGAATCAGCAAAGACGTGAGATTGCAAACAAATACCTTTCGGAAATTACCAACCCGCTTATTACCTTACCGGCTGTTCAAAAACACGAGCAACACGTATGGCATTTGTTTGTTATACAAACAACCAAACGAGAACAATTAGTTAAGTATTTAAATGAAAAAGAAATTGGATGTATGATACATTATCCAATTCCTCCGCATAAGCAAGAGGCTTTGTCTGAGTATAATTACTTATCTTTGCCACTGAGCGAAAAAATTCATAAACAAGTATTAAGCTTACCCATTTATCCATCCCTAAGCCACAAGGATGTTTCGTATATTATCGAAGCCATTAATGAGTTTAGAATTTAATACATCAACAAAATAAAATTTTATGGATACCCATATTTTCAACAAACAAAATTCGTTATTCAACCAGTTTGTAGCGGAAATAAGAGATAAAAACATTCAAAAAGACCCAATGCGTTTCAGAAAGAACATTGAGCGTATGGGCGAAATATTAGCCTACGAGATTAGTAAAGATCTAAATTACCGTAGCGTTGATATTGAAACACCACTTGGTATTTCTCATGAGTTTGTATACTCTGATAAGGTAGTTATTGCCACCATATTAAGAGCCGGATTACCTTTACACCAAGGTGTACTTAACTATTACGATGATGCAGAAAATTCATTCGTATCAGCTTATCGCAAGTACACTGAGAAAGGTGATTTCGATGTTCATATTGAATATATAGCTTCTCCTTCAATTGAAGATAAAGTAGTAATACTAACCGATCCTATGTTAGCTAGTGGTGCCTCTATTGAATTAGCTTACAAAGCCTTATTAACAAAAGGAAATCCAAAGCACATTCACATTGCTACGCTTATTGCTAGCGAAGAAGGAGTTGAATATGTTAAAAACAATATGCCTAGTGATAAAACTACACTTTGGGTTGGTGCAGTGGATAAAGAACTGAACGACAAAAAGTACATCATCCCTGGCATTGGTGATGCAGGTGATTTAGCCTACGGAAGCAAACTTTAATAACACAACTAAAGATATTAAGGTTACAAGCACATTGGGTTTGTAACCTTTTTTATTTCAGTTCTCTTGCCCAACAATTATCCTCACACTCATCGCTTAATTCCGAAATACTCTTTTTTAATAACGGATGATTAAAATCCGACCACAATTCATTTAACGGGAGTAATGTAAACAAACGCTCGTGTAAACGAGGATGAGGAATTATTAAATCCGACTCATCAACAATTATATCATCAAAAAAAAGAATATCAATATCTATTAATCTCCCTTCGTAATGCGTGCTTGTTTTTTGCTTGCGGCCTAACTCTCTCTCAATATTTTGAGTAGCAACTAATAGTTCTCTGGCTGAAAATGCCGTTTTTATTTCAATTACTTGATTTAAGAAATTTTGGGCATGTTCAAATCCCCATGGTTCACTTTCGTATAGTTTCGATTGTTTTATAACATCACCAATTTCATTTGATAATAAATCTCTGGCATGTTTAAGTGTAGTTTTTATATCGCCTAAATTACCGCCCAATAGCAGAATGACTCTATGCATAAAATATTGTTAAATCAATAATCAGAATAATTAAGTATCTTTCGGTACAAATTTATGTTTTTCTTAAATCAATACACTCTTAAATGCTTTTATTAAGAGTAGTTAGATAATTTAATAACTTAACTTATTATGCTAAAATTTCTTAGAAGATTATTATTCACCACTATTGGAGCTATTGTAACAGCCTTGTTTATAGTTCTTTTCTTTTTCTTAGGTATATTAACTGTTGCGTCACTCAGTAGTGATACTGAAGTAACTGTTGAGGATAATTCTATTTTGGTAGTTGATTTAAACTCCGTTATTAAAGAACGTGTCAACGAGGATCCATTTACTCAATTAATTGGAGAATCTCCTTTCGGAGAAGCGCAACTGGGATTAAATCAGATTTTAAAAAGCCTAAAGAAGGCTGCAACCGATGATAGAATTAAAGGAATTGTAATAGAAAGTGGCACTCCACAAGCAGGTATCGCAACTATTGATGAAATCAGAAATGCTCTTAAAACAGTAAAAGATTCGGGTAAATTTATATACGCTTTTGCTCCAATTTATACACAAACAGGCTATTATCTTTCTTCGGTTGCCGATAAAGTATATATGCCACCACAAGGAATGCTAGAATATAAAGGATTAAGCTCACAGCGCACTTTCTTTAAAGGATCTCTTGAAAAGTTAGGTGTTGAGATGCAAATATTTAAGCATGGTAAATTTAAATCTGCTGTAGAACCCTTTATGTTAGATCATATGAGTAAGGAGTCTAAAAAGCAAACGAGCGTTTACATCGGTTCTATTTGGGATTATATGAAAGAGCAGATCTCCGAATCCAGAGGTATTTCTATTGAAACACTAAATCGTTTAGCCGATAACTCATCTATGTTCAACGATAACCAAATTCTTTTGGATAATAAATTGGTGGATGGACTTTGGTATAAAGATCAATTACTTGATGAATTAAAAAAAATAACTGATACAGAATTAAACGACGATCTAGCTTCAGTATCCTTATCGGATTATAAATCGGCAAAAGTGAAGAAGAAAAGTAAAGGCTTTACAAAAGATAAAATTGCTGTAATTTATGCTGAAGGTGGTATTGACGATGGTTCTGATGATGGCATTAATTCTGAAAAACTAAGTAAAACAATTCGTAAAGCTCGAAGAGATTCAAGTATTAAAGCCGTTGTCTTTCGCATCAATTCCCCAGGAGGATCAGGAATGGGATCTGACGTAATTTGGCGCGAAGTAAAATTATGCCAGCAAGTAAAACCTGTTATCGTTTCCATGGGAGATTATGCAGCTTCAGGCGGTTATTATATTGCATGTTGTGCCGATACAATTGTTGCTAGTCCGGTTACTTTAACCGGGTCAATTGGAGTTTTTGGTATGATTCCGAATGCTGAGAAATTGTTAACCAATAAACTTGGGATGACTTTTGATGGTGTAAAAACCAATACGTATGCCGATTTCCCAATGATTAACCGTGCGATGCGCAAGGATGAAAAAGCAATGATGCAAACTTCAGTTGAAAAATTCTACAAGGTATTTATTGGCCGATGTGCTGAAGGAAGAAGTACAAGCAGCGAAGCCATTGATGAAATTGGTCAAGGACGTGTTTGGAGTGGTGAAAATGCCACACATATTAACCTAGTCGACGTACTTGGTGGTATTGATACTGCCATTGAAATTGCCAAAGAAAAAGCCGGTTTAGAGAAGTATAGAATTAAAGAATTACCTGAGCAAAAATCACCTTTCGAAGAAATATTTAGCGGTATGGGTGCGCAGGCAAAAGCATTTGCAGCACAAACGTTTTTGGGTGTTAATTACGAAGAGATTAAATTGATGAATCAAATTAAAGAAATTCAGCCAATTCAAGCTCGCCTGCCCTACTCTATCGAAATAAGATAACTATAAAGTAATATTTGAAAAGTCACAAAACACCTGCAAACAGGTACTTTTGTGACTTTCTTATTAATTAGAAAACCATAGTGAAGTTTATTCAACATCTGCGTTATTTACTATTACCCTTTGCCATATTGTATGGTTTAGTTACATCTATTCGTAACTTACTATTTGATTTTAGCATCGGTAATTTTCGATCCAAAGAATACGATCTGCCAATTATTTCTGTAGGTAACATTACCGTTGGCGGAACTGGTAAAACGCCGCATACCGAATGGATTATGCGATTATTGAAAGATGCCTATAACGTATCAGTTCTGAGCCGCGGATATAAACGAAAAACTAAAGGATTAGTCATTGCGGATTCTTCTTCAAGCGCGTCTGATATTGGCGACGAGCCCATGCAAATGCACAACAAGTTTCCTGAAGTTCAGGTAGTGGTTGCTGAGCAACGTGTTATAGGAGTAGACGCTTTAATGAAATTAGAAACCAAGTGCGATGTGTTGCTAATGGACGATGCTTTTCAACATCGCTACGTAAAGCCCGGTTTTAGCATTTTGGTAATGGACTACAATCGTCCTTTTTGGAAAGACCATTTAATGCCTGTTGGCGAGCTACGCGAATTACCCGTAGGAAAAAAACGAGCAAATATTATTATAGTTAGTAAGTGCCCGCAAGACATCAGTATAGCTGAGCAAGAGTATTATAAGCGCAAACTCTCATTAAACCCAAATCAAAGCATATTTTTCACTTGCGTTGGTTACAAAAATATTTATCCCGCTTTTGCGGATAAAAAACAATCAATAAATATTACAGATAAAAGTGTATTGTTAGTATCGGGTATTGCACAGCCAAAACTAATGTTTGATTACGTATCACAAATTGCAAAAGAAACTAAATTGATGCAGTTTGGCGATCATCATAACTTTTCGGCTAAAGATATTAACAATATTGGGCAACAATTAAATACCTTGGGCGATAATGCCATTATTGTAACAACCGAGAAAGACGCTGTTCGATTTGGTGAACTTTTACCAAATAATTCAAAATTGGCTCAAAATATGTATAGCTTACCTATAGAAATACAAATTATTAACAATAAAGAATCAGATCTGAAAGATAAAATATTAAATTATGTTAGATCAAATAAAAGAATCAGTTAAGTACATTAAAGAAACCTCTAAGACCAATACCTCAATTGGTATTATTTTAGGAACTGGTTTAGGTGGATTGGTAGATGAAATTGATATTAAATGCACTATCGATTATACCGACATTCCTAACTTCCCTGTATCAACAGTAGAAGGACACCACGGAAGATTAATATTCGGAATGCTTGGAGGAAAAGAAATAATGGCAATGCAAGGGCGTTTCCATTTTTACGAGGGCTATGGAATGGATCAAGTTACCTTCCCTGTGCGTGTAATGAAATTGATGGGTATTGAAACACTAATGGTAAGTAATGCTAGTGGTGGTTTAAATCCTGATTTTGTTGTGGGCGATGTAATGATAATTAACGACCATATCAACATGTTCCCTACCAATCCTTTAATTGGTAAAAACATTGATGAACTAGGACCTCGTTTCCCAGATATGAGTCAGCCCTATGACAAAGCTTTAATTCAAAAGGCTTTTGAAATTGGGAAAGCAAATAATATAGACCTTAAAGAAGGTGTTTACGTAGGTACTTCGGGCCCTACTTTTGAAACTCCTGCTGAATATAGAATGTTCCGCATTTTAGGTGCTGATGCTGTTGGAATGAGTACTGTTCCTGAGGTTATTGTAGCCAAACATATGGGAATGACTTGTTTTGGAGTTTCAATAATTACTGACTCAGGTGTTCCTGGAGAAATAGTTGAAATATCACACGAAGAAGTGCAAGAAGTTGCGGCTGCAGCTCAACCAAAGATGACTTTGGTGATGAAAGAGTTAGTAGCTCAGATGTAAAGATTATTATCTTACAAAATATAAACCCGCTACAATTTATTTTTGCAGCGGGTTTTATTTTATCTATAATTTAAGCTCCCTATATATAAGCATGAACATCGGTAATTAATCTCATTCCATAATTCCGAACTTATAGATCACCGTTTCATCATAAGTCATTTCTGGAGTAATTAAAGTTGAAGGGAAATTAGAGCAATTTGGTGTATTCGGGAAATGTTGCGTTTCAACACAGAATGCTGAATGCATGCCATATTTGTGCCCATATTTACCAATAATGCTTTCAGATATGGCATTGCCTGTATAAAACTGGATACCTGGCTGTGTTGTGTATACTTGCATGGTTCGTCCGCTTACTGGCTCTTGCACCTCCATAACCTTAGCCAATAAATGGGGAGCCTTATTAAGTACATAATTATAGTGATAGCCTCTATAATTCAGCTTGTGAATATTTTCAGCAAGTGGTTTCATTGTGCTTAAATCCCAATCAGTTCCCTTTAGCGATTTTATTTCTCCTGTTGGTACAATCTCGTCATCAATAGCAGTATACTCTTTCGCATTAATTTGCACTTGATGATCGTAGATATTTTTATCAGTACCTGCCAAATTGAAATACGAATGATTGGTCATATTAATATGGGTTGCTTTATCGGTAATGGCCTCAAACTTGATCACCAAAGCACTATCTGCTAATATATAGCTTACATAACTATCAACATTCCCCGGAAATCCATGACTCCCATCTGGAGAGAAATAATGCATGCTTAAACCTACACCCTTATCATCCTTAATTACCTCAGCATCCCAAACAGCTTTATTAAATTCTTGAGCTCCGTGTGATATATTATCACCTTCTGTTTTTGTTAAATCATATCGGATACTATCAATCGTAAAACTAGCACCCTTTATTCTGTTGGCAACCCTTCCGATAGTGGCACCAAAACATGGGTTGGGACCTATGTATTGTTCTAAATTATCGAACCCTAGCACAACATCACCTTGTTTTCCATTTTTATCGGGCACCATAATAGAGGTAACAATCGCACCATAATTGGTAATCTTTACTTGCATCCCAGTTTTACTGGTAAGCGTATATAATTTAACGGCTTTACCATTATGAACTCCCCAATGTTTTTCGGAGATACTATTTCTTTTATTGCTGCAAGCCAAAAGTAACAAGCTTGCCAATAGACTTAATGCTATATTTTTAAAACTCATAGAATAGTTGTTAGATAATAATGAGTTTCAAAGATATTATAATGAAGAAATATAATACATGAATGGATCTTTTTTAATAAAGCGATTGCTATTAAATTTTAATAAAAATCTTACGTTGATACATCAGTCGTATTGGCAAATAGCAAATAACTATAAAAGATATGGCCCATATAAACGATGCTAATTTATGCGGACATCCCATATTGGGTAGCGCATACATAAACCACTCTTGAATCGACTTTCCGCTTATTGAAATCCACGACAGTGGAATTATTAGCAAATAATGTAACACATAGGCCGAAATAGCATTGGCTCCAAAATGCAGGCCTACTTGCGCCCACTTCTGTTTCTGTCTCATATCAATCATATAAATGAATAATGCCAATATAAGTGTTGCTATACCTGCTGTAAGCATCACATATGAACTACTCCACAAGTTTTTATTAACGGGAAAACTAAATGCCCAAACACCCCCTATAGTTGCAAAAGCCAAACCACTTAATAGCATTAATCTTACACCTTGTATTGTTAGCTTATTTTTACGGATAATTTCAGCTACAAATACTCCCGCTATCGCAGATGCAATACTTGGTAATGTACTCAGCAAACCCTCGGGATCCCATGTACCACCATACATTTTAAATGGAATTACTAAACTATCAATATAATTGCTCCAATTGGTAACAGGTTCTAAAGAAGCTATGGGTTCTCCCGGGATTGGCACAAAAACCATCAATAACCAATAGCCAATTAAAAGTATGCCTCCGATTATATAAATTAACTGCACTTTACAGCATATATACAATAAGGAAACAGTAAGATATACGATGGCTATTCGCTGTAAAACCCCTGGAATACGAAACTCTTGAAAGCGATATGATATTAAATTTAGGATTAAGCCTAAGACAAATATGGTAATACTCCGTTTTATAACCTTAGTAATTATTAATTGCTTACTGGTGCCTTTCTCTAATATTTTTGAAAAGGCAAGCACAATAGAAACGCCCATTATAAAAATAAAGAATGGAAAAACTAAATCAGCAAGCGTTAAACCGTTCCACTTAGCATGTAGCAATGGGGCATATACATGCGACCAACTACCCGGAACATTCACCAATATCATACCTGCAACGGTAAATCCTCTTAAAGCATCTAAACCTAATAATCGTTTCATAACATCGCATTTGTAAAAGGATTAGATTAAAATAGAATTCTATGATAAGCTAATCCTTTTTTGTGATCATTTTTTAATGATAAACATTCTTACCATCGAAGTTGATAATTGTTCCATCAGGAGCAGTGGCAGTTAGCTCAAGGTTGCTTCCATATTTTGCTACAAAGTGAATTATTTTAAAAGGATGCATCCCTGCTTCTAATGCAACTTTGCCTTCGCGAGTTCTGCCATATGAGAAACCATCATTATCAATAATCTCTCTATCATGAATCCATAATTTACTTCCATCGTTAGAACTCAAGGTAAAAGTATAAACGCCTGATTCCGGAACTTTGATATATCCGTATAACTCTTCACCAAAAAAGTTTTTGGGAGCTTTTTTCGATACTCGAATTCCATCTTGAATTCTGGTATGATTCCATTCTTCAAAACTAATTTGAGTTGAACTAAATTCGCCCACCTTTACCTTGCTGAGTACACCTGTTTCAACAGCCTCAGTATACGATTTAAATCTATCGTTATTGTATATTAAGGAGGAGGCTAAATTACTCCATCGGCCATTGGGCATTTTTGTAGCATACTTAAATTCAATTGCATTTCGTTTATCATCTGAAAAAACCAACTCATTAACATATCGCTTACCGCTCTTCTTCGGATCACTTCCATCGGTAGTATAATAAATTTGAGCATCATCAATTGGCACATGCAACTCTACGTTATTCGTAACTGGAGTTAAAACATCTACAGGTAATAAACCTTCGGGATAAGGAATTCGATAATTCAAATTCAATGCATCCAAACGCTTATAATGTTGGTTCATCCTGGCTGTAAAAGCATCAAAGTTTTGTACCTCATCATTTGTCCATAACATTTCGGACAAAGCACTTAATCGTGGAAAAACCATATATTCAACTTGTTCGCTGGCAGGCATATATTCTGTCCATACATTAGCCTGCGCCCCTAATACATGATGTTTATATTTGGCATCCAAACTATCGGGCATTGGTGACCAATTATAAATACTTTCCATTGTTGTTAGACCAGCAATAGCCAATGGTTCGTTATAATTACTTTGATAATGATCGAGATACACTTCTGCATTCGGACAAATAATTACATCGTGCCCATGACTTGCTGCTTCAACACCGCCAGAAACACCTTGCCACGACATAACTGTAGCTCCTTCGGCTAAACCGCCTTCAAGGATCTCATCCCATCCGATTAGCTTTTTGCCCTTTGAGCTAATGTATTTCTCCATTCGTTTGATAAAATAACTTTGCAATTCCATTTCATCATGCAGTCCCTCTTTTTTCATGCGAGCCTGACATTTTTTGCAAGTCTCCCATTTGGTTTTAGGACACTCATCGCCACCAACATGAATATATTCTGAAGGGAATAATTCAATAACCTCATCAATCACATCTTGTAAAAAATGGAAGGTATTTTCATTACCGGCGCAAAAAACATCATCGCTTACGCCCCACTCATTAAATGGCTGAGGCTTGCCTGTACAGGTTAAATTAGGAAAAGCACGCGCTGCAGCAACAGCATGTCCGGGCATTTCAATCTCTGGCAAAACCATAATGCCCAACTCATCGGCATAAGCCACTACTTCCTTTATTTCCTCTTGCGTATAATAACCTCCATATTTTACACCATCATACTTTTTGGGGTGTTCCGCCATATGACCAATAATGGTTTCCTCGCGCCAAGCACCTTTTTCGGTTAAACCCGGATATTTATTTATTTCAATTCGCCACCCCTGATCATCAGTTAAATGCCAATGAAAAACATTGAGTTTATGAAGTGCCATAGCATCCAACATTTTCTTCACAAAAGTGATATCGAAAAAATGACGGCTCACATCGAGATGCATACCACGCCAACTATATTGTGGCGAATCGTTAATATGCATGCATGGAATAGCTACATCTTCAGCAGCATACTGATCAAATAACTGCAACAAGGTGGTGAATGCGTATATAAACCCATTTTTATTGCCTGCTACGATACTTATTTGATCACCCTGTATGTTTAGTTGATAGGCCTCTTTTTGTAGTTTTTCATCAACAATTATATTGATTGAGCCATCTGATGCTTCCTCATCTATTGTTAGAAATTCACCAATCTTCGGAATAAATAATTCAATAATATCCTTGTATTCGGGAGCTTTACTGTAATTTATATTTACAGTTTTGCTTTCAAACAGTCCTTCTTCAATTTCTAAAGAATTAGGATATGGAACGAGCGATATGGCTTGATCTTTTTTAGAATTATTAGAACAGCCCACAAAAACTATCGTAAGTAATATAATACTCACAAATTGCAAAAAACGATGATTCAGTATTATCATATTAATGTATTTATAGTGAATTGTAATAAAGTCCGGCAGCACCTAAAATGGCAATATTATCAAAATGATCAGGCACAATTTCTATTTTTTCTGAGACACTCTTGAAGGGGAAATCCTCTATCACAGATTTAATACCCGGTTCAAACAAATGAAAGGATTGTGTTATTGAACCACCTAAAATGAAGGCATTTGGAGATAAGGTAAATATTAAATTACTAATTAACTTACCCATATGTTGTCCGTACTCACGGAATACTTTTAAGGCTTTCTCATCACCAATTTCAGCAAGCTGTGCCAATCGCTGACCAGTTAAATTACTTTTCTTTGGAAAAAAAGTACTGCCGCAATAATCCTCAAATACTCCATCTAAGTAGGGCATACACCCAACTTCGCCAGCACTGCATAACACTCCGCTATGAAGTTTATCGTTTACAATAACACCACCGCCTACACCAGTACCTAAAACAATACCGATAAAACTTTTATAATCTTGTCCTTTTCCAAAATGCTTTGTTCCTATAGCAAAACAATTGGCATCGTTATTAATAAAAACTGGTAGTTTATAGTGATCTTGCAAACGCTGTTTTAAAGGGAAATTCTTCCACGAGGGGATATTATTGATATTCAGAATTCGCCCCTCTTCTTCGTCAATTAAACCTGGAACTCCTAGGCCAATTGCGATTACCTGATCACTTAATACCTCATCAATACAAGTTAATAAGTTACTAAATACACCTTCGGCATCTAAGTGAGAATAGGTTGGTTTATTATATATATTTTTAAGTTCCTTCCCTTCAACAATACCACAGGTAATTGAAGTTCCGCCTATATCTATTCCTAATACGGTATCCATAATTACTATTTTTGTTTGTTTAAATCTGATGCTATGAGCAAGTCTTTTTTAACAAGCTAATTACACCATATGGATTAAGTGGAATACTAAGATAAAAGATGAATATCTATTCTTTTATTATTTGCGATAAAAACAATAAAAAAGATTCCTCTTTATGTGTTCCAAATACGATTTTGTTGAGTTTAGAAAATGTAACCTGCGATTAAGGCGCATTAATCAACAGGTTACACTTATAATAAGCTAGTGTGTATGAATAATACTTTAGTTGTAAAATAGTGTATTTATCCCTAGCATTAGTGATCTTAAATGATTTACAATACAAAATATTCTGAATAGAAATCTACAAACACCAATTCGTAACTATTAAAAATTTTGCATCGACCACACAAAAGATCATTCTCTTCTATTTTTTTCTATACCATACCTTCCATTGATTTCTCTAGTTCTCTGGCTTCTAGCAAAAACTCCTCTACACTCATTTCCTTAAAGAAAATTAAACCATGACCTGCCCTTATGGCCTGATTTTCGTTGGTATAGAAGTAATCTTTACCCAATAAATACTGGATACTTTGGAGCTGTTCTACCCAAATATTTTTGGCTAGAGTACTAAACTTACCATCAAAATCAGGACTCGGGAATGAAGCATTTACCTGACTTAGATAACAATCGCTAAACGATTTATCCAAAACATCCAAGGCATTTAGACTCACAGGAACTATTACATTACTTTCTGATGGCGCAAACTTAAACCATACATTACGGTATCCCCATATGCGCAGATTACTCAAGTCCTCTTCTTTACTCCACAATCTCACGGCATCGGCAATAGCTTGCAATACTTTATAATGGGTATCTGGCCCACTTCCTTCAGGATCTAAAGCCAAACTAATTACACTTGGTTTCTCTTTGCGAAATTCATCCAATATTGGCGCAACATCCCTATCTCTGTTGGGTTGCTCTGTAAAAATATCGCCTGTGTAAAAGCCCAAACGAAGGTGACGAACATTCTTAACCTGAACTCCTGAATGTGCCCAAACCAATTCTTCTTCAAACTCACGAATCATCCCCTTTAACTTCTGAATTTTAGGCGGATTCTTTTGTCCATCGTAACTAGTTCTGATATTAGCTAAAATGGCATTGATGGTATTTCTAAGTTCTTCCTTATTTTTCACTTCCCATATTTGGGTGATGGCTCTCACAACTCTGTGACAAAGTCCACGCACTCGCTCTAAGGTATCCTCAGAAGCCACATTCAATAGGAAGTGATACACATCCTTATCCCATTTATGCTTGTAACCTGATTGAAAGAAATCAGGAAAGTTGATCATCTGAATTCTATCCTGATCCAATAGAACTTTAATATTATCGAGTGTTTCTGTTACAAAACTATTGGTTACTGCGGTAAAACCGGATGTTAAAACCGAGAATACAGATCTGTTAGATGAGTCACGCAAAATACGATTTACATGCGGCTGAATTCCTAACTGAATGTCATCGTGATGAGGACCAGTATGATAAAAACTTTGATTCTGTTCCTTTTGCAAACCTTTTTCTATTTTACCCTGAACCAACTCAATCACTTCTTGAACGGTATCTAAAGAAAGATTAGGTATAAGACTACAGTATGGATCAGCTTTTAAATCAGAAAGCTCTAATTTTGGTCCAAACTTGTCAATTCTGCGGCATAAATCGATAATGGCACGTTCCGTTTTTTCTAAAGTCCATTCTCCCGTTCTGTAATAAGCATCAATACTATCGGCTAGCTTCACCCCTGCGCTTTTCGTAATGTAAAACCTGCTATTTTTAAGTCCTTGTAGAACAGTTGCAGGATACAATACTGAAGGTGCACTCTCTAATGCATTTTTAACCACAGGAGCTTTTGCCTCTCCCGCTGCAAAAATGAGTGCCACAGCATCTTTATTATAAATTATAGACTCAAGGCCGATGGTGATTACCAAACGGTTTTTTGATACCTCTATACCCCCAAGGTCACCAGCGGCCTGTGCCTGAGTCTCAAAATTTGTTTTTGTTAATCGGGTAGTCGAAAAATGATCTGCCCCTCTTGTATTAAAAGCAATGTGTCCATCGGGTCCTATTCCGCCTAAGAAAAATCCGATACCACCTTTTTCTCGAATCTTATTTTCGTACCCCACACACCAATCGTCAATTAAAAAGATAGATTGCTGCTGCTCCTTTTCTTTAAGCGTTTTTGCATCGCGATAGCGTAATGATAAATCTACTATACTATCTGGAAATACCTCAGAAAATGTTTTTCCATTCGCAAGCGGAATAGCATCGCAATTAATGAGTAAAGCATTATCGGGGTTTAAGCCGAAACCCTTTATATAATACTCGTTCACATAATGATAGAAACTATTTTTTTGTGTAGATGTGATTGGGTAAAACTCATCTATCTGCACAAAATGTAACTTACTTAAGTTTGGCCTTTTGGTGGCTTTAACGTTGTACTCTGTTCTTATTTTTTTGCCCTTTGCATTGTCCCAATTTTCGAGTAAGTATTGGGTCCACTTAATAAAATATTCTGGCGTTTTACCTGTCGGTAAACTGATAACACCTTCCGGATTTTCACTCACCCACTCCAAGAATCGTAGTGCAGTTAAAAAACCAAGTTTCGGAAAGTTATCTACCATTACATATGGTATCTTAGTTGTTGATGTTTTAATTCCTGACAACTCTACAAATCTTTTTTCTACTTCGGAAAATCTATCTAAATTCATGGTACTTGTATTTAATCTGACGAACAGATGATTACTGCCAATTCCATTGCTTGGCTTCACTTTGATTAAAAGGTTAGCTTGGTTACTTGCCCTTTGTTTATTTAATCTTTATGATAGGCTCCCAGCCCTAAGACTAGGAGCCATTTGGTAGTTTTTTGGTTTTATGGACGCACATCCCACCACAGTGGTGTACCCCCTGTATCTTCACCTCCTAATAACTGAACTGCTTCAGCATAACCATCAGGATTTATACTTTTCTCTGTTACCGAAAAGTTTAAGCGTCGCACTTGCTTGTCGGTATCAATTTTACCTTGGCTATTATTTATCACCACTGGCATAAGAATAGGGTAGCCTGTTCTGCGATACTCGGCCCACGCTTCCATTCCTTCTGGGAACATGGCTATATATTTTTGGGTGATGATTTTTTGTAGCTTAATTTCAAAATCAGCAGCATCTTCCCATTTAGGCGAAACATTATTCAGCTCTGGTGCATCTGCTGCAATATTATTTACTCCCGTGGTATTTTTAATATCTGTAAAAGCAGCTGCTTTATTATCACTCATTAAATAATCGCCAACACCTAAACCATATTGCGTAAACGATGCCTCTACACCTTTTTGGTATAAATCGGCAGCTGTTCCGCCCATATTAGCCCATGAGCGTAACGCTCCTTCAGCTCTTAAGAAATACACTTCGGCTGCAGTCATTAATTGTGCCGGTGTACCCGAAGTAAAATTAAGCGATGAATGATCTACATAAACAGCCTTATCAACCAAATCAATACCCTGGCGAATACCTTTGTACTTAATATTCTGTTCTTGCAATTCGGCATCAGTAACAGGTAAAAAGTATTTTTCTAACCTTGGATCTTCGTATCCTGTCATGATTGATTCAATGGCACCGCCCATTTTAATGTCGCCCCACTGAACAGATAGAGCAAATAGCGGATGGTTATATCCCTTACCACTAACCGTAGCATCCATTGCTTCGAGCACTCCATAAGGATTTTGCAAAGCTTTTTCTCCTTCTAGTTTTGCCTTATTAGGGTCGATATTTGAAATACGTATAGCTAAACGTAAACGAAGTGAATTGGCAAATTTTATCCATTGAGTGAAATCACCTCCAAACATTAGATCGTAACGCTCTAAAGGCATTACACCAGGATTCTCTGTAATATACTTATCCAACTCTTCAACAGCATAATCTAAATCTTCGAAAAACGCATAGTAAGCTTCTTCTTGAGAATCAAAATCTCCACCTGTTTGTGAATCTCCGTATCCTGTATAGATAATTGGCCCATACATATCTGAGATACGGTGCATTGCTGTAACTCTTAATATTTTAGAGGCCGCGTTAATTTGCGGATATTCTTCAGCAGCTAAACGCTCAACCTCACCAGATGCTGTCATGAAATATCCATACGTATAATCCCAATTAGATCCGTTCCAACCATCAACTAGCGCGTAATTGGTATTATTCACGTTACTAGCAAAAGGTGTAGGAGTCATCATGTAGCCTGAGAATATATCGGCACTCAGATTTTGCATAATTTGAAAGGGCCAATTGATACCCCATCCCCAGTTAAAGTTACAATATATCATTTGCTGCATCTGAGGAAAGTAGCCTCCTAAGAAATAATAATCGGCCTTTAATTGCTCATCTGTAACCTTGCTTTTATCAATATTAAAGTCCTCAAACTTATCTGTACAGCCAAATGCCAACGTAGCAGATATGGCTAAAATTCCTATTTTTCTAAATATATTTTTTCGCATGATTTTCGTTTTATAGGGATTAGAAAGTAAGTTTCAAATTAAATCCTAAGCTTTGTGTTGTTGGCATACCAAATACATCAACACCCTGTAAATCGTTGCCTGTACTTAATGTTGCATCCGGATCGAAAGGCGCTTCGTTATAGAAGAAGAATAGGTTACGACCGATTACAGAAACGGTAGCTCTATCTAAGAAATTAGTCTTTTCCATCCATGTAGAAGGTAAATTATACGATAAGGATAGCTCACGTAAACGTATGTTCGTGGCAGAATAAACATATTGCTCAGATACACCATCGCGTCCACCAACCATTTCGTAGAATCCTTGCACATCGTTAATCTTTGTTCCTTCAAGCATTACATAGCCCTTATCGCGTGCTGAGCCTGTTGCTGCAGTAACACCATATTGGTCTAAATCGGCTTGTGTTAGAGAAACTACATCACCCCCAATTCTGCTATCAATAAGGAAACCTAAACTAAAATTCTTATATCTGAAATCAGAATTCCATGATAAGTTGAAATCTGGGTTTGAATTTGCAATTTTACCAAACTCTGAACCCACAAGTGGCAATCCTGTTTCTGCATCATACTGAATATTTCCGGCCTCATCGCGTTCATAAACTTTACCATATATGTCGCCAAAAGCACCGCCTTCTTCCATTCTCATCCAATAAGAACTACTGGTTTGATTTCCGAAATTAAAGGCTTTCATATCAGGATGTAGCTCCACAACTTTATTCCTATTATGCGAATAATTAAAATTGTTTTGCCATGTTATATCTGCGGTGTTTATCGGGTTAACCCCTAATACCACCTCAACACCATGGTTTTTAATATCTCCGGCATTCACAAAATAAGTAGTATAGCCCGAACCTGCTGGTGCAGGAAGTTGAAAGAATTGATTAATAGTATTGGTTTGATACCATGTGAAATCAAAAGTAAATAGATTCTCTAGAAAACGCACTTCGAAACCAGCTTCCTTCGATTGAGAAATCTCAGGCTTTAAATTATCAAATGGTGCATTACCATTAAATATTAAACTACCACCAGCTCCCATGGTATGCGTTCGGTGACTAATACCAAATGGGATAGAGTTACCCACACTAGCTAACGAACCTCTTACCTTCAGAAAGTCAATAGCATCTGGCATAGCTATAAATTCACTCAATACAGCTGTTAAACCAACCGACGGATAAAAGAAACCACTGGTTTTACTATCTGTATAAGCTAAGGTTGATGACCAATCGTTTCGACCTGTTACATCAAAAAATAATCCATTTTTCCAACCCAGCTGAGCTGTTGCAAAAAGCGATTGCATTTGCGTTCGTGAATTAATTTCTTCAATATAACCAGCTCCTAACATATTACCTTGGTTGAATACGTTAGCAACTTCAAGACCATCAGGGCGAGAATCTTTTAGGTTATAACGCAGTTGCATATCTGTTATACTAGCTCCTAATGACGCTACTAAAGTAAGTTCTGGAGCTACTTCCTTATTAAAATTTAATAATGCATCTCCGTATGATAAAGACTCATGACGATTACTGGTAATGTATCTACCATTATTATAGTCGCCACCCACTAATTCGGTTGCAGTTGTGGCATATACATGCTGGTCGTACTGATCAAAGGTATTATCAGAATTCATTCTCACTTGGAAGTTTAGGTAATCCTTAATATTCCATTTAGCCGTGATTGATGCAATAACTCTATTTCTAACATCTTCACTTGGTACCATATTGGTTAACCACCAAGGATTTTGCTCCCAAGAGCTTGGCTGCTGGTGCCAATTTTGCACATCAAAATTACGACCTACATCATACTTTTTATATTCATCCTTATATTGCGAGATATCTTCACCTCGTGGATAACGGTATAAGCCCACAAGCGGGTTGAAATAGTAACCTCCAGGTGTTGGTCTATTTTCTACTTTCTGATTAACCAAATTCACATTACCATCAAGCTGCAGCTTACCATTATATAAATTTGCCGTTTGGCGGATGTTAATGTTATGCTTGTTCAGCTTGTTTCCACCAATAATACCTTCAGCATTTGTATTAGCATACGAGTAATACGACTGGAATTTTTCAGTACCAGAACTAATGGATAGTGAGTTAATTGCTGTATATCCTGTTTGAAAGAACTCATCAACATTATCATGGCCTCCATTAATAGCTGACCCCCAGCTTCTGCCACCTTCGGATACACCATAACTATTTTGGAAATCTGGCGTTTCAATAGCCTTATCGAAAGTAAGGTTAGATGAAAAATTAACCACTGGCTTACCCGACTTACCTTTTTTGGTTGTAATTACAACTACCCCATTGGCTGCACTAGAACCATATAAAGCAGCTGCCGATGCTCCCTTTAGGATAGTCATACTTGCGATATCATCTGGATTTAAGTTGCCGATACCATCACCACCATCACGCGCTCCTGCATCGTTAGTACCTCCAATTGAGGTTGCAGGTTGTGTACCCGATGAATTAATCATTGGAATTCCATCGATTACATAAAGTGGTTGGTTATTTCCTGTAGCAGAACGGTTACCCCTAATGGTTACCTTAGCCGAACCACCTACACCAGAAGCACTTTTGTTAATAATAACACCTGCACTTTTACCTGCCAATGCATTAACCATATTGGCATCTTTAGCACGACCTAAGGCATCTCCATCTAACTGTTGCGCAGAATAAGTTAATCCTCTCGATTTTTTTTCTATACCCAAAGCTGTTACAATAACACCTTCTAAGGCCACTGCACTTGGTGCTAGTTGAACATTAATTGTTGATTGATTCGCGACTTGTATTTCTTGACTATCATAGCCAATAAATGAAAATTGCAGAATGGATTCACCATCTGGAACCTCAAGTACATACTTACCGTCAATATCAGATATTGTTCCGGTTGTGGTGCCCTTAATAATTACATTAACACCCGGTAAACTAGAGCCATCTTCTGTAGATATTATTGTTCCATTGACTGATTTCTGCGCCATAAGCGTACCCGAAATCAGTATCAAAATAAATAACAATGCATGTTTCATGATTGCGTGTTTAAAATGATTACTAATAAAGTTAACTGTATGCTTCTCTTTTGAAGCTGGCGGTGTTTGTAGTATAATATATCCGAGATGAAATTCCCGGGGTGATTAGTTCTCTAGAACTCTTTCCATTACTAAAGTTGCTGCGCTTATAATACCTGCATCAGCACCCAGTGTTGACATTTCTATGACAACATCTTCCTTTAATTTGGGTAAACAATATTGATATAATGTTTGTGATATTGAATTGATTAAAAACTCTCCTGCTTCGGCCACTTTGCCGCTTAATACAATCTTATCAGGGTTCAGAATCTGAA
This sequence comes from Saccharicrinis aurantiacus, assembly GCF_947489045.1. Taxonomy (NCBI): domain Bacteria; kingdom Pseudomonadati; phylum Bacteroidota; class Bacteroidia; order Marinilabiliales; family Marinilabiliaceae; genus Saccharicrinis; species Saccharicrinis aurantiacus. The sequence continues at coordinate 30,877 of NZ_CANLCN010000014.1, forward strand.
CCAAATAAGCAATCCCTCTACCCAAGTTAACGCCCACTTCATTTACTACCGAAAAAGAAAGCTGATCGCCTGCAAGAGCGGCTTCTACAATCATTTCAGGTAATAAGGTTTTTCCGTCGGCTAAACGATCGGTTAGTACAGTGCGCATCCCCTTTTTAATTCCTTCATTGGCCATACGTACTAGGGCTTCACCCGAGGCAATAGTCTCTAAACATCCGGTTTTACCGCAATTACAAAATAAACGGTTGTTTTCAATTGGAATGTGACTAAACTCACCAGCAAAACCAGACTTTCCGAGGTGTAATTTGCCATTCAGAATCATACCTAATCCTAAACCATAACCAATAAAGATTACTAAAGCATTTTTTGAACCTTGTGCTGTACCATAACGGAGTTCGGCTAGGGCACGTGCTTTGGCATCATTTTCGACAAAAACTGGACGATTAAATCTCTTTGATAGTTCTTCTGATAGGTTCTCACTCTCTTTTTTAAGGAAGGTATAATTAACACCTTTACTTGAATCGATAAGACCCGGCATAATTAAACCAACACCCACAATTTGAGAGGACTCAATTAGAGTTTCCTTTACGAATTCGTTTACGTATGTTTCTAATAAATCAATCAGATTTTCACCTTCACTTAAGTCGAAGGCTTTTTCTTCCCACTTATGAAAACACTCAAGTTTATTGCTGAAAAGTGCTATTTTAACACCTTTGCGCCCAACATCAATCCCAAGCAAGTAAAACGAATTTGGCTTTAGGTCGTAGTACATTGGTTTTCTTCCACCAATTGATTCCCCTAAACCTTTTTCTTCTATATATCCTTCTTCAATCAGACTGTTCACATAATTAACTGCGGTTGGTGTGCTAAGCAGAAGTTGTTTACTCAACTCCGCTACGGACATAGAACCATTTCTGTACAATTGTTTTACAATGCGCCTTTTTGCCAGAAACTGCTTCTTCTCAACACCAGATAATTCTGTTAGTATGTCTTGATTCCAAAAGTTCATATTCATAGATTAATTCGATTGCAATATATGCAAAAAGATTTATTACTTACTAATACTTTTTAAAGTTTTTTAATAAGATTGTAAACTTTATTATTTTAATACATAAGTACACTTCAATATAAACCACTATTAATAAGGGATACAGTCAATAAGTGAACATTAGTTCAACTTCACCCTCCGTACACATTTATTAACATTTAAGAATCTGATACAAAAAAAAGGCTACTCCCATAGGAATAGCCTCTTGAATAAAAAATATTATATAACTAGTGATAAACATTGCTAGTAGAAAAATCTACCACAGTTCCGTCAGGAGCAATAGCTGATAAGGTAAGAACTTTATCGTACTTGGCTTGGAAGTACTTTATAACAAACGGATGCAACCCTTTTTCAAGTTGAATTCTTCCTTCTCGGCTTCGCGCATAGGTAAAACCATCATTATTGATAATTTCTCTATCATGAATACTTAAAATACTTCCATCTGCAGACGTAAGCTTAAAAGTATAAATACCAGAAACGGGAACTTTTATAAAACCCGATACTTCTTGTGCGAAAAACTTATCGGGAGCAGCATCTGCAATACCTATGCCTTGCATAAGTCCTGATTTATCAGCAGCAGAGAAGCTAACATTTGCAGTAGTAAACTCTCCTGCTTTAATTTTATAGCGTGCTCCATCTTTAGCATCAATGCTTGATTTTATAAGAAGATCATTTACATAAACCTTAGATGTGTGAACAGCACTCCATCTACCATTTTTTGTTTTGCTTATACATTTTAACGTAGTAAGCTGGTCTGTAAAAACAATTGCATCCTGATAAAGCAATCCATTTTCTTTAGGGCAAGTGCCATCTAAAGTATAGTAGATAGAAGCATCACTTATCGGAACAGTCAATTTTAGCGTATTATTTTCAGTGCTTAAAGCTTCAACGGGTAAGGCTCCTTCTGGATATGGCACTCTATAACGCATACCCAAATTATCCAATCGCTTATACTGATAATTCATTCTACGCGTAAAGTCCTGAAAATTCTGTAAAGAATCCTCAGTCCATAGAATTTCTGCAATGGCCACTAAGCGTGGATAAACCATATATTCTACATCAGCCTCAGTTTTCATATACTCAGTCCATACATTACCCTGTGCACCCAAAACATGGTGCTGATACTTGGCATCTAAACCCTCGGGCATTGGCGACCAATGGTATAAAGATTCCATGGTAATTAAACCTGCAATAGCAGTTGGTTCGTTATATGGGCTCTGATAAAAATTAAGATAAACATCATCGTTTGGCGATATAATTACATCGTGTCCATGTGTAGCAGCTTCGATACCTCCCGAAACACCTTGCCACGACATAACCGTAGCGCCTTCGGCCAAACCACCTTCAAGAATCTCGTCCCATCCAATGAGCTTTTTGCCTTTTGAGCTGATGTATTTCTCCATACGTTTAATGAAATAACTTTGCAATTCCATTTCATCATTTAATCCTTCGGCCTGCATGCGAGCTTGGCACTTTTTACATTGTTCCCATTTTGTTTTAGGGCACTCATCGCCACCAACATGTATGTATTCCGATGGAAACAATTCTATCACTTCATCCAATACATCTTGCAAAAAGTGAAAAGTTTTTTCGTTACCTGCACAAAAAACATCGTCGCTTACGCCCCACTCATTAAACGGTAGAGGCTTGCCTGTACAAGTCAACTCAGGAAAAGCACGTGCAGCTGCAACCGCATGTCCTGGCATTTCAATTTCTGGAACTACAGTAATACCAAGGGCACTTGCATATGCTATTACTTCCTTAATTTGTTCCTGAGTATAAAACCCACCGTGCTTTTCTCCATCAAACCGTAGTGGATGTTCAGCCATGTGGCCTATTACTGTTTCCTCGCGCCAAGCGCCTTTTTCTGTTAACTCAGGATATTTTTTAATCTCAATACGCCAACCTTGATCATCGGTTAAATGCCAATGAAAAGTATTTAGTTTATTTAAGGCCATTCCGTTGAGCATCTTCTTAATGAAGTCAACATCGAAAAAATGGCGACACACATCTAAGTGCATCCCACGCCACGAATATTGAGGTGCATCCTTAATTAATAAACATGGTAAACCTGCATTTTGGGAAGAATATTGGTCTGCCAACTGAAATAAACTAACAAGGCCATATATAAAACCCTCATTAGTAGAAGCGGCAATTACAATATTGTTTTTGTTGATATCTAATTCATACGCTTCGGGCTGAAGCTTAGACTTGAATTGAAGTACCAACTGTGCATTTGCATTATCATTAAGCGTAAAATAACGCTCAATACCGGCAATGTAATGTTTTTGAGATGCTTCAGAAAGTGTATTATCTTCAATAATGAGTTTTATACTTTGATGCTGAAACGAACCATTTGTAATTTTGATATGATTAGGAAGAGGTACTAAGGCTAATTCATCTGCTTGAACCTTATGAGATTGCAAGCATGAACTCATAAAAATGAGAGCCACAATTAATGGCATCCAAACAGAAAAACGAAAGTATGTCATATTTTAATTTTAAAGTGAGTTATAGTATAATCCGGCAGCCCCTAATACGGCAATATTATCGAAGTGATCAGGGATAATATCTATATTAGATGAAATACTCTTAAATGGAAATTCTTCCATGGCTGCATCCAATCCGCTTTTAAACAAGTGGAAAGATTGACTGATTGAGCCTCCTAAAATAATTGCCTCGGGCGACAAAGTAAAAATGATATTTGTAGCCAATTTACCCAAATGGTAACCAAAAGCATGAAAAGCCGCTATTGCATCTGCATCACCAGCATTGGCTTTATCGGCCATTTCCTTACCTGATAATTTATAGTTATTCGGGAAAAATGTACTAGCACAATAGGTCTCGAATGTTCCATCTTTATATGGCATACATCCTATTTCTCCGGCACTACAAAATAAACCACTGTGTATTTTATCATCAATAATTAAACCTCCACCAACTCCGGTACCCAACACAATTCCGGCAAAGTTTTTATAATTATAACCTTTACCAAAATGCTTGGTTCCTAATGCAAAACAGTTGGCATCATTATCTAAAAAAACAGGGATATTATATTTTTCTTGTAGCTTATTCCTTAGCGGGAAATCTTTCCAAGCGGGGATATTGGAAATATTTAAAATACATCCTTCTTCTTGATTCAATAGACCGGGAACTCCTAAGCCAATTGCTTTTACCTGATTATTGATTAAGGTATCGATGCACGAAGCTAAATTTTCGAACACCTCTTCTGCACTTTTATCAGCCAAGGTAGGTTTACTAAGAACCGAAATTAACTCTTTGCCTTTTACCAATCCACAAGTAATAGAGGTTCCTCCTATATCTATTCCTAAAACTGTATCCATAATTATATGAGTAAAAAAAGCCTGCTAAAAAGCAGGCTTATATATTGATAATGTGTTTTGTATTAATTTACGCCTTCCATAGATTTTTCGAGCTCACGTGCTTGCTCTAAAAATTCTTTCACATTCATCTCTTTAAAGAAAATAAGACCATGACTTGCACGTATTGCCTGATTACTATTGGTGTAAAAGTAATCTTTTCCTAATAGATATTGAACTGCTTCGAGCTGATCGACCCAAATATTTTTGGCTAATGTACTAAATTTACCATCTAACTCAGGACTTGGGAACGATGCATTTACCTGACTTAGGTAACAATCGCTAAACGAGCGATCTAATACATCCAAAGCATTTAAACTTACCGGCACCATTACATTAGCCTCTGAAGGAGCAAATTTAAACCAAACGTTACGGTATCCCCATATGCGCAAGTTGCTTAAATCTTCCTCTTCGCTCCATAAACGAACCGCATCAGCAATAGCTTGCAATACTTTGTAATGCGTATCTGGTCCACTTCCCTCTGGATCAAGTGCCAAACTAATTACGGTTGGTTTCTCCTTTTTAAACTCAGCTAAAATAGGTGCCACATCTCTGTCTCTATTAGGCTGCTCTGTGAAGATATCGCCAGTATAGAAACCTAAACGTAAGTGACGAACGTTTTTAACCTGAACACCCGAATGCGCCCAAACTAATTCTTCTTCAAACTCGCGAATCATCCCCTTCAGTTTCTGAATTTTAGGAGGATTCTTTTGTCCATCGTAACTATCTCTGATATTCGCTAAAATAGCGTTTATGGTATTTCTAAGTTCTTCTTTATTATAAACATCCCAAATTTGAACTATGGCTCTTACTACTCTATGGCACAAACCTCTAACGCGTTCTAAACTTTCTTCAGATGCTACATTTAATAGGAAGTGATATACATCCTTATCCCATTTAAATTTATAACCCGACTCAAAGAAATCAGGAAAATCAACCATTTGAATGCGTCCTTCATCCAAAAGTCTTTTGATGCTATTTAATGTTTCTGTAACAAAATCGTTAGTTACAGCCGTAAAACCAGAAGTTAAAACTGAGAATACCGACTCATTAGATGGATCGCGAAGAATACGATTTACATGGGGCTGAATACCCAATTGAATATCATCGTGATGCGGGCCTGTATGGTAGAAAGTCTGGTCTTTCTCTTTGCGAAGACCTTTTTCTATTTTAGCAGTTACTGAATTTACTACTTCCTGAACTGTATCTAAAGATAAATTAGGAATAAGACTACAATAAGTATCGGCCTGTAAATCGCTTAATTCCAATTTAGGTCCGAACTTATCAATTCTTCGACATAAGTCGATAATGGCACGCTCTGTTTTTTCAGCGGTCCACTCACCAGTTCTATAGTAAGCATCAACACTATCGTTAAGCTTAACCCCAGCACTTTTAGTGATATAGAATCTGCTATTTTTAAGCTTTTGTAATACAGTAGCTGGATATAGTACCGAAGGATCACACTCCAAAGCATTTTTAACTACGGGTGCTTTAGCTTCACCTGCAGCAAAAATTAATGCTACGGCATCTTTATTATATGTAATAGACTCTAAACCGATGGTAATAACCAAGCGATTTTTAGACACCTCGATACCACCTAAATCTCCGGCAGCTTGGGCTTGAGTCTCAAAATTTGTTTTAGTTAAACGCGTAGTAGAGAAATGATCAGCTCCACGGGTATTAAAAGCAATGTGCCCATCAGGACCAATTCCTCCTAAAAAGAAACCAATACCACCTTTTTCGCGAATTTTATTTTCGTATTGCACACACCAATCATCAATCATAAAGATAGATTGCTGCTGCTCTTTTTCTGTTGCGCCTTTTGCCTCGCGATAACGCAATGATAAATCTACTGTACTATCTGGAAAAACCTGTGCAAAAGATTTACCATCGGCCAAGGTAATTTCGTCGCAGTTTATTAATAAAGCATTATCCGGATTTAACCCGAACCCTTTGATATAATACTCATTAACGTAGTGATAGAAACTATTTTTTTGGTTTGAACTGATTGGATAAAACTCATCAATCTGTACAAAATGTAGCTTACTAAGGTCGGGCTTCTTCTCTATTTTAAGTCCGTTCTCTTTTCTTATCTTTTTTCCTTTTTCGTTATTCCAGTTATCAAGCATAAACTGGGTCCAACGAATAAAATATTCAGGTGTTTTTCCTGTTGGTAAACTAATAACTCCGTTAGGGTTTTCGCTAACCCACTCCAAAAACCTTAGGGCCGTCATAAACCCAAGTTTCGGAAAATTATCGACCACAACATACGGGGTTTTAGTAGAAGATGTGGTGACACCAGATAATTCAATAAATTTTTTTTCGACTTCTGAGAACGTATCTACTTTCATGGTAAAAAAAATGTTTGTTATACAACTAAGGTATAACTAATTATAAATAGGGCTCTTATCTAATAAGAATAAGAGCCCTTTGTTTTTTGGTTTGTAGATTCCTTAATAAATTTAAATTTGATATTGCCCACCATTAAGATGGGCTATATAAGATGTATTTCTAGTTCTTTTTTGAAATCCACATATTAGTTGTAATAAAGTGAGTTCCGCTACCCGCTCTACCATACTCTGCTTGCTGACGTGCCATAGCAGCTTCAACATGCTCGGTATTGTTAGTACGCTCGTTATTTGGGTAGTTGATTCTACGAGGACGAGTACCGCCTGTATCTCCACCATTATGGAATGGCTCACTTGTATAATCGCTAGCTGGGATTGCCACACCTAATTGAGGATTAGCAACCTCTTCAGCAGTATACGATGGAATTTCCATAAACTCAGTTCCTGGGTAAGAAATACCTTGAGGAACAATTTCTAAGTTAGTTCTATTCCAAAGTGCAAAAGCATCATATGTAAATGTTGACATCATTGATTTCCAACGCTCTGTCCAGATAACTTCTAAATCAATAGTTTCAGACATGATATTATTGATATAAACAGAAGCCATATCGTTATAATCGATATTTACACCTTCGTGAGCAGCTTGCTTAGCCATATATTCGCGAGGTGAGTTTGACTCAGTTCCGAATAAAGTTGGATATTTATCAAATGTCATATTCAAAGCCATTTCTAAATTTGAGTTCACATCTCCTGGAACGCTCCATCCTCTTTGTGCTGCTTCTGCTAAAATATAGTAAGTTTCGTCGCCACCAAACACAACAATCGGAGCTTCTTGATGTCCAATAGTTTCTGGATTAACTGATGCAACTGTGTGATATTGTACATACTCAGGAGAACCTGTTGCAGATGTATCCAACTCAACAGTCCAATCTGCAAATAATCTATCTCCATCAACACTCATCATACCACGTATAGAATACGACTCTGTACCTCCAGCTCTAACTGGCATATAAGTTACAGGCTTCCATGGCTCACCTGGTCTTGAAGCTTGAGCAAACGCATCGTAATCTGGCATTCCTGTCCAAGCTTTCCATCCGCTATTATTAATTACCTGAGCTACAGTATAAAAGATTCTTGGATCTCTATTCTTTTGTGCTTCGCGTAACCACTCTTCACCAATATATCCATGACCCCATCCGTGTAAAGCACCACCAGAGTTTGCTCCATTAATATGGTTACCCCAGTCGCCACCAACAGCTTTGGTTTGCATAATAAAACCATCAGCAATTTCAATTGATGTAATTAATCCTGCTTGATTAGCTGCTGCCTCTTCAACAGTTTGCTGAGCCCAGCTCTCGTCAGCTGCAGAAGCACGCATCCCTAATCTTAAAATTAAAGAGTTCGCTGTTTTTGCCCAAGCCTGTTTAGCTGCATCTTGAGATAAACCTCCGAAAAAGATATCCTCTGTTCCTGTGAAAGGCTCAGCATCAGTCGTTAAAAGAATATCGCGATACTTCTTTAATGAATCTACTGAAGATTTATAAATATCTTCTTGAGAATCATAAGCTGGATAAAAAATTCCTTCGTGAAAACCTAAACCAGCTTCATGGTAAGGGATATCACCATAAAGATCAGTTATTCTTTGATATACAAATTGCATAGTAATAGTACCCATTGCAATTTTTGCTGTATTATCATTTTCAGTATCTGTTTTTAAGATTTGTAGCATATCGATACCGTGCTTAACTGCATCTTTATACATCTCCATCATTTTGGCTTCGTTGTAACCATCGTTGTTTCCTTCGAAACCTTGACCTGTTCTGTAAGCCGATTGAAGAATACCTGATAATGGACCTGCCATGATAAGGTTACTTCTTAACTCCTCGTGCGGAGATCCGTTATAACGCATCCAAGTACGAGTAAACAAATATGCTGGGTCAATTTTCTCAACTTTGTTTGGATCCGAATTGGTCTTATCAAAGTTATCTGTACAAGCAGTAGTCAGTGTTAAAACTGCTGCAAGCATTATGTATATAATTTTTTTAGTATTCATTGTTCTAGAATTTTACATTTAAGTTGAAACCATAACTTGCTGGTAATGCCATATTACCCATCTCAACACCTGCTCCACCATTTGCGATTGAGAATGATGCTTGTGGATCGATATTATCTGTAGCTTTCCAAACATATCCAAGGTTTCTGGCAAATAAGCCTACTGAAGCACCTCTTAAATATTTGTTAGTTTCGAAGAAACGAGATGGTAGTGTGTAAGAAAGGTTAATCTCTTGAATGGCAATATAAGATGCGTCGTAAACAAACTGCTCATCTACATTGGATACCGACTGGTAAAACTCTTGCGGTGTAGATGTTGTTCCTACTCCACCTAGTTCGCTTGGATACCACATACCGCCATCATATCCTTCTCTTTGTAAAGTTGACTGATGTCTACCAGTATTATAAGCAGTTGCTTCTGTTGTAGAATAAATATCTCCACCAAACTTACCATCAAACACTACAGTTGCAGACCAGTTTTTATAAGAAAATTGGTTTACCCAACCTACCATTGTTTTGTGATAAGCATTTCCAATTGTTTGTAATTCATCTGATACCATTGGTCGGCCATTAGCATCTAAAGCAATATCACCGTTGTCATCTCTTTGGTAAGTTGTACCTAAAATTTGTCCATACTCTTCACCTGGCTGTGCAACAATGTTTACACCATTACTTTCAAATAATGTTAACTGAGTTACTCCATCCGCTAAGCTAAGAACCATGTTCTCGTTATAAGCATAGTTTAATGTTGTATTCCAGCTAAAATCTTTTGTTCTAATTACCTCTGCATTTAAACTAATCTCAACTCCTGAGTTTTGAATAGAACCAGCATTAATAATTGCTCTTTCCCAACCTGAAGTTGCTGAAGTAGCTACTTGTACAATTTGATCTTTCGCAGTAGAGTTATAATAAGTAAGATCAAGTCCAACTCTATTATTGAAGAAACGTAAATCTAAACCAACTTCGTAAGACTCGTTCATCGATGGCTTTAAGTTGTCGTTAGGAATTGTTCCACCATCAATTTCAGCTGAAGGAGAGTCGCCTCCATGACCTGGATGTAAGTTACCATCCACTTTATAAAACGGACGTAACATATAAGGATCTGTATCAGAACCTACTTGTGCCCATGAAGCTCTCACTTTTCCGAAACTAAACCAAGATGGTTGATCGAATAATTCAGTAAAGATAAACGATGAACTAATAGAAGGATAAAAGTAAGAGTTGTTATCTAAAGGTAATGTTGATGACCAGTCATTACGTGCAGACAAGTCAACATAGAACATACTTTGATATCTGAATTGTGCTGTTGCGAAAAGAGAGTTAATTCTTCTTTCGCGGTATAAAGGAAAGTGCTGTCTTGTTTGACCAAAACCTGGTTTTTGTAAAGATTGATCTACAAAGTTCTCATCAAACATTTCTAACTCATCATATACATTATGCATCATGGCACCCCCAGCATTCACTGTCATACCCCAACCGTCGAAATCTTTGTTGTAGCTCAACATACCATCAACGTTAGTTTCTGAATCTGTTGCTCTAATAGTAGAAGCTCTACCTGACTCATAAAAAGGAGTTCCCATAGGCCACAGTGATTCGTTGTTGAAGAATGTTTTATCATTACCATATCTAGCCATTACGCTTAAATCATCAGTAATGGTATATTTGGCTTGTGCCATAGACATAATTCTGTCCTTTGTATATTGGTGATTGATTTCGTGTAAATTCCAATATACATTTGAGTTTCTTTCACCAAAACCAATTGGCATACCTGTTACAGGATCTTTATAATTCTTAAGGTCTGATAATGGAACGTTGTTTGGCGTACCCATTAAACTTGCACCATACGGAGAGTTACCAATCATTTGGTTAGTAGAATTCTCATTAATATATGATAATTTAGTTGTTAACTCTAACTTATCATTAAGTGCTTTTGTAGAACCATTCACCGTAATTACATTTCTATCATACTCCGTTCCTGGAACGATACCTTGATTTGTAAGGTTACTATATGACATTCTGATTGATGAAGATTCTGTATTGTGATTAACTGCAACACTATTACTTAATGTTACACCAGTTTCGTAGAAATTATTTTCATTATCGTAAAAACGATATTCTGAAGTGTTTCCTCTATAATCAGTATAAGTATCAACATCTGAATATTTAGCACCCCACATACTTGTGTTGTCTTTAGCCTCTTGCATTGAAGCTGGCGCGCTACCGAAATTACCCTGTCCATACTGATCTTGCCAGTTTGAATAAACACGAGCTTGGTCAATTGTGGTTGTAGATGAAAAATCAACCGTTGTTCCTTTTGTCCCTTTTCCTGATTTAGTTGTAATCATTACAACCCCGTTAATTGCTCTAGAACCATATAATGCAGTTGCAGAAGCTCCTTTTAATACAGAGATATTCTCAATATCATCTGCCGGAATACCTGACATACCATTACCTGAATCAATACCACCACCATCTTTATTATTGGCATCTGAATACTGATTGTTAGAAATAGGTACACCATCAACTACGTATAATGGCTCATTAGATCCATCAGCTAATGCATTACCACGGATAATTACCGATGTAGAACCTGCAGGTCCCTGTCCGGTTGAGTTAATCTGTACTCCTGAAAGACGACCAGATAATGACGACATTGGATTGGCTGCTTTAGATGTCTCAAAAGCTTCATCACCTACCTCAGCTACTGAATACCCAAGTGCCTTTTTCTCTCTTTTAATACCTAATGCTGTTACAACAACATCATCAAGTTGTTCTGAATCTCCAATTAACGTAACATCAATATTCGTTTCATCACCAACTTGCATTTCAATATTCTTATATCCAATAAAAGAATAAACAAGTACTGATTCAGCACTAGGAACATCGATAGAATACATTCCATCAATATTTGTAATCGTTCCGTTAGTAGTACCCTTAATGGTAACATTAACGCCAGGTAATCCCTCAGGATCCTCCGGAGTAGTGATCCTACCTGTTACTGTTTGCTGCGCAAATGCTGCCCCCGTAAACAGTAAAAAAATACATAACCATAGATTTTTCATGTAATGATTTTTATAAATTAATTAAGTGTGTTAGCAGGTTTGAATCATAGTAATTCATCCCCTTAATATTCTCCTGTGAGTTAGTTTCGTGTTTATGCACGTTTGCAAGTGTTAATTTTCGTTTCAATACACTAACAAATCACATGCCAAGAAATAAGAAAAGTAAAGAAATAGATTTTTATCTTTTATTTTAACATCACACAAACAGCCTATAAAACAACACTCACAAACAACATAAGCCTGTATTTACGTGACATACGAGATATTCGTTTGTTAAATAAAGTTTAACTAAAATATAAAATGTGTTATATAAAATATTAATAACACGAAGAATAACATGCGTGTTTATGCATTTTTGGTATTATATTTGATATTGATTCGAAAAACTATACCATGCAAATAAGACATTACTATATTGCAATCATACTTATTATCACTATAAGTAGTTGCAATACAACAAATATTACAACCAATGCGGATTTGCCGAATAAATACGTAAATGCATTTATCGGCACGGATGAACATGGACACACATACCCAGGTGCTCAATTACCTTTCGGGATGGTACAGTTAAGTCCAGACAATGGTCAATCAGGTTGGAACTGGGTATCAGGATATCACTATAGCGACAGTATAATTGTTGGATTTAGTCACACACACCTTAGCGGTGCGGGAATTGGAGATTTACAAGACATTTCACTAATGCCGACAATTGCCGATTTTGATATAAATACAATATATAAACAACGAGATGATAAGCCTTATGCTGCATATTATACCCACAATGATGAAGTAGCAGAACCTGGTTATTACAGTGTAAACTTTAAAGAAACAGGTATAAAAGCAGAGTTAACAGCTACTCCTCGTACAGGTTTCCATAAATATTCTTTTTCGAAAGGTAGTAATAGGAATATAGTACTTGACCTTGGATATGCTGTAAATTGGGATGCAAGTACCGAAACTGAGATTGAATATATAGATGCACATACTGTTATCGGAAAACGATATAGCACAGGCTGGGCCAAAGATCAAAGGGTATATTTCTGCGCTAAATTCTCAGAACCGATTCAAGATGTAATATCTACAGGTAATATTAACATAGCCAAAAACAAAAAAGCAACTGGCAAAGCCATTAATACATTATTTAAGTTCAAGCAAGATATTAATGAGATACTAGTTAAGGTTAGTATTTCTAGCGTTAGCAAAGAAGGTGCTATTGCAAACCTACAAACAGAGAACCAAACTTGGGATTTTAATACTGCACGCACACAGGCTGCTAATATATGGACAGAAAGCTTAAGTAACATTACTGTTGAGGGAGAAGATATTGACAAAAAAACCGTTTTTTATACAGCCTTGTATCGTTCTAAGTTAGCCCCAACTTTAGCGTCGGATGTTGACTCGCAATACAGAGGTGGAGATATAAAAGTACATAAAGCCGATGGTAGAAATCATTATTCGGGGTTATCACTTTGGGATGTTTTTAGAGCACAAAATCCATTATTAACCATTACAAACCCCGATGTTGCTGTTGATATTGCCAACACAATGTTAGCGCATTACGATGAAACTGGCATTTTACCGGTATGGGTTTTAGCAGGAAACGAAACCAATACCATGACAGGTTATCACTCCGTTTCAATGCTTGCCGAAGTTATTATGAAAAATCTTCCGGGCATTGATACTGAAAGGGCTTTTCAAGCAATGAAAGCAACCATGATGCAAGACCAACGTGGACTTAAAGAATTGAGAGAACACAACTACATCCCTTATAATTTAATGGATGAATCAGTAACCATCAGTTTAGAATTAGCTTACAATGATTACGGCGTAGCAATGGTGGCCAATAAATTGGGATACACGGATGATTACAAATATTTCTTAAATCGCTCAATGGCATACCAACATTTATTCGACGGAAGAGTTGGTTTTATGCGCGGTAAAGATTCCAATGGCAATTGGAGAGAAAACTTTGATCCTAAACACTCAGCACACAGAGTTGGAACCGATTATACAGAAGGAAATGCGTGGCAACACTCGTGGTTTGTTTTGCACGATATTCAAGGACTCGTTAATCAGTTTGAAAATGAAGATGCTTTTGAAAAACAGTTGACTCTATTATTTAACGAAAGCTCAGAGATTACAGGAGAAGATGCATCCCCAGATATCACTGGTATGATTGGGCAATATGCACATGGAAACGAACCAAGTCATCACATTGCTTATATGTATAACTATATTGGCCAAGCATGGAAAACACAAGAGTTAGTACATCAAATTATGAGAGAGCAATATCCAAATTCTCCTGATGGAATTAGCGGTAACGAAGATATGGGTCAAATGTCTGCTTGGTATGTACTAAGCGGATTGGGCTTCTACCCTGTTAACCCAACCGATGGTAATTTTATTATTGGAACACCATTATTTGCAAAAAGCTGCATTAACTTGCAAGGAAATAAACAATTTGTTATATCAACCGAAAATCATTCAGACGAAAACTTTTATATACAATCAGCAAGCTTAAATGGCAAAGAGTTAAACCGCTCGTATATTTCTTACGAAGAAATCATGAATGGCGGAGAGTTACACTTTGTAATGGGCAACAAACCCAATAAAGAATGGGCATCAGAAATAAACTCTCGCCCGCCATCAGTAAGCAACTTAAATAACTAATTTACGATGAATAGAATTATAATATTTGCTTTAGCAGTAATCATATCAGCTTGTTCTGTTAAAGATCAATCTATTGGAGATAAATCCATTGTTATTTTCAATGAGGAAGCAGTCAACTTTAATCCGGCAGAAAACTGCACAAATCTAGATGAGAAGATTATTAAAGTTGATAACGGAAGAATTATCTTAAAAAAAGTACAATTACCAAAATACAGCAAACAAGCTACAGTAAGTGTTCAGACCGAAATTAAATCAGCTGGCGATCCCTGGGATAAAACTGGTTCACTATTTTTAATTCCGCAAAGCAGTGATATTAACTTTTTATTAGACAGTGATTTTAAAGCCCAATTTGAGAATCAAAATATTGAATTTCCGGGTGTTGTACCAACAGAAAATTACAAGCCTTCGATTGAGATTTTAAGATTTATGACTCCTTTTGGAATCGGGTATTATTCTAACGATCCGAAGTTAATGAAACGTAAGCCTGTATACATCCCACATTGGGAAGAAAAAGTAGTTTGGGAGCAAGATGTAACTCAACTAATTAGCGAATTAGAAGGAGAAGTATGGATTGGGGCCTTTATTGATGTTTGGACTCAAGGAGGATATGAGTTCTCTGCCAAACTAAATTATACAGAATCGAAAGCTGAAGTAGATCCTATTACAAAAACTCAGGTAATTCCATTAGTAAATACTGTAAGGTATATTGAACCTGAAAAACTATATGATGGTTTTAGCAGAGGTAACTTAGAATACACGTTTGAATTACCCGCTAATTATAAAAGTGCACAATTACACTACATCACAACGGGTCATGGCGGTCACTCTGGTGGCGATGAATTTGTAAAAAAGGAGAACATTATCACAGTAAACAATGAAATCGTTTATAGCGATATTCCTTGGAGAGATGATTGTGCTTCGTTCAGACGTTTCAACCCGCATTCTGGTGTTTGGACAGAAAAAAGAACTGCCGTTATGGGCAACCTAAAAACAGGAGATACCAAAGAATTAGAAATTGATGAGTTTATTGCATCATCTGATTATTCTCGATCAAACTGGTGCCCAGGCTCACAAGTGGAGCCCTTTGTTATTGAACTCAACAACCTGAAAAAAGGAGAAAATACAATCTCAATTTCAATTCCTCAGGCACAACAAGAAAAGGAAAATGAATTGAACCATTGGAACGTATCCGCATACATAACACTACAATAAATTCACCTAATTATATATAATATGCACACTACAATGTTAAAGGAAGAAAGGCATCAGGAAATTCTGGATATGATAAAACAATCATCTAAAGTTTTATCATCAGAATTAAGTATAGAACTGAATGTTTCTGAAGATACCATTAGAAGAGATCTAAAAGAACTTTCGCAAAAAGGGCTTATCAGAAAAGTTCATGGCGGAGCAGTACTAAATGAATCTGCAGCATACATCCCTATGAACTATGATGATAGAAAAACTTTTGCCTTTGAAGAGAAGAAGATCATCGCACAAAAAGCCATCTCGTTATTAAAAGACGATATGCTTATTTTTATAGATGGAGGTACTACCAATCAAGAAATAGCCAGTCAATTACCCAACGATATAAATATATCGGTAATGACTAACTGTTTACCTGTTGCCATTGAATTGCTCAATAAACCAAATATTCAAACGCACTTTTTAGGAGGCCGCATATTATCAGGCGTTCCTATTACAGTTGGCGCAGATACCATTAATATATTAAATGAGGTAAATGCCGATATCTTTTTCATTGGTACAAGAAGCTTTAGCATTGAAAAAGGATTAACCGATATTGACCGAACAGAAGTTTTGGTAAAAAGAAAAATGGCCGAAAGAAGTGCCTTGGTAGTTTCTGTTGCCCTAAGTGAAAAACTTGGCTCTGTTCAAAGCTTTAATATTATACCTACCGAAAAATTAAATTACCTAATTACCGAACTCAACCCAGAGGACCAATCATTAATCAACTACAAATCCTTAGCGGGATTAACTCTGCTCTAATTTATACAGTTAAAAAGTTTATTAAAAAGCATCAATGTTTAAATTAGAAGTAAGTACATACAATATAGAAGGTGTAAAAGCAGCTTTAAAACTTGGAGTAGATCGTCTTGAATTATGTAACAACATAAAAGAGGGCGGAACAACTCCAAGTGCAGGTTTTGTTAAAGCTGCCATAGAAACAGGGCATCCTGATATATTTATAATTGTTAGGCCACGCGGTGGCGATTTTTTATACTCTGATTCAGAGTTTGAAGTAATTAAAAGTGATATTGAATTAGCCAAACTACTTGGAGTACACGGTGTAGTTTCAGGCGTTTTAAATGCCGATGGTAGTATTGATATTAAACGCACAAAAGAATTGGTTGAACTAGCTCGTCCAATGAAATTTACCTTTCATAGAGCATTTGACATGTCAAATGACCCCAAAAAATCCTTGGATGATTTGATAGAAATTGGGGTTGATATTGTGCTTAGTTCTGGTATGGAAGATACAGCTGTTGAAGGACGTAAAACCTTACAACAAATGATTCAACAAGCCAATAATCGAATTACAGTGTTAGTAGGCAGCGGCGTAAATGCTTCAAATATTGCTCAACTACAAAAAGAAACTGGCGCCACTGAGTTTCATATGTCGGCAGTGAAAGAAATAAAATCTGAGATGGAATTCTTTAATCACAGATTAAACATGGGAAATGTAGAGTCTGAAGAATACTCAAAATTAACTGTTGATACCGAAAAAATTACAGCAGCACTTTCGGTAATCAAACAACTAAAATAATCTATTATGCTCAGGATACTTCAATTATCAGTTCTAGTAACAGTTTGTTTGGCACCGCTTTTTCAATCGTGCCAATCAATGGAAGAAAATTTTTCCATTAACGATTTAGAAGCCCAATGGGAATTCTCACAAGCTGAGAGTAACGATTGGTATCCTGCAGTTGTGCCCGGAAATGTACACCTCGATTTATTTAAAAATAAAATTATCGAAGATCCATTTTATGGCAATAATGAAGAGAACTTACAATGGATTGAACATAAGGATTGGCAATACAAGGGCACCTTTTTTGTCGATCAAAAACTTCTTAGCAACCAACACATTAATTTTGAGTTTAAAGGTTTAGATACTTATGCTGACGTGAGCATAAACGGCTATCAAATTCTTTCTACTGAGAATATGTTTGTTGCTTACGAAAAGGCTGTGAAAGAGTACTTGGTTGAAGGTGAAAATACCATTCAAATATATTTTCACTCTCCCATAAAAATGGCCATGCCTGCCTTTGATAAATCCAACTTTATCTATCCGGCAGATAATGATAGGTCTGATGAACACCTGAGTGTTTTTACCCGCAAAGCACCTTACCACTATGGTTGGGATTGGGGACCACGATTTGTAACGTCGGGTATTTGGCGACCAATTTCGATTAAAGCCTGGAATGATGCACAAATTACCGATGTGCACTTTACTCAAAAGATGCTAAGTCGCAAACAAGCTCAAATTGCTTTTGATACTGAAGTAGAGTCTTCGTCTCAAATAGATGCAAAATTAAAGCTTATAGCCGATGGAGATATTGTTGCCAGCAAATCAGTAAACTTACAAAAGGGCACAAACAACATTACATTAAAATATACCATTGATGATCCTGAATTATGGTGGCCCAATGGAATGGGAGAAGCACATTTATACCATTTTGAGACACGATTAGTTATTGATGATAATATTGCCGATAAACAAAAACAAAGCATCGGACTAAGAACCATTGAAGTCATCAATGAGCCTGATTCAATTGGCGAAAGTTTCTATTTAAAGGTAAATGGCATTCCAACCTTCATTAAAGGGGTTAATGCAATTCCAAACCACTCTTTTTTAGGTGGAGTAAGAGATTCTGTTTACGATACGTATTTCGATAATGTGATTGAATCGAACATGAACATGGTTCGTATTTGGGGCGGTGGTATTTACGAAGATGATTATTTCTATAAATTGGCCAATGAAAAAGGCATATTGGTTTGGCAAGATTTTATTTTCGGATGCACCATGTATCCCTCTGATGATGCATTTTTAAACAATGTTGAAAAAGAAGCTGAATACAATATTAAGCGACTAAGAAATCACCCTTCATTAGCCATGTGGTGTGGAAACAACGAAATTAAAGTTGGCTGGGATAACTGGGGATGGCAAGAAAAATATGGCTATACCGAAGCCGACCAAAAAGAATTACTTGAGGGCTACGATAAATTATTCAACCAACTGCTTCCGCGAAAAATTAAAGAGCTTGATGCGGAACGATTCTACTACGACTCCTCTCCCATCAGCAATTGGGGCAATAAAGCCGACATGAACATTGCCGATAACCATTATTGGGGTGTTTGGTGGGGAAAACACGAGTTTGAGAAAATGAATGAGTACGTACCTCGTTTCATGAGTGAATTTGGCTTTCAATCATTCCCAAGCATGGAAACCATAAAAACATTTTCTGAAGAGAAAGATTGGGATATAGATTCTGATGTAATGCGAGCCCACCAAAAAAGCTCTATTGGTAATGTTACCATTAAAGAATACATGGAGCGCGACTACATTATGCCAAGCAACTTTCAAAATTTTGTATATCTAAATCAGGTAATGCAAGCCGAAGGAATGCGCATTGGGTTTGAGGCACACCGTCGTAACAAACCTTTTAACATGGGCACTTTATATTGGCAGTTAAACGATGTTTGGCCAGCCGTATCTTGGTCGGGAATCGACTATTTAGGCAACTGGAAAGCCATGCAATATTTTATAAAAAAAGCGTTTGAGTCAGTAATCTCTTCAGCAATAATTAACGAGGGTAATTTAAGCGTTCACATTATATCTGATAAAATTGAGGATTGCAAAGTAAGCAGTCACCTTCAAATTATTAAGTTGGATGGTACAATGGTTTGGGAGCAAAACAAAGACTTCCAATTAAAAGCGAATGAGAATAAAATAATACTTAACGAAACACTTACCTCTTTAAGCAAATCAGAAAATCTGAACGATTTAGTATTGGTACTTAATACTGCGTATGAGAAACACAATACACAATCAACCTTCTTATTTTCTAAAGTAAAAGACTTAAAACTTAGCAAAGGTAAAATCGATTATAAGATAGTTTCTAAAAACGGAATACAACAAGTAATTCTTAAGAGCAATACATTCATTAAAAACCTTGAGATAAGCACTTCTATTGAAGGACGTTGGAGCGACAACTATTTCGATTTAGTGCCTCACCAAGAGTATGTAATCGATTTTAAATCAACCAATGGTAAAACTTTATCCACCGAATCCATCACACTTAAATCAATAACTGACACATACTAATATGCATAAAACACTAAATATAATTGCACTAGCAATATTGCTTATCGCAACTTCATGTTCAAACAAGTACAGCGAACCAATTCAAAATGCGCTTGCCCAAAGTGGCAATAACGCACACGAATTAGAAATGGCTTTAGCGCATTTTAAAGGCGAGCAAAAAGAAGCACTTGAATTTTTAATTCAATACATGCCCAAACATGATTTAGAAGAATTAAGTGCAGAATATCTAATTGAGAATATTAAATATGCCTATATCGCTCGCAATGATTATGCATGGGCAAAGAATTTGGATAAGGATGTTTTCTTTAACGAAGTACTTCCTTATGCTTCATTAAACGAACGCAGAGATTATTGGCGCCCTGATTTCTATAAACGGTTTAGCAAATATGTGAGCGATGCTTCAAGTATTGAAGAGACCATTTGGGCTATTAACAACAATATTCTTAATGAGCTCAATGTAGAATATAATACCGATAGAGAAAAGCCCGACCAGAGTCCATACGAATCGATGGAACTGGGCATGGCTTCGTGTTCTGGTTTATCAATACTATTGGTTGATGCCTTTAGATCTGTTGGTATTCCGGCTCGTGTTGCCGGAACTCCCGATTGGTTTAACAACTCAGGCAACCACAATTGGGTTGAGGTTTATGTAAACGGCCAATGGCACTTTACCGAATATTATCCATCAGGTACTTTTGACGAGGCTTGGTTTTTAGAGCGTGCCGGCAAGGCCGATAAATCAAAACCTGAACAATGGATGTATGCATCATCGTTTAAGCCAACCAAACTACATTTTCCATTGGTATGGGATGATAATATAAAATACGTGCATGCCGTTGATGTTACCGATAGGTACATTGATTTATACCAAAAGGAACTGGCTAGAAATAATTCACAAAATAGCGTTGAATTACAAGTGGTAATGCTCAAAAATGAAGATTGCAGCTTAGCGGGTAACAATCGCGTTAAAGCAGAAGTAAGCCTAATTGCTAATGGAGAAACCATTAATAGCGGAGAAACAAGCGGCTCCATTGATGATATGAACCGATACTTAACTTTTAAAGTTGAGAAAGGAACTGATTTTAGCCTAAGCTTCATCAATGCCAATGGGCAGCTCGTTTCTAAAAAAATGACAGCTATTTCTGAGAACCAACAAATCATTTTGTTCCACAATCAAAAAATATAAACATGCGCAGCCTTCTTTTATTCGTAGTATTTTGCTTTGTGGCAGAAAGTTTTGCCTGCACCAACTTTTTAATTACAAATGGTGCATCAACAAGCGGAGCCAACTATATTTTTTATGCCAACGATGGAGCTTATTCTCCGGCATTCCCTGTTCATAAAGGTGGCTTGTACACAAAAACGGACAGCGTTAAAGTAGTTTCGTGGCCCAACAAAAAAGAAGGTTTTATACCAAAAGCTAAAGAAGAATACCACACCATAGGTTACCACATTAATGAGTTTAATGTTACCATTGGCGAAACTACCTTTGGCGGAAGAGAAGAACTGCACAACACCAACGAATTTTTAGAATATTGGCACCTAATGGAATTGGGTTTACAACGTTCTAAAACGGCTCGTGAAATGATTAAAGTAATCACTTCACTTGTGGAAGAATATGGTTATGGCTCAGAGGGCGAAAGCTTCTCCATTGCCGACCCCAACGAGGCTTGGATTTTAGAAATGATAGGCAAAGGTGCCAATGAAAAAGGTGCCATATGGGTAGCTGTAAAAGTGCCCGATGGATACGTGAGTGCCCATGCCAACCATGCTCGCATTGGCAAAATCGATTTTAAGGACAAAAAAAACGTAATGTACGCCAAAGATGTGGTAAGCTTTGCCAAAAAGAAAAGCTACTACAATCCTAAAACCGATGGTACATTTAGCTTTTGCGACACATACGATCCTGCTAATCCTGCCAAATTAAGATATACCGAAATGCGCGTATGGGATTTCTTCCGCAGAGTAGCGCCATCACAAAACTTTACAGCTGATTATGCACGTGGCGATAAATCTGCTGAGCGCTATCCTTTATGGATTAAACCCGATGAAAAATTATCGCTGCAAGATATAATGGATTTGAGCAGAAGTCACTACGATGGTACTGCATGGGATATGGAAAAAGGCTTTAAAGCCGGACCCCATGGCAACCCCAACCGCTCTCGTCCGCTAACATTTACTGTCGACGAAACCGAGGCTTCATGGGAACGCCCCATTTCAACGCCACTTACAGCTTATGCATTTATTGCTGAGCTAAAAGGTGATGATACTAAAACAGAATCAACAATGTGGCTGGGTTTAGACAATACCTACACCAACATTTACATGCCATTTAATGCATCTGTAAATAGTATTCCTGAGTCATATAGCAATGCCAACTTCAACGAATTCTCATGGGAATCTATGTGGTGGGTTTTCAACTTTGTGGGCAACTATGTAAATCTTCGCTATAGCGATATGATTGAAGACGTAAAAGCAAAACAAACAGAAGTACAAACAAATATTATTAATGATTACAGGGCATTAGAAGAAGAACAAACTTCCAATAACAATGTAACGCGTGCCAACAACTTTACTGAGTTTGGAAATCAAAACGCTGAAGCCTTACTAAAAGAATGGACGCAATTATCGCATCATCTAATCGTAAAATATAATGATGGTTTGGTGCGTGATGCCGATAACAGACCAAAACAAAAAGGTTATAGCAACGACTTCTATCGTAAGGCTATTGCCGATGATGAAGAACGCGTTTTACCTGTTTGGGAAAAAGAATCTGAAAACAAAGAACCACGCAATTACTAATGAACAGAAGAGTCTACATATCGTTAATCACAATTTTGTGCAGCATAGCTTTGTCAGCTCAAGACTTTAGGTTTATTGAGCCCGAGAGATACTTATGCAAAAAAATAACTGGTGATATTGTTATCAACGGCGACATCAATAAACCCGAGTGGCAAGATGCGCAGTGGACAAACCTATTTGTTGATATTGAAGGACATGATATACACAAGCCCTACTTTGAAACAATGGCTAAAATGCTTTGGAACGATGACTTTTTGTACTTCGCATTTTACATAGAGGAAGAACATATTTGGGCTACCATTAAAGATAGAGATGAAGTCATTTTTCACGATAATGATATTGAAATTTTCATTGATGCCAATGGAGATACGCACAATTACATCGAATTAGAATTGAATGCCTTAAATACTGCGTGGGATTTATATCTGGCCAAACCATATCGCGAGGCAGGCCCAGTTATTAACGAATACGACATTAAGGGCTTACAATCAGCCATAAAAATTAACGGCACCCTAAACAATCCAAATGATAAGGATGATAGTTGGACAGTAGAAGTAGCCATTCCGTGGGAAAGCATAATTTCAACAAACACACCTAAAAGATTGCCTGTTCATGGCGAAAATATGCGGATAAACTTTTCAAGAGTTCAATGGGAGTCTGAAGTTATTAATGGCACATACCACAAAAAGAAACACCCCAATACCGGACGTTTCTTACCCGAGAACAATTGGGTATGGTCGCCCATTGGCGCCATTGATATGCACCGCCCCGAACTTTGGGGAATGGTAACCTTCTTAGAATATGAAACAACGGAGGGTGACAATTTCTACGATTACGAAACCGAATTCTTACGTCAATTTATCGCTCATATTTACAAAGCGCAAAAGCAATATTTTAATTTAAACAAGCACTATGCTAAAAGCTTGGAGGCTTTAAATATCGATATTGAACTGAGCCAAAAATACCAGATTACCCTAAACACCTTAAGCCACTCTTTTGAAATAACAGGAACAACACCAGACTCAAAAACCTCTTTTCTATCGAATACTGAAGGACGATTACGAAAAATAAATTAGCACTACTATAAGTAATGAGAAAGAAGTTTTTACATATCAACGCACTTATTGCCATTGTGGCATTGCTATGCGGATGTTCCTCGCAAGAAGAGCAATCTGCATCCCAAAAGAATTGGATTTGGATTCATGCCAATGAAACTAAAACGGAACAAGAATGGAATGCTGATTTCGCAAAATACAAAACTGCGGGCATAAACGCCATCCTCATTGGTGCCAACGAAAAAGTACTGAATACAGTTATTCCTTTGGCGCATCAATTAAATATTGAGGTACACGCGTGGATGTGGACCTTAAACCGCCCAGGTGACACAACTGCTTTGCAAAATCCAGAGTGGTATTCAGTCAACCGCCTTGGCGAATCGTGTTTTGATAAACGACCTTACGTAGATTACTACCAATGGCTTTGTCCTTCAATTCCTGAAGTACAAAACCTCATCTTTACGCAAGTAAATAATTTACTTGAAATTGAAGGTTTAGATGGTATTCATTTGGATTATGTGCGCTATTGCGATGCCATTTTGCCAACCGACCTTTGGAGTAACTACAACATTGTTCAAGATAAAGTATATGCCGAATGGGATTACGGATACAACCCATCAAACCTAAAAGCTTTTGAAGCTGAATATGGTTACAGCCCACTTTCTTTAGACGATCCAAACACCGATGCCAACTGGGTAAACTTCCGATTAAATACGGTAACGCAATTGGTGAATCAAATTGCAACTATGGTGCACAGCAAAAACAAAGCACTAACAGCAGCGGTATTTCCATCGCCAGAGATGTCAAGAACTATGGTTTACCAAGCTTGGGATCAGTGGAACTTAGATGGTGCTCTTCCTATGATTTACCACAACTTTTATAAGGAAGACATTGCTTGGATTGGCGAAACAACAGCTGAAGGCGTAGCTACTGTTAACAACAAATTCCCAATTTACACGGGCTTATTTGTGCCAAACCTCGAAGGCGATTCTCTTAAAAAGGCGTTTGATACAGCACTACAATCAGGAGCCAAAGGCTGGTCTTTATTTGATGCGGCTTCTTTCGAAACTATTCACGAATCAAAAATCAACTAGATATGACTAAATTAATTTTATTCACAATACTCATTAGTCTGCTTGTGGCATGCACACCCAAACAAACTCAAGTTAAAGAAGACTTACTAAGCCTAGTAAATCCATTTATGGGAACCGATGGCCCGGGTAATACTTATCCTGGCGCACAGTTTCCTTTTGGTGCAGTGCAGTTAAGTCCCGATCATGGCTTAAGCGGATGGGATAGAATATCAGGTTACTCATACGAGGATACGATAATAAGCGGATTTAGTCATTTACACCTTAGCGGAACTGGCGCTGGTGATTTGTACGATTTATTGTTTATGCCAGTTAATAAGCGCAGCAACAGAACCATTGCAGAAAATGGCAACCGTCCTTTTTCTGTGTTTTCACACGATGAAGAAGGCGCACAACCGGGTTACTATTGGGTAAACCTTAAAGATTTTGGCATTAAAGCAGAAATGACTGCTTCGAGCCGTGGCGGTGTGCAACGTTATCATTTCCCAAAAGATGAAGGCAAAGCTATTCTTTTAGATTTAGGCTACTCGCTAAACTGGGATGGTCCAACGGATACGTACATCAAAGTAATTGATAATAAAACTCTAGTTGGATACAGAATGTCTTCAGGATGGGCTGCCGACCAACGCGTTTATTTTAAAGCTGAATTCTCTTCAGCCTTTGATTCATACAATCTATTTGCCGAAAATAAAGAGGTAAAGAACGAAGCAAAAGCTAAGCACACCAAAGTAAAGGTAAACTTCGATTCAGCAAATGCTGAGGTAATTGAAGTAAAGGTAGCCATTGCCTCATCGAGCATTGCAGGGGCTGAAGCCAACTTTGCAGCGGAGCTAGACAACAAAGATTTTGCTACTATCAAAGCTGAAGCTAGTAAAGAATGGACTGCTGAATTATCGAAAATAGATATCAGCACAACTAACGATTCTTTAAAAAGAACTTTCTATACCACATTGTATCAAACCATGTTGAATCCTCGCGTTTTCTCTGATGTAAAAGGCGATTATAAAGCTCCGAACGGAGAAGTTGAAAATGCCAGCGATTATACGCGCTACGATTTATTTTCGCTTTGGGATACCTTTAGAGCTGCGCATCCTTTATACACAATCATGCACGAAGCCCGAGTTAAGGATATGATTAAATCCTTAATGGCACATTACCACGAGAAAGGTTTATTACCAGTTTGGTCTTTCGAAGGAAACGAAACGGATATGATGATGGGTTACCACTCAGTACCTGTAATTGTAGATGCATACTTTAAAGGCATGCTTGCTGATTTTGATGCCGAGGAACTATACAAAGCCTGTAAAGCTTCTGCCATGCAGGATGCACAACGCCTTGATGAGTATAAAGAAAAAGGTTTTGTATCAACAAACAATGAGCACGAAAACTGGTCGGTATCTAAAACCATGGAATATGCCTACGATGATTGGTGTATTGCTCAATTGGCAAAGGATTTAAACAAAACTGACGACTATGCTTACTTCATGCAACGCTCGAACAATTGGGCCAATCATTACGATAGCGAAAGCACCTTTTTAAGAACCCTTGAAGCAGACGGAAGCTTTGTTAAGCATTTTATAGCCAAGGAATATACCGATGATTATTGCGAGTCGAATGCATGGCAATACTTTTGGTTTGTACCGCATAACACACAGGGCTTAATTAATAAACTAGGTTCGGCAGATCGTTTCGAAGAGAAACTCGATTCTATGTTTACCTACTATCCTACTGCGGATGATGTATTACCAATTTTCAGCACAGGTATGATTGGTCAATATGCACACGGAAACGAGCCAAGCCACCATGTTGGGTATTTATACAACTACATTGGCAAACCTTGGAAAACCCAAGAGATTGTAAAGCAAATTGCAGATACGCAATATTCGGCTACACCCGATGGACACTGCGGTAACGAAGATTGTGGTCAAATGTCGGCTTGGTATATTTATACAACTATGGGCTTTTACCCAGTTAATCCTGCTGATGGAATTTATGTTATAGGTACACCTTTAGTGGATAATGCCACTATTAAATTAGAAAGTGGTAAGGAATTTGCTATTGAAAGTATCAACCTTTCTGATGAAAATATTTACATCCAAAAAGCCACTTTAAACGGGCAAGATCTTCAAACATCTTACATCCATCATAAAGACATTATGAATGGTGGCAAATTAGTATACACAATGGGTGCAACACCTAATAAAAACTTATGGACTGATGCTAGCGCATTTCCTCCATCTGATGATTTAAAATAGTGGCATGACTAAGAGAAGAGATTTTTTAAAAATAAGCGCTTTGGGCGGATTGGCATTTGTATCCAATTCAATAAAAGCAAATATGCCTAAGGGAACTGGTTTTACAGCAACTAACGGAGGCAAACCCCTTGTTATTTCCACGTGGAACCATGGTTTAGCAGCTAATGCCAAAGCTTGGGAAGTACTCGAAGCGGGTGGCCATGCCATCGATGCGGTAGAAAAAGGCGTAATGATTCCTGAGGCTGACCCTGAGGTACGTAGCGTTGGTTATGGCGGTTATCCTGATAGAGATGGAAACGTAACCCTCGATGCTGCCATTATGGACCATGATGCCAGTACAGGAGCGGTTAGTTTCTTACAGGGCATTAAGCACCCAATCAATGTAGCTCGTTTGGTGATGGATAAAACACCACACGTAATGCTTACTGGTGAGGGCGCTCAGCAATTTGCTCGCGAGCAAGGCTTTAAGGAAGAAAACTTACTGACTGAAAAATCGAAACAAGATTGGGAAGAGTGGAAACAGAAATCGGACTATAAGCCAATCATCAATATTGAGAACCACGATACCATTGGTATGCTGGCCATTGATAAGGAAGGCAAAGTAGCAGCTTCGTGCACCACATCGGGCGCAGCCTGGAAAATGCATGGCCGCGTAGGCGACTCACCAATTGTAGGCGCTGGCTTATTTGTTGATGGAGAAGTCGGTGCTGCTACAGCCACAGGTTTAGGCGAGGCGGTTATACGCACTGCCGGAAGTGCCATTGTGGTAGAGTTAATGCGAAACGGCATGTCTCCTTTTGATGCTTGTAAAGAGGCTACTCACAGAATATACAAACGCCATAAAGGTCGTCCTGAGTTTGATTACCTGCAAGTGGGTTTTATTGCCATCAATAACAAAGGCGAATACGGTGGCTACAGCTTACGTAAAGGATTCAACTTTGCGGTACACGATGCCAATGGAGCCACTTTACAGGATGCCATTTATCATTACGAAGAATAAAAAGAACCAAAAAATTACACATATATGCACATCTTACACAAAAAGATAAAATCAGTGTTTATGAGCATGGGCCTTATAGCAATGCTAGGCTCATCTGCTACCAACGTAAGCGCACAAGATTACAGTAAATATGCCGATCCTTTTATCGGAACGGGTGGTCATGGTCATACCTTTCCAGGTGCAACCTCTCCTTTCGGATTAGTGCAATTAAGTCCGGATACAGGTGTTGAAGGTTGGGATTGGTGTTCAGGATATCATGTTTCTGATAGCTCAATCATCGGATTTTCGCACACGCATTTAAGCGGAACAGGTGGTGCCGATTATGGCGATATCCTTTTAATGCCAACTGTTGGTGCTATTAATTTCAATCCGGGCACAAAGGCCGATCCTGATGCGGGATACCGCAGTCGCTTTAGCCATAAAAACGAGAAAGCCTCGCCAGGTTATTACGCAGTACGCTTACAAGATTATCATATCAACGTAGAGTTAACTACTACTTTACGCACAGGTATGCACAAGTATACTTTCCGTGAGTCTGAGCAAAGTAATATCATCATCGATTTAAAACATGGCATTTCTGATAATGCAACAGATACAAAATTAACCGTGGTATCTGATACCAAACTTGAGGGATACCGTTTCTCGCAAGGATGGGCAGGCGACCAACGCGTTTATTTTGCCATTGAATTATCAAAACCATTTAAGGGCATCGATATTGCCAAAGATGATGTTGTGATAGATTCAAAAGAAACGGCCAACGGTAAAAATGTAAAAGCAGCTTTAAAATTTAGCACCACTGAAGGTGAAGCGATAATGGCTAAGGTGGCTATTTCTTCTGTTTCATCGGCGAATGCCTGGGAAAACATGGAAGCTGAAAACAATGCCTTCGACTTTGAAAAAACACACGCTCAAGCACGTGAGCAATGGAATAAAGAGTTTGCTAAAATTGAGGTTGAAGGAAGCGAAGACGACAAGGTTGTGTTTTATTCTGCAATGTATCATACCAAAATTCACCCAAACATTTTTGAAGATGTAAACGGCGAGTACAGAGGTATGGATATGAAAGTTCATACGGCTGACGATAGAACAAACTATACTTTATATTCGCTTTGGGATACCTTTAGAGCGCTACACCCATTGTATTCAATTATTGATACAAAGTATAACGACAACTTCATAAAATCGATGATCTCGAAATTTGAAGAGTCGGGTAAACTACCAGTTTGGGAACTTTGGAATAACGAAACCAATACAATGATTGGTTACCACTCTATCCCGGTTATTGCCGATGCTATTTTAAAAGGATATTACACTGGCGATGTTGAAAAAGCCTACGAAGCCATGTTAGTTTCAGCTAATGCTGATAACCAAGGTTTAAAGTTTTACAAGCACCAAAATTACATCCCTCGTGAGCATGAAGCTAACTCAGTATCAAAAACTGTTGAATATGCTTTTGATGATTATGCCATTGCTCAAGTAGCTAAATTTTTAGGCAAAGAGGATGACTATAAGAAGTTTACTTTACGCTCTTATAACTACAAAAACTTATTCGACCCAGAAACTAAGTTTATGCGTGGTCGCGATGAGAATGGTGTTTGGGATCCCGAATTTGATCCAATGGCCATTTCTTTATTCGGATCGGGCGACTTTACAGAAGGTAACTCTTGGCACTACTCATTTTTTGCACCGCACGATATGACTGCTATGGTGGATATGTTTGGTGGAAAAGAAGCTTTTGTGGCTAAGCTTAACGAAATGTTTGAGCAAGAAGCGGTAAACGATAATGAACATGCACACGATGTAACAGGTCTTATTGGCCAATATGCGCAAGGTAACGAGCCTTCGCATCACGTAGTGTATACTTATAACTTTGCACAACGCCCTGATAAAACACAGGAAATGATTCGCAAGGTAATGGATATGATGTACACAAGTGAGCGCGATGGTTATAGCGGTAACGAAGATACGGGCCAAATGTCGGCTTGGTATGTTTTCTCATCAATGGGTTTTTACCCAATGAACCCAGCTAGCGACCAGTATATTATTGGTAGCCCTGTGTTTGATAAAACTACCATCAATCTTGAGAACGGAAAAAGCTTTATAGTTGAGGCTAAAAATAACTCGCCAGAAAACGTATACATTAAATCGGCTACTTTAAATGGGAAAGAATACACTAAAACTTTCTTAAAGCACGCTGATATTATGAATGGTGGCCACTTGGTTTTTGAAATGAGTGCTACGCCACAAGCATGGGGTTCAAACCCTGAAGATTGTCCGGTTGAATTATCACTTAACGAAGGTGAAGAAATTGAATTTCCGCAAGCAAGAGCATTTATGCCTTACGCTAAAAATTCAAAATACACTTTCCCTGAAACACTTCCGGTTGAGTTAACTTCAGAAACTGAAGGCGTAACTATTTATTACACGCTTGATGGTTCAGAGCCAACAACAAAATCGAAGAAATATAAAAAGCCATTCACACTTAAAAAGTCAACGCAATTAAAGGCTATTTCTGTTAAGGATGGATATATTACTAGCGATGTAAAAACCATTAACTTCCGCAAGTCAATTTACAATAGCGATAATACAGGCTATCCTAAATTAACTACGGATACTAAATTAGGTAAGAGTTATAACCCTGGCATCCATACTTTAATTGATGGTATTACAGGTTCAAACAATTACACTGATGGTAAATGGACCGGTATTCAAGGTGATGATTTTAGAGGTGTAATTGACTTTGGTAAAGCAACCGATGTTAGCAGAGTTACCATTAACTTTTCGCAAAACACAGGATCGTGGATATTCCCTCCTCGTGGCATTCAGATATTAAGTTCTGAGGATGGCGAAAACTTTACTGAAGTAGCTTCAGCATCATACCCTGAAACAACAGAGCATTTAGATATTATTGTTCTAACTAAATCAATTGACGTAAAAGCCACTGGACGCTATTTAAAAGTAATCATCAAAGGTTCTGGTGATTTACCTACATGGCATGGTGGTTCTGGTTTACCATCGTATATGTTTATTGATGAAATAACTGTGGAGCAATAAAGAAATAGTAAGCTAGTTTCTAGTCAGAAGACAGAAGTTAAATTACTTTTTATAAGACAGTAGACTTTAAGTCTGACTTTCACACACACAACTTTCAGAGGCTCTACAGAATTAAGATTTACTTGATTACTATAGAGCCTTTGATCTTTATAATTATCTGTAATAAAACAAAAGCATAGACCGGGTTAATACTATCGATCTTGTATAAAGAATAATCTTTATACTTATGTCTTACTACTTAATACTAACAACTAAGTTTTTAAATACGACTTTTATGCGTAATATTTTTTTATTTATAGTTGGCCTTTTTATCGCGCAAAGCTTATGGGCACAGGAGCCGGTTGATTTTGTGAATCCATTTATTGGGAGCGATAACTACGGAACAACAAATCCGGGTGCCATTGTTCCGCGCGGTATGATTTCGGCAGTGCCTTTTAATGTGGCTGGCCGACCAAACAAACACGAAAAGGATAGCGACTGGTGGAGTACACCCTACTCTAATGCCAATGAAACATTTACGGGTTTTAGTCATGTAAACCTATCAGGTGTGGGTTGTCCCGATTTAGGTACCATCATTTTAATGCCCACCACTGGCGACTTAAAAACAAGTACAAACGAATATGCAACACCTTATTCTGCCGAGGAAGCTTACCCTGGTTATTATTCCAATTACTTGGATAAATACAAGGTTAAAACCGAGGTTACAGCAAGTGTACGCAGCGCCATTAACCGCTATACCTTCCCTGCAGGACAGGCTAATATTTTACTAAACCTAGGCTTAGGTTTAACCAACGAGCAAGATGGTTATTTACGCATTACCGATAACAACGAGTTAGAAGGATTTAGAACAGTAGGTTCGTTCTGTTATAACAATCCTGAGGAGATTTATCCAGTTTACTTCGTGGTGAAAGTAGATACAGAATCTTCTGACTTTGGGGCATGGAAAAAGCCCGCTCAATACAATGGTGTTGAAGGCAATTGGATGGCTTACAATGGCAAAACCCGCATCCTAAAGGAGTATATGAAACCTTTGGTTGGCGATAGCATTGGTGCTTACTTTTCGTACAACTTTGAGCAAGAAACAGCAGTTGAGGTACAAATCGGTATCAGTTATGTGAGCATAGAAAATGCACGCGAGAACCTACAAAAAGAAATTGCTGGCAAAAGCTTTGATGCTGTTAAAGCTGATGCTCGCGAGGCATGGAATACAGCTCTAAATAAAATAAAGGTTGATGGTGGCACAGAGGACCAAAAAACTATTTTTTATACGGCTTTATACCATACGCAAATTCATCCGAATACTTTGAACGATGTAAATGGCGATTATCCAATGGTGGGATCGAGCAAAGTTGGTAATACTAGTGATACTAGATATACGGTTTTCTCACTTTGGGATACTTACAGAAATATGCATCAACTTATGAGTTTGGTTTACCCACAGCAACAGCTGGGTATGGTAAACTCAATGCTTGATATGTACAAAGAGAATGGTTGGTTGCCTAAATGGGAGCTCAATTCAACGGAAACATTTACCATGGTTGGCGACCCTGCAGCCATTGTTATTGGCGATACTTATATGCGCGGCTTAGATGCGTTTGATACTAACTTAGCCCTAGAAGCCATGCTAAAAAGCGCCAAACAAGAAGGTGATAATCCAATACGCCCTGAGTTGGCTGATTATTTAAAGCACCAATATATTCCTGTTCAGGAAGAGTTCGACGGTTCGGTATCTACAACCCTTGAATATTGTGTTGCCGATTTCGCTATTGCTCAAATGGCAAAGGATATGGGACAAAATAATATCTATAAAGAATTTACAGCCCGCTCAAAGTATTATAAAAACATGTACGATAAGCAAGAAGGCGTAATGCGCCCTCGCATGGATGATGGTACTTGGTACGCACCTTTCTCGCCAATGGATGGAGCCAACTTTAAGCCTGTAACTGGTTTTATTGAAGGTACATCGTGGCATTATTCGTTTATGGTAGCCCACGATGCCAAGGGATTAATTAAAACCAATGGCGGCAATAAGGCGTTTGTAAATAAGTTGCAAAGCGTGTTCGATAATGGTTTATATGAACCAGATAATGAGCCTGACATGGGTTATGCTTTCTTATTTAACTACATAAAAGGCGAAGAGTGGAGAACGCAAAAAGAGGTACGTAAAATTATTGATGAGCATTACCATAATACGCCAGGCGGAATTCCGGGTAACGATGATACAGGAACCATGTCCGCTTGGTTAACATTTGCCATGATGGGACTATACCCAGATGCCCCTGCCGTGCCACATTATACCATTTGTAGTCCGTATTTTGATAACATTGAAATTACTTTAGATGATACCTTATATTCGGGCAACACCTTTAAAATTGAAACCATAAAGGCAAACGACAATGCCACTACCATTGATAAAATGGAGCTGAATGGGAAAGTATTAAACAGCTATTTTATTCAGCATGCTGATATTGTAAGTGGAGGTATTTTAAAAATTTGGTTGAAGTAGTAGTATGAATTAAGCTTCGTTTTAATATTTAAAAAAAAGAAACGCTTTCTAATAAAATTAGAGAGCGTTTCTTTTGTAATATTTTACTCTTCATTTTTTCAAGAATCCAAGAATCATAACTTCTTAATCAGTAGTTTTTGCTCAGTGAATTTATAAGCCGCATTTAGGAAATCAATATAATTATCCCAGGTTTCTGCCTTCGAGAAGTATTGATTGTAAAATTTTGAGGTATTTATTACTATTTGTCCTGATTCAATACTTGCAGTACTCACAAAACCACCTTGGTCACTTTCTACATTAATATTGAGTTTATCGAGCCCCTGGACTGTATAACCATCTGGTAAATCAAATTTAATGGTGTAATTAAATATTCTTGGAGAATAGATATAAATATCCTGTTCTCGCTCCAATTCCTCTTTTTCTATTTTTACTTGTCCTTGAATCAACTTTCCTACATCTAATAAATAGTTTCTACCTGCTTTATGAACTAGGTCCTCAGTTTCTATGATATACGAAAACTTAAATTCAGGCTTTTCTTTATAAGCTCCTGTTTGTGTATAGCTAAAATTAGTTACCGTATCTACTTTAAACTTATAATTATTCTCAACAAGGTAAGATATATTCTCCGCTATTCTCTTGTCTTTATTATTGAGGTACGATTCCTTTAAGCTATTAAGTTTCTTTTTAGAAAAAGAAGTTCCTTTAAAGTCTTTAATAATTTCAAAATGTTCTTCGTCCTCTTTAATAAAATCGTAATAGTCTAACAAACCGCCTTGGTAGTAGGATTTTTGAGTACCTGAGATACTTGAAGTGTTGCTTACAACACATTTTTTAAAATCCGCATCTATAACTAGAGTTGAGCTTGTGTTTTCGGTATCAGGATATTTCTGAGATGAGCGCAATATCTCCTTCTTTATAGTCCATTTTTTAGGATTAATAATATAAGCATTGGTATTAACCAGCTCGTAAGGCAATATACCCGGAAAATCGCCTCTCATTTGTGGCATGATGTAAAAATATTCGTCGCCCTCTTTAATCCGGAGGAAAAATCGCATCTCGTTGGTCATTAAGATTTCGTCTAAGTCAGCCACATTTCTATCTACCCCAACAACAAGTTCGTGGGGTATTTTTTGCGAAGCCAAATAATAATGCATTTTGCGTAAATAATATAACTCATCGGAAATTGGTGAACCGCCTAAACTGTAGTTTGAGATTTCTCTGACCTCATCCCACTGGTGTCCCTCATTTCTGTTATAATAATAGGCCCATGTGGCTTTATCAATATCAGAAGCTGTTTTGCCTAACTTAGTTTTAGTATACTTTTTTGCGCCAGATACCTTGTGCTTAATGCTCATTCTATCTTTCATATAAGTAATCAGCTCACTCTCTGTTATACTATTTTCGGCAATACCGGGTTTACCTAAAAACACAAACTGATCAAGCTTAGTCGCCGAATTAGAAGCATAGGTCACTTTAAATTTAATAGTTGGTAATTGTCTGTACGGATACAACCACCTATGCTCATCAACTTTTTCTCTGTCTTTATCTACCAAGTAATAGTAATTCTCTTTTTTCTTCTCATTTACTTTTAACTCAAACTCTGGCGCACCATTGGTAGAATTGAGTGCAATAAAACAACGACGTTGTACATTAAACTCGATACGCTGCTCCATAACTGGATATTCTTGAGGTAAATAATATTGCACCGGAGTAAAGTTAAACAACTTATACGCTCCTAAGGGAATCGTTAACTCTTCGCAAATGTAGTAATCTAGAATATCGCCTTCTTCTAGATTAGGGATAGCTATCTTTTTGTAAGCTTTTTTATCCTTGCGACTTTGTGCCTCCATCTCTACGGCCTCCTTACTATCAATAATAATTTCGGTTCCGTCTTTTTTTATAACCTTAAAACCAACATATACATAATATCCCCTATTCTCGGATGGAAATGTTAACTCAGCATAAGCATTAATTGCATTTTTATCGTTTAGCTTAATTCGCTGATGAAAAAAATCATTTGACTGAAGTTCGGCAATAATAGCAGGTTTTTTATATTCGAAACGGTGATGTTTAGCTATAATAACTGCCGACTCGTTGTTCCATTTTTCGGGTGTCTCCGTAACGGAGAAGGCTGGGTTATCGGAATGCCACATTAATTGCTTTATTTCTTCGGCTCTTTCATCAGCATATATATGAACCATACTAATAAAGCAGAGGGCGATTGAGATTGTTAGCTTACTCAACATAGGTTTATTTTTTTGATAAGATAATTTGATCGTTATAGAATTGATTTACTTTTTTGATGGCATGGTTCCAAGTTTCGAAGTGTTGCTTTTTAACGATACCATGCGGAATTACAATTTTATTGGTATATATAATTTTATTGTTCTGCACCTGGTAGCTTAGTTCAATGCTTACATCACCTATTGTAGTTTGAATTGCATCTGGTAAATACTCCACTTTATAACTACTAGGTATTTCTATATTTTTTTGAATTTGATTATATATTTTACGGCCAAAGTAAAAGTCACTTTCTCTATCGGTATCAATATCTGCTTCTGCTAGATAGTTTCTCCAATCGCACGAAATAAATAATTCTCCATCAAAGTTACTCACCTTGTTATTTAATACATAGGTATAATCAATTTCAAGTGGTAGGTCTCTATTTGCTTCGGGAATGTTGTTTACCTTCACCTCATCGCTATTGGAATAACTACTTACCGAAAGATAATCGAATAGAGAAACTTGATCATCGACTTTGCTATTAGTTGAGACGTAAAGAATATCTTTCTTTGATTCTCCTTCGTAACTTACTTTCCCTTCGCCAATAAGCCTATCGTTTTTAATTTGAATTGTTTCTGAACGATCTATTTGATTAGCTATTGCATTATTTACGGGAACTGTTTTTCTAAGGAATTGATCTCCATTTTCAATAAGCATTTCCTGACCTTGAATACGCTCTGCATTATTCCCAAGCGCCATATACTTTTCTGTGGCATCAAGAACGTAGAATGTATTGTTATGATTGAGAGTGCAAATCATATGATTATCTACAGCTAAGGATGGGATATTGTAATTATACGGAATGATGTTTGTCCCAATCCAAGTTAAACGGGCATCGAATCCTGCTTCTTTTAACATGTGTTTGGTTAAAATAGCCATACCCTTACAATCGCCATATCTTTTAGTAAAAACATTTTGAGGTTCATCGGGTTTAAATCCTGCTAAACCATCTTCAAAGGCTATGTATTTGATTTTTTCTTGCACCCAATAGTAAATGGCTTTTATTTTATCCTCATCGGTACTTGCTGTTGCAGTTAATTCTTTCACCTTGTCTTTAAAACAATCCGTATCTACATTCACTTGTGCGGTAAGCGAATGGTACCACTTATATAAATCGTCGACATTACGTACTACAGTCTCCTCTCCACTTGCTGTTTGATAAGTCTTTGTAGCTATTACAAAGTGAGGGGCGTAATATAAATAACCGACAGAATTGGGCTCTGTGCTTTGTTTTTTAAGTTTATTACAGGTGTATTTATACATTATGCCCGTTGGAGTTTCTTCCACTTGTTTTATAATTTCGTAGTTATCGAAATTCATTTCTAATAACTCGACCTCAACATTATTTGGGATAACAAAACTAATTTCGCGTTTGTGTATGGGCACATCATCCTGAAAAAACACCTTAGTTAGATACTTTGGGTCGGTATATTCTGTGGTTGATTTAAAGGTAACTTCGGTTCCTTCGTATAACAACTGAGTTGAATATTGTGCCAATTTAGCATCGGTATAAAAGATGTTGTTTACTTCGTAATTACCAAACACCTTATTGCTTCGTAATCCGCCTTTACCACATGAGTATTTTAAGGATCCACTTAATGGTACAACATTGTTATTGTAGAATGTATTGTAATAGAGGTTTACATTACTTTTAAGTGTAATGAAGTCAATTTTGTCGTTTTGCCTAACGGTAAGTTTATTATTTTCGATTACAAATTTATACTCGGAGCTTGAGTGTGCTGCCACATAGGCACTTTTTTGGTAGAGAGTTTTAAATTGATCGGCCTTTGGGCGGTTTACAATTTTACCTTGTGCAAGGCTTTGCTTACCAAAAAATACGCTTAGTATAAAAATGGCAAATGCAATAAAATTAGATTTAGACATGTTAAGGTTTTTCTGATTAACAATCACAAATATAAGGTACGCACAAAGTATATATTTGTTACAGTTATTGTACATAACAATTGGGAAAACACCTTGAATATGGCTTACAATAGAAACGCTTTTGAGGATTTTCTATAATGGTTAGTAGTACCTTAGAAATGATCGTGTCTATTTTTTCAATGATCCATGATTGCTAGACATGAATCATTTAAGCCACTGACTTTTTATTGCTGGCTTGTACAGTGGCATCCCTTGTGAGCCCATTTTGGCGAAACAAAGATATAGCGCATAGCCCGGCCTGCAAGGCAAGACCCTTAGTTTTATAGTAAAAAGGGGTTTACCTGAGGGTTACCACCTTCCGGGATAGAAAGCAAAACCTACAGAGATAGGATATAATTCTGGACCTTTATTGGTATCGAACATTGGGCTCATCCAATAGGTAGCATATAGATTAAGAAAACGGTATCCGAAACGAACTTGAGCGCCGTATCTAAAATCTTCTAAGCCAAAGCTGCTTCTATTTTTGTCTTTTTGTTTGCTGCCACCTTCCATGGTTACAACTTTAGTGTGCGAGCGTAAACGGTAACCTCCTATTGGACCTGCGGATAAATAAAAATCATTTCTGCTTTTACGGCTAAACTGATACTCTAACAAGAAAGGTGCTGTGAGATAGAGCGTGGTTAATTTATTCTTATTTAAATTTCCTTCAATGGGTTCTGATGTTAACATCCCATCCTCATATATAGGAATAGTTGCATTGGCGTATCTGTAATTGTTATAAGTTAAACCCAATCCGGTTACAAAACCGATGTTGCCTCTTCGCGAAAGCGGAATGTTTCCTTGCAAGAAATTGATAGATACCTCAGTGGACTTGGCACTGTTTAAATCAAGAAACTCATAACCATCAGGCAAACTCATCTCTCCATTCTCGTTTAGGTAACTATTCAGCCCTAAATCTAAGCCCCAATAATGCCCTTTAAACTTACGATTGCTTTTGTCTTTTTTGTGTTCGTTGTACTTATTTTTGCCTATACTAATTTCTGTTTTATCACCATCTTCAACAACTACCATTTGATTGCCAAACAAGGTAACAATGGTGGTATCTCCTTCTGACAGATGTATCTCAACACTTTTAACGTCTTTACCAGCTCCTGCGTCAGTATTTACAACGGTTATGCTCGTGGTTTTAACATCGCCTTTATCAATAAGGTTGCCGTTAGTATCGATATATACAATTTCGTTGTTTAGTACGGCTTTGGCTTGCCCTTCATTAAAATCGTATATCTGCTGAAAGTTGCATGGGATCACTTCGAAACCATCCATATCAATCATTCCAATTTTACCATCTTTGAGTACTTTGGCTCTACCGTCGTTAAAATCCCAAATAGTGTGGTACTCTGCAGGAATAATCTCAGTACCCTGAGAGTTTACAAAACCAACTTTTCCGTTTTTAAGCACCTTGGCTCTGCCCTCTTCAAACTCCCATATCTGATCGTAAACACATGGAATAAATTCGTTGCCACTCTCATTTACATATCCTATTTTTCCATTACGAAGTACGCGTGCTTTGCCATCTTTAAAACCCCATATCATTTCGTACTCTGTAGGCACAACAATAGATCCGCTTACGTTATAAATACCCAGCTTACCATCTTTAAGCACTTTAACATTACCATTGCTTTGCAGATTCCACACCTGATTGTATTCTGTAGGGATGATTATTGCTCCTACAGAATCAATAAGTCCAACTTTTCCGCTTTCCATCACTCGATAAAAGCCATCAGAAAGTTCCCAGTATTTATCGTAACTAGATAAATAGCTTTGCTTGTTTTGTGCGATTACTAATGAACACCAAGCAAATATTATAATTGAAATAAGTACTTTCATGGCTATTAGAAATTAACTAGCGTTAAACCAATACTGTATGGATATAATTCAGGACCTTTATTCTTTTCGTACAGACTAGAGAAATTATAAGTGGCGTATAATTTTATAAACTTATAGCCCAACTGTACCATAGCTCCGTATTGAATAGGATTAAGATTTATATTCTCCTTCGACTTACTTTTATTATTACCCTCGGTTACCGTTTTTGTGTGCGAACCAATTTTAAAACCTCCATAAACACCGGCTGATATAAAGGCTGTTGATCGATTGGTGGAAGAAGGAATTTGTGCTTCTAATAAAAGCGGGATGTTGATATAATTGCTGACAATTTTATTCTTAGTAACCTTTTCAGCAATTGGCTCGCCAACAGTTATTCCACTTTCATTACGCATAATCTTATATTGATTATCGGTACGATAATTATAAACCGTCCAGCCCATACCAGTAACTAAACCAATATTCTTTTTATGTTTCTGTAGGCCAATATTGTATTGTAAAAAGTTAATACTAAAGGCCATCGATTTTCCTTTATTGGGTTCCATAAAAGCACCTCCTTCGGGCATTGTATTACTAAAATCAGGACCAAAGTAACTACAGAATCCTAACTGAACACCGGCATAATGACCTTTAAACTTTTCGCGAGGAAGGTGCACCATATTTACCTTGGTTTTATCATCTCCTTCAATAATATCAAAACGCTTGTGACCTAGAGTGATTTTGGTAATTGTATCATTCTCGTTATTGACTTCAACTTTAGCCTTTGAAACGCCAAGAACCACAGTTTCGTTATTGTCATCAATTATAACAATGTTTGTTTTATTTGATTTTTCCTGTGCAATAATGTTGATACTTAGTAACACCATTATCACAAATAATATATTTTTTTCCATCACGTTCACATTTTAAAAATTCTCTACCTCCATTGGTAACTTTAGTAAGCTCACTGTAAATTACGACTGACTCACATTTTACTTTAGACATGATATCCTATCCAAAACAAAAGTTGATCTGCATAAATTAAGTCTGCTACTAATAATATGTTTAATTACTGCCCTTCACTTTACGTATGAAAGACATACCCCCTTCTGACTCGACTTCATAGGCAATCAGTTGCCCTTCTTTATTAATGTATTTTTTAATGGTAGTTTCATTACCTGATAAAAAGTTAATCACCTTTGCTCTATTCGCCATTTTATTTGCTTTACGCGATAAAGCTTCACTTTCGGTTTGCATCTCTTGCTTTTTTAACTGCGCATAAAATTGTTGCTCGGTAAGCTGTTGTTTTATCATTAAAGGCATTATACTATTAAGCCCAACCTCATATGCTTTAACCGACTGGGTTTGCAAAGGAGTTATACCTTTCGGATTCATCCTTGCCAACAAGTTTTCTGAACGTTTATGCTTAGAATTGGATTCCTCGTTATTCTCTATGCTTTCAGTAATCTTATAGTTAACCTGCGCCGTCTCTTCGTTTTCTGATATTGCAACTTGGCTTTCGGTATCTATTATAGAGGTCTCACTTTTGGCCTCAGTACTTGGAAGTTCAGTTTGCATGGCTATTGGGCCATCAACAGCTGTTTCATTATTGAATAAGAAACCAATACTTAAAATTACAACTATTGAAGCAGCAATGCTTAGTCTTCTGAATGTTAGTTGCGATACAAATGGTATTACAATTGCTCTTTTTAGTTGTAATTTTTCTTGATAAGTGATATTCGTATCGGCCTTAACTATAGTTTTTTTATACGCATCTAATAATGGATTATTTGCATCACTTTTTCCTTCCTCAAGTAATTTTATAGCCTCATAATCTGCTTTCGGAATTTCTAACTCATCAGCTTCTGTTTTAATCAAGGCTAGTTTATCTCCAAAACTAAGCTCCTCGGGTTTAAGAGTGTACGAATCAAAATCGCTACAATCTTCATTGAGCTCTGGATGCTCAGCTAAAAACTGCATCAATGCTTGTTCATCGGCTTGGCTTAAGTTGCCATCCATATGATCAATCATCCATATTTCGTAATTCTCTTTAGTTATCATTTTGTTTTAGTATCAAGTATCAAGTATCAAGTATCAAGATTTGTTCATCTCACTTATCAACTTCATACATCATGAAAAATCGTTTACCGCTTATAACTTATCATTAATTATTATTTAAACTAACATTTCAATTTTCCCTATATATTTCTTTAAAAAGTTTCGTCCTCTAAAAATGTACACTTTTACTTGTGCCTCAGTTAAACCCGTCATATCCGATATTTCTTTGTACGAATACCCCTCGTAGTCGCGCAACAGAATTACATTTTTCTGATCGGGTGGCAACTGATCTAATGCTCGGTGCAATACTTCGTTTAAATCAGAATAATCGTTATTAGTCTGCATATGGCTTGTATCGCTTTTTTCCCAGTCGGCATTAAATTTATTTCTTCGTACAGAATCAATTAGTGTATGGTAAGCAGTGGAAAAAAGGTAACTCTTCGCTTTAGATGCCTCCACATCGGCATGCGACTTCCACACCTTCTCAAAGGTATCCTGAACAATATCTTTCGCTTTTTCGGTGTCTTTTATATTTTTCAACACAAAACGATAAATACTGTCGGCATACTGTTCTACACTTATATTGTATTCCGTTACTGTCATAAATCAATTAAGTCGGGGTTTAGCCGATTTTATAGTGTGACGGCTAGCCTTTGCGTAAAGTTACAGCTTTCTGAAACAAAAATATTTTTAAACCCGAAATACAATAAAATTAGGCTGATACATAGGTAATCAACAAAAATACTAAGTTAAAGAACTATATTTACAGCCTAATACACAAAAAAAACGTTTTAAACCTCATTCTATGAAGAAATTTTACCTAGCAATGCTATTGGCATTTTGCTATGTGGCTATCAATGCCCAAAGCTACACATTAACCGACTCCGATGTTACCGTTGTTGACGGAACCATTACCGAATGTACTTACAATTTTGCCCTTAAGGATA
This sequence comes from Saccharicrinis aurantiacus, assembly GCF_947489045.1. NCBI lineage: Bacteria > Pseudomonadati > Bacteroidota > Bacteroidia > Marinilabiliales > Marinilabiliaceae > Saccharicrinis > Saccharicrinis aurantiacus. The sequence goes on from NZ_CANLCN010000014.1 coordinate 73,582, forward strand.
TTATTATTCCTGATGTTTTAGATGGGCAGACTATTTTGGGAATTGGGAGATCTGTTTTTGAAGGAAAAGAATTAGTTGGTGTTACTTTACCAAGTACTTTGTTAGAAATAGGTGTACTAGCTTTCTATGGAAATAACATAGTAACATTAAATATTCCGGCATCTGTTATTACAATACTCTCTTCTGCATTTAAAGATAATAACAATCTTAGTTCTTTAATATTCGAAGAAGGTAGTTCAATTGAGTATATTTATTCTGAAGCATTTAGAAATAATAAGATTTCATCATTACATTTCCCTGCAAGTATTAAGATAATTCATTATGCCGCATTTACAAATACAACGGCAAATAATGAACTAGAAAGCATTACTTTTGAAGATAATAGTAGCTTAATATATATACATTCCTCTTTTAGAGGCAACAATAAGTATACTTTACCAACAAGCAAATACGAATCATTTGAATACTATTCAATATATGATGGATTAAAGTATTACCACGGTGATGAAATTGGATTTAATGAGTCAGTTTCTACAATTGCTCCATACACTTTAAAGGATAATGATGTAAATATAATTGATGGAACCATAGATTATTGTGCCAATAGTATTGATTTCAGAAATATTATCATTCCTGATATTTTACAAGAGCAAAATGTTACCGGAATTGCCGACAACGTATTTCGCGCTCGTGATCTAAAAATAGTTTCACTACCAGCAAGCCTAAAACACATTGGAAATGAGGCATTTTGGAATAATAATGGTATGAATGTAATCATACCTGAAAATTCGCAATTAGAAACAATTGGGTCTAGGGCTTTTGTTAATAGTTCAATATCGAACCTAACCATTCCTTCAACAGTAACAAAAATTGGTTTTGACGCTTTTAAATCGTGTTCAATTTCAAGCTTAAACTTTGAACCCAACAGTAACATAATGCTTATTGAAGGTTATGCTTTTAGAGAAAACCCCATTACTGAATTAACTATACCTGCTTCTGTTAAGGAAATTGGTTCTTATGCATTTAAATCGTGTTCAATTTCAAGCTTAAACTTTGAACCTAACAGTAACATAATGCTTATTGAAAGTAATGCTTTTATAGATAATGAAATTACGAAATTTGTGCTACCAACCCATACTTACTCAAATTTTAAACATTATTATAGTAAAGATAGCCAATTCAATCCTGGAGATGAAATAACTGATCTTTCGCTCGAAATAAAAGCTTTGATGCCTTACATTCTGACTAATAATGATGTAGTTGTTGAAGATGGCATAATAACAAGTTGTAGTTATTCATTCGAACTTAAAAACATCATCATACCCTCAACTATTAATAATCAAAATATAAAAAAGATTGCAGACAATGTATTTTACTCTAAAAGAATAACCGACCTCGAATTACCTGAAGGACTAGAAGAAATTGGACAAGAATCCTTCGCTCACAATGATATAACTAATCTACAGTTACCTGCATCCTTAATAAAAATAAGTAAAGAAGCATTCCTTAGCAACTTTTGTAATAGCATTTCATTTGCAGAAGGCACCAAATTAGAATACATTGGTGAAGGTGCTTTTAGATTTAATCGTAATCAGATTAAAAATCTCACAATACCCGCAAGCGTTAAACACATTGACTATAAAGCATTTCTATCCTCTAAAATTGAGGAACTAAGTTTTGAAAGTAATAGTAATATACGATATATTGGTATCGATGCATTCAGTGCCAACTCTGAATCAATGCAAATTAGTTTGCCTTCACATGCCTACCCTAATTTTCAGTATTACTACAACGATAGTAAAGAGTTTCAACCTAGCGATATTATTACTGATTATACAAAAGAAATAAGGGCATTTACTCCATATACTTTAACAGATGCTGATGTAACAATAACAGATGGGGTAATAACTCAATGTAGATACTCTTTTCAAGAAAAACATATAATCATACCACTGACATTAAATAATCAGACAATTACAGGTATCGGTGATGAAGTATTTAAAAATAAAGAGATATTAAGCATCTCAATCCCAAAGGAAGTTAAGCATATTGGAGCGTATGCTTTTAGTAATAATAATATATCTAATCTGGACTTACCGAATGGTATCATAAATATTGGTAACCATGCCTTTTCCTATTGCGATATCAAATTACTTAAAATACCAGAAAGTCTGGAATCCATCGGTGAGTATACTTTTTATAATAATTCAATAGAGTCCTTGATAATACCTTCAAATGTGAAGGATATCGGTAAGTATTCATTCAAAAATAATAACATTAGTAGTTTAACCTTTGAACAAAATAGTAACATCCAAATCATCGGAGAACATGCATTTAATAACAATGTAATCAGTCAATATATTCTGCCTGTAAATAAAAACCCTGACTTTGTATATTACATTACCAATAATGCCAAACTCAATCAGGGAGATATAAATAGTAACTTACAGCATGAAGTTTCTTCATACCTAATTCATACCCTAACTGATAATGAAGTAACTATAATTGACGGAAGTTTAATTGAATGTAACTATTCATTCGACACTAAAAATATTGCTATACCATCAATGCTAAAAGGCCAGACAGTTGTAGAGATTGGAGATGAAGCCTTTAAAGAAAAAGACATTATTTCAGTGGAGCTTCCACCCTCTCTTGTTGAGATTGGTTCTTCTGCCTTTAGTAAAAATAATATGTTATCGGTATCACTACCTCAAAGCATCAAAACTATCGGTTCTCAAGCCTTTTATAACAATGACATCGCAAGCTTGGAACTGCCTAATGGTATAGAAAATATAGATTCTGAGGCCTTTGCAAGCAATAGTATTATTAGTCTTACTTTACCTAGTTCGTTAAAAGATATAGGTAATAAGGCATTCTATCATAATTGGAAAATGACTCTTGTTATACCAGAAAATTCTAAATTGGAAAACATTGGTGATGAAGCTTTTAGTAGATGCGGCATTAAGGCCCTAGTAATTCCATCCTCTGTAAAAAAGATAGGATTTAGAGCTTTTGAAATGAATTATATTTCAAATTTAACGTTTGAAGCTAACAGTAACATACTTTCAATTGGTAACTATGCATTCTTAAATAACAATATAGAAAAATACATATTACCCACTCATGCGGATGATAACTTTTTCATATATCAAGTTGGATCTTATCAGTATAATCCAGGAGATGAGCTTGATGCAGAGTCGTCTCTAACATCAATTATCCCTTATACACTAACTGACGATGATGCAGTTGTGGTTGATGGTGTAATAACCGAATGTACATATTCCTTCGATAATAAGAGTATTGTCATCCCCAACACTCTTGGGGACCAAACCATAACTAGCATCGGAAATGGCACTTTTGCAAGTAAGTCTATAAACTACATTTCTTTACCCGAAAGCTTAATAACTATAGAAGAATCTGCATTCCAATCTAACAGAATAGCCAAATTATCTATCCCTGCAAATGTTCAACGTATTGAAAAGAATGCATTTAGAAGCAACAATATTACTGAAATCGAATTGTCGGATAATAGTAAACTCGAAACTATTGGCAATTGGGCTTTCTTTAGTTGTAATATATCAGAGTTTAACTTCCCTATTAATCTAAAAACAATCAAAGAAGGTGCTTTTAACGGGAATAGAATTTCCACATTAACAATCCCTTCAAATGTCAGTACAATTGGAGCTTACGCCTTTAAAAACAATACTATTACATCATTAACTTTTACCGAAAATAGCCAAATTAGAACTATTGGCCAAGAGGCATTTCTTGAAAACCCAGACCTTAGCTCATATTTACTACCAACTCATCAAGAAGATGGATTTCAATACTACATCGATTCTGACAATAACAAAATTAACCCTGGCGAAAGCATAAGCGACTTTTCTAAGAAAGTAAACACAGTAGTACATTATACTCTCACGGATTCTGACGTAGAGGTAGTGAATGACAAACTAATATCTTGTAATTATTCGTTTGAATACAAAAATATTATTATCCCTGCAATTCTTGATGGACAAGAAGTTAAAGAGATAGGCGATAGTGTTTTTCAAAATAAATACTTAACGTATATAAAGTTTCCTGAGACTCTTGAAGTTATTGGGCGATCTGCATTCGAAAGGTCTAGATTTAAAGATGTTTCATTTCCATCAACGATTAAGAAGATTAATCCTTATGCATTCTGTTCTTCAGGAATTGAAAGAGTTGTTTTTGAGTCCGAAAGTAATTTATTATATTTATCACGTTGGGCATTCCTTTCCAACGACAAACTAACCGAGATTGAGCTTCCTACGCATAGTGGTAATTTTAGGTATTATTATACATTTAATAGTTCAACTGAATATCTCCCTGGACAACTAATCAGTGATTTCAGTAATGATATTATGGCTCTTGTTGACTACCAACTAACTGATGATGAGGTAGAAGTAGTAGATGGAATTATCACATCTTGTTCTATCGGCACATATGATAAATCAATTATTATTCCATCAACACTTGACGATCAGGAGATCACGGGTATTAATTGTCTTGACTTATGTAATAAAGGCATTAGATACCTACAGCTACCCAATTCAATGGAGTATATTGGCGAAAAAGCATTTTTCAATAATAGTTTAACGGAAATAATACTTCCAAACTCCATAATAGAACTTGATAACTCATCTTTTGAAAAAAATAAGATTGAAACAGTATCTATTCCATCGTCACTAAAACTTATAAACCAAAATGCATTTCGATATAATAATTTAACAAAGGTTGACTTTATTGAGAATTCTGAAATTGAAAAAATAGAACTAAATGCTTTTGCTGACAACGATAATCTAAAAGAAATTATTTTACCAAATCATAACAGTAAATCATTTGATTATTATTATAGCACTAAGAATTATTTACCAATGCTCCCTGATGATAAATTTGTAGATTTTAGTTCGTACTTCTATGCATTAATCTCATATACACTTACTGATGAAGACGTAACTGTAGAAGATGGTGTAATCACCTCTTATTCTAACAATACGGATCATAAATCTATTACAATACCTGATGAACTAGATGGTGAAAAAATAATTGGAATTGGATATAATGTATTTAGGTCAAAATGGTTCCGAAAAGTACATCTCCCCTCTCAATTAGTTACCATAGGTAATAGTGCATTTGAGCATAACTCATTGCATGAAATTACGATCCCATCAAATGTAGAAAAAATAGGTTATTCCGCTTTTAGTAATAATAAAGTAGCACTAAATGTAAACTTTGAACCAAATAGCAATATACTATACATTGCTTATAATTCCTTTTTAACACAAGACTTTGATGTTGAACTAACATTACCAACACACTCAAATACTTCTTTCAACAATTATAGTTACGAGGGATCATTTTTATTTGCTGGTAACGTAATAACCAACCCAGCAGCTCCAATTTACGCTAAAATACCATATACACTTACTGATGAAGATGTGGAGGTTGTAGATGGCGAAATTGCTTCTTGTTCTTACAATTTTGACTCTCGTTTTATTATTATACCAAACGAATTGGATGGGCAGGTAATAAAAAGTATTGGTGCATATACATTCAATAACAAAGGAATTGTAGAAATTACATTGCCATATACAATTACAACTATAAAAGAGTGGGCATTTAGATACAACCAACTAACAAAAGTAAGCCTCCCATATAATCTTAGAAGAATAGGGAATATGGCATTTGCTTATAATAATATTGAGAATGTTAATATCCCACAAAACATAGAGTATATTGCATCTAATATTTTTGAAAGTAATACCAATATTGACATTAACTTTTTTAGTCCTAGTAATCTTTTATTTGTTGATGAAGATGCTTTTGCTGGGCACGAAGTAAGCTTGCCAAGGTCTCTTTATAGTGATTTTAACGGTTATAGCACTAACGATGGCACAACTGTTCAGCCTGATGCAATAATTGATGCGAGCAAGAGTTATCAAACTGATGCCACCTATACTTTTGTTGATGGCGACCTTGTAGTTGAGGATGGCGTAATAACGGCAATAGCTACTGACTATTATCATCCTAAAATTACAATACCATCTAACTTGAACAACCAGCGTATAATTGGTATTGGTGATGAAGTTTTTAGCCACAAGCAAATAGTAGCTGTGAATTTACCACATACCCTAACACAAATTGGGGATCGTACATTTGAATACTGTAAAATTAATTCAATAGTGCTCCCTGATAATTTAGAAACTATTGGCAATCGTGCTTTTGCAGATAATTATCTCACTGAAATTATTATACCAAATGCTGTTAAACAAATTGGAGAATCCGCATTTAATAGTAGATCAATTATAGAGAGTATAAGTTTTGAAGAAAACAGTACTATTAAAAGTATTGGTAAGAATGCCTTTAAAGGTTTCGAAGCATTTCCATTACAACTACCTACCGATAATGCTAACGCAGGATTTTTAGGTTATAGGTTACAAGGAGGTAATACGACTGATGCCATTACAAGTCATGGTTATGCATATCTTACAAGAATTCCATACACCATTAAAGACAATGATGTAGAGGTTGAAGATGGAGTTATAACTTCAGTTTCTGATGAATTTACAGAAGGTGATATTATTATTCCCAACGTAGTTGATAATGAATCAATAATTGCAATTGCCACAGAGGTATTCAATGCTAAAGGAATTTTATCTATAGAATTACCCAACACCATTGAAAGTATTGGAGAAAAGGCATTTTATGGTAATTACATAAGAACGCTACATTTTCCGACATCAATTGTTAATATTGGCTACCAAGCATTCTATTATTCAAATAATATTACGCAAGTTACATTTGACAATAATAGTAATCTAGAATCAATTGGCCAATATGCATTTAGTGGTTCAAATACAGTAATTAATTTACCAACAAGTTCTAATCCACTATTTATTCATTACGCTGCTTCAGGTAATGTTGTTGAGACTGAAGTGCCAATAGAATTGTTTCTTAGTAGCTCTGTATCCATTGCTACGTATTCTGAATTACAGGCTGATGATATGGTAGTTGAAGATGGTGTTATAATAGAATACACTGGTACAAAACAAAATATTATCATCCCTTCGGTAGTTGATGGGCAAACTATTTCAGGTGTTGGATCTAGTGTATTTGAGAAGAAAAACTTAAATTATTTGATCCTTCCGGAAACTATTGAAGATATTGGGCCCAACGCATTTAAATACAACCTCCTAAAGGAGATACACATACCTAAAAGTATTATTCGAATTGGTTATGGTGCTTTTAGAAACAATAAGCTAGAATCTATATTATTTGAGAATGAAAGTAAGCTATTAAAATTAGGCAAATATGCATTTGATGATAATACGATAGAGCATATATCATTGCCTACTAATATCAACAGTGGTTTTGGTAGTATATATAGGGCTATTTTCGACCAAGAAATTCCTCCTTTAACTGAGTATAGTTACCTTATGAATGCCATATATACTGATATTCCATATGAAGTAAAAGATGATGATGTTATTATTGGAAATGGAACTATTACATCTTATCAGCATAATGATGATTATTTCCACGTCATTATCCCTGATGAATTAAATGGTCAAAAAGTTGAGGGTATATCTGATGCTTTTCAAACTAAAAATATTGGTGAAATTAAACTTCCATCGCACTTAAAGCGTCTAGAAACCTTAGCTTTAATGAATAATTACTTGACAAAGATTGTAATTCCTGCGTCTGTAGATACAATAGAATATTGGGCACTAGATGCAATGTATCCGCTAAAAGAGATAACATTTGAGGAAAATAGTAATATTCGATATATTGATAAGAATGCCTTTATAGTAAGTAATCCTAAGGATTTAATGCCCATATTCTTTCCAACCCATAGCTCCAATAAGTTCACTTCTTATCGCTCTGGCAATGGAACAGACCTATCTGAAGGTGATGAAGTATTAACTATTGGTACTTCATATACTACTATTTTCGCTGATTCTAAAATTTCATTTGATGGTAACGAGCATTCTTATGGTAGTGTACCTACTCCAATAAATGCTCCAAATGGAGAAACAATTATCCTACCCAGTGCTGCGTCATTCAGAAAAAAAGACCACAAATTTGTAAACTGGAACACAAGCGCTGATGGAACAGGAAATTCATATGAGGCAGGAGAGGAATTTGAAGTAGGTCTAGCAGATATTACTTTATATGCCACATGGGAGTTCTATAATGGAGTTAAAGACTTGAATAATGAAGTAAAAAAAGTTTACCCTAATCCAACAAATGGAATAATAACAATAGTTGTGGATAATAAATTAGTTAGTTCAACCCTATCATTATACAATACAATTGGTACAAAGGTTAAACAAATACAAATTACCGGTATTGAAAGTAACGAGAATATTAGCGATCTACCTGATGGTGTTTACTTGTTAATGAAGGACAACCATATTATCGACAAAATAATCAAAAAGTAAAAAATCAAGGTTTATAAAATGATAGGCTTTCTTAAATAAGAAAGCCTATTTTTTTTGCAGCTATTTGCAGCATGCTTTTTTTTACTATATTTGCAGCCACAAAATGATGGGGGATTAGCTCAGTTGGCTAGAGCGTTTGACTGGCAGTCAAAAGGTCACCGGTTCGACTCCGGTATTCTCCACACTTAAGATTAAGCGTCTGCGGGCTTCCACCGTGGGCGTTTTTTATTTATATACCTACAACTATTCATTATATAAGTCGGTTATAAGCAACAATTTCTCATATAAGCTTTTCAAAATATTCAAAAAGTATCGATTTTTATTTAAAAAGATCTGTTTGGTATAGCCAGTTATCCATCTATTATATTTTGACAGACTGTGAAAAATTTTTCCTTTTGATCTTCTGAAAGCTTATTACTAGATGCTACAACCTGAAGTAATGCATTTATCTTTTCTTCAGTAACATACTCCCCCCAATGTTCGTATTGGCTTAATTCACAAAGTTTTGGTATCAATCTAATATCATTGATATTATTAAAATATTTTACAAGTGCTTCTTTTTGGTCTGGCTTTAATTCTTCTGCTGGTACAAAAGTGTCATATAGTAGTGCTTGTTCATCGGGTTTAACCATTGCAATACCATTAGTATGGATTCCTAATTTCCAATGTATATTTTGATTGAAAGAGTCGACAATCATACCTAAACTACTTATTGTGAAGGTATAGAATATATGATATGCTTTAATACTATCATCATTCATTCGTTCTCGAAACCTACGTATAAAATGCCCTCTAAACACTTTAAATAATATCGGTTTCTCACTTAGCGCTAGATCAAAATCAGATGCAAATGGGACAAAGTAATCTCTAGCTCCATCGTGGTTTATTGAGGTATATGGTATTACTACAACATGGACACGTGTATCTATTTTTTCAAAAGCATAGTAAATTTGCCACTCAATTTTTGTATCGGGATTCCTCCAACTAATTAATTTTTCTGTGTGCTGAATCTTAGAAATCCTCCCTAACTGTTTATTTAAGTTACTTTTTACCCTATCAACCTTAATCGAAAGCTTAGGTAAATCCAAACGAAAGTTGTTAATAATATGACTAAAATCTCTTGAATCAACGTACATATCATCTTATTTTGCTGTTTTACAAGTAGACGAATTTAAAAAATATAACCTTAACTTCAGATTACACCATGCTTTTTCCTTTAATTTAAACTGAATACTTATTTGTAAGTGGACATATAAAGTACCATACCTATCCCAAGATAAACAACCTTTAAAGCCACCTTATTAATATTCTTTATTGAATAACACTTCATTAGTCTGGCGATACATTGTAACGATAAAACCATATATCATTGAGATTCATTACGCACAATAATTTTTATGAAGAACAGAAGGTGATTTATCACGGCTTGTTATAAAAACAACCAATTAAGCTTCTACGTCTCGTCTTTCAAAGCTACTTGAGAAATTCCTTAAAACATGATATACTAAAAATATAAATGCACATATTACTTAAATTACAATCGCATTATTTACTATATTTGCAAGAACACTAATTACTAAAAGGTATATCATGGCAACACCACAAGAAAGGCTAGCGAACTCTTTGGAAGTACTTAAAGAACTTCAAAATGACAAGGGGATTGCAGTTATAAAATCATCTCAAATATCTCGTGCTCATCGTGAAAGATTAGTTGATAATGGCTTTTTAAAACCTGTGATTAAAAGTTGGTACATATCATCACGTCCTGATGAAAGAGATGGTGATACAACATCATGGTATACATGTTTCTGGTCATTTGCACGAGAATATATTACAGATCGTTTTGGTAATAATTGGTGTTTATCACCAGAACAGTCATTACTAATTCATGCAGGAAGTACAATTATTCCTCAGCAATTACTTGTACGCTCTCCTGATGCAAAAAATAATATTATTCAACTATTGCACGGAACTTCATTCATAGATGCAAAACTTGACATTCCAGACGAAGAAAATATTTCTTCAATTGATGGAATTAATGTAGTTAATCTGCCTTTGGCTCTTGTAACGGCTACTCCTGGTTTTTATCAAAAACACTCAACTGATGCTCGGACATGTTTATCAATTATAAAAGATGCATCCGAAATAATGACAATCATATTAGATAAAGGAATGTCAACAAGGGCGGCACGATTAGCAGGAGCGTTTCGTAATATTGGTAATGATCGTATTGCTGATCAAATAATCAACACGATGAATTCTTTGGGTTATAACATCAAAGAAGAAGATCCATTTGCAGAGCAATTGCCAACTATATTAAACCCAAAAGAAACATCACCAGCAGCTAATAGAATAAAATTGATGTGGCATAACATGCGTCAAACTGTGATCGATAATTTTCCTGAAAGTAAAAATACACACAGAGACTTGGATGCATACTTAAAGTCTATTGATGAACGATATAAAGAAGATGCCTATCATTCTCTATCTATTGAAGGATATAATGTAACAATTGACTTGATTGAAAAAGTAAAATCTGGCGATTGGAAACCCGATACTGATCCTCAAGCTAAACAGCAAAAAGATGCAATGGCAGCTCGTGGGTATTTTCAGTGCTTTAATGCAGTAAAAGAAAGTATCAAAGCAATTCACGAAGGGAAAAATTCAGGCTTAGTTGTCGACCAAGATCATAATGATTGGTATAGAGAGTTATTTGCTCCTTCTGTAGCGGCGGGTTTAGTAAAGCCATCTGACCTTGCAGGATATAGATCTGCGCAAGTTTATATCAGAGGATCACAACATACGCCATTCACACCAAATGCGGTAAGGGATGCCATGCCAACATTGTTTGAACTATTGGAGCAAGAAGAAAACGCAGCAGTTAGAGCGATTTTAGGGCATTTCATATTTGTATATATTCACCCATACATGGATGGAAACGGACGTATAGGGCGGTTCTTGCTAAATGTAATGTTATTCTCTGGTGGTTATGACTGGCTTGTAATTCCTGTCGAAAAACGCAACCAATATATGACATCACTAGAAAAAGCAAGTGCTATAGGCGATATTGAAGAGTTTGTGAAGTTTTTGGGAAGGTTCTAACGTTGTTATATTTATATTACTATATTGAGAGGTAATTTGGAGCTTAATATAATCGTGCTTATTATACAATTTAAAGGGGGGGGGGGGAGTTTTGAGCAATCCGCAAGAAGAAAATAGTTCTTATAAAATAAAGGTTCCTGTGTACTTCACAGGATATAAATCTCTTAATAGTGATGTCTCTCAGGCTGATGCTTTCGGTCTTTCATACGATGACTTAATAAGAGCACTTAAAAATAAGATACAAACGTATTTCTCCCAAAATGAAAAGATAACTAAACCAACCCGTAATAAACATGAGGAGAAAGTTATTGATAATATCGAGGTTATTGAAAGGAGTATAGGAGATACACCATGTCTTCTATTAAAAATATCTTCCTACAGAACAAAATTATTTGATGTCAGTATTAAAAGGAACGATGGCAACACTGAAGAATTAAGCCCTAACGATGAAATAGGAAGTGATAATTTCTTTGTTCTTGTAGTCCCTGAGTTAGTGAATTTAGAGGCTAATAACTCAAAATATAGATGGATGTTCTATCTATATGAGGATCCGTACAAAACCTCTGAGGAGCACCAGAATGCCTTTAAAATGGTTTTGAAGAATGTTATAAAAGAAACGGTTGAGCATATGAGGTTACCTGATGTAATAGATGAGTTGAGAGGCACAATCATCCCAAATATGTCAATTACCCTTTTTTCATCATCGTCTACAACTCCAGAGACTGAAGCTAAGTACACTGCTCACCACGTTAAAACGACGGTAAAGGCTAAAAAGACTTATGACTTTGAATCAGTTCCATCTAACTCACTTGATGATACAATTTCGGGCTCAGATGAAGCACCGTGGTATAAAAGATTAGTAAAATGTCCTGTAGGCAATAAAAACTACATTATTACGCAGGAACGTAACGAAGAGATAAGTAACATTAAAGAAACAATTGAAAGAGCATTTAACGAAGAAATTAATTATACAGATGGAGACAGGAACAAACTTTTTGAAGAAGATTTCATTATTGAAAAGTTAACTCCAATTGTATATTCATACTCAAGTGAATGTCATGTCTGAAATAAATACAATAAACGAGTATCTTGTAGATATAAGCAATATATCATTGACAATTATCGGAATATGCTTAGCTGTATTTACATTACTATATTCATTCATTCAAAACTACCGGGACAAGTTAAGCTTAAACAATGAAGAAATAAGAAGAGGTAATAAAAATATATCGCTTCGTAAACAAGTCTCATTCTATCGAACTATTTTGAGAACATTCAAGAGAGCTAATCAACATGTAATAATTATTCTAATAATAAATACAATACAATTTATTTCCAGCAAACTGGCTTACTACACTATTGATGGAATCAGTCTAAAGAAAAACATTTCCTATTTTCTTATAGTCATTTGTATTGCTCAAATTTTATATACACTAATACTGCTAGTCTTTGTCTTAAAAACGTACTATAAGACTACAAGAACATAATACATTTACTATGTGCGTAAGGGTGCAAAATAGCCACTGATACAATCTCCTTGTAAGTTCAATAGTAGCGACAAGGGGATTTTTATGTCTCGTGATTATTATCAATTAAATGAAGTGGAGGTTGTATATAAACCAATACAAGGTCTTTCTAACCGTCCGGTTATAAGTGCTCCTGATGATGCTTTTGAAATATTCCGCAGAAATTGGGATGAAATGAATATTGGCTATAAAGAAGAAATGAAGATGTTGCTTCTAAGTCATTCTAATAGGATATTAGGTATAAGTAATATATCCTCTGGTGGTATGTCATCGTGTATTGTCGATCCCAAAATTGTTTTTACTACAGCTTTAAAATGTGCGGCAAGTTCAATAATTATGGCTCATAATCATCCAAGTGGAAATCTCAATCCAAGCGAAGCTGATAAAACACTCCAAAATAAGCTTATAGAGGGTGGTAAACTACTAGGCATATCGGTATTAGATCATTTGATAATATCGGGTATAGATAAAAAGTATCATTCAATGGCTGATGGTTTGGATATTTAGCACAGAAATAAAGGGTTTTATTAAACTTTACCAGGACTAAGGTCTAGCAACCTCATATATTTCAGGAAAATCTTCTGTGCCCAAGTGTTTAAGTATAAAGTGTTTTTTATCTTCAAAAATATGAAGCTTTGCATCTTGAAAAGCATTTTTTATTGCTTCAAAAGATTGTTTCATTTCGTCTCTATCATCGTTTGATATGAAGACATGTATCTCTTTAGCTAAATCACTTATGCCTGCATCAATATTCATATCAGAAAAGTCATTTTTGTACTATTAAGCCTGCGAACAACAGGGTCACACATATTAGCTAACCCTGTCCTATTATGTGCTTATTTAAGCTATACCTACTTAGGGAATACTGCGTATATACGATGCATTAAATTCTAATTAAACTCGTATCAAATTGGAGTCAAATTCGATATAAACTCATCATTTTTCGTTATTAACTTGTCTTTCATCTGCATTTATATTATTTTTAGTATGGCTTATTATGGTATCATACTGCACTTTATATCAACGATGGTATACATTAAGCATGGAGAAGCGTAATTAAAACATCTACTTATGGCACATTTAAAAAATAGTGTATTAAAAGGCATAACAGGGAGTATTGGTGAATTAATCATTTATGAGGTGGATGGAGCAACTTATGTTAGATCTAAACCTGCAGACTACAAGGACGCTAAATCTCGGCCTCAACTAAACCAACGCGAGAAATTAATATTGATTAATGATTTTCTGCGCCCTTTTAAGAACCTACTATTGAAAACATTTGTAGATCCTCAAGGACAGAAAAAGCCCTACTTATTAGCCAAATCCTACAACCTAAAAAATGGAACCAAAGGTTATTATCCTAATCTAGAAATTGATTACTCCAAAGCACTTATTTGCAAAGGAAGTCTTGCTTTACCCAGCTTAGTAAAAGGTAGCATAAAAGAGGATGGTATTTTATTTGAATGGGAGAATCCTAACAATGCCAATAAAACAGATACCCTAATTGTTATGTTGCGCATTAAAGGACAAATCTACTCCGATCATAAATATACGGGTATAGAGCGCTCAAAGAAATCTTACTTCTGGAATTTCGACATCAAATATAAAGCAGAGGATATTTATGTATGGATTGCTTTCAGGGATAGTTTTGAGACTGAAATAAGCGATAGCTTATTCGTTACACTAACAGTATAATCATACACGAAAGCCTAATTCATGTGGTTATAAATCTCTCTAATGATTATTATATCAATTTAAATGTCTATTTCTTTAATCCCTTAACTGTATAAGCAACAACTGTATTATTACTAAATGTAGGAACCAATAAGAGATTCTGACTTGGAAGATAGCACATATCTGCGGTGTTTTTACCAACAGCCTTGGTATCTAAAAGAGATTCTAGGGAATAATCTTTATTCACTAAAAATATCTCTCCGCTCCAATCGGATATAATAAACACATCATCTTCCACTTTTACGATGCCATCACCTGAACCAATGTCATTAGCTAAAATGGTAAATTCACCACTCTCAAAGTTAAATTTTTTTAACTGCTGTCCTTTACTGGTAACTAACATTAAGCCTTCCTGCAAGTAGTACAACCCGTTATACCTTTCATCTCCGCCTTGAACCAGCTTAGTGACTTTAGAATCTTTTACTCTATATATAATACTATTTGAGCTGGAGCTGACATACAACTCCCCATTAATACCCGTTGCAATATCATTTAAACCATCTTCGTTTTCAATATTAATACGCTCTGTAATTTCCCCTTTCTGAATATCAATTTTAACTACACAATCTAAATCAGCCACATATAGAAAATCTTCAATAATTCCCATTCCTTTGGGAGAGTTGAATCCTTCAATCCAATTTAGTTCGGTAATATTTCCGCTTATATCCATTTTAGAGATAAAGCCATCGCCATTTTTACCCCAAGGCTCAGTATTCACATTAGATACGAAAAACTCGTTCGATTTTTCATAGTAAATAAGCGATTCTGGGGTTTGAAATATGGAGTCAGACTCCCACTCAAGTTCTAAACTGCAGGAACTTAAAGTATCAACTTTTGCGATGGCATTACTGCTTCCTTTTTTCTGAAATGAGCAAGAAAACAGCAGCATAGTTAGAGGCAATATAGAAAATAAGATTCTCATGGCTTATAATAATTGATGGTTAAACAATAACTTCACAAAAGAGGGATGAATATATGAAATACAAGAAACATAATTGCACAAAAAAAGGGATTTCAACCGTTGTTGAATCCCTTTCTTTTAACCTAAACCCTAATCTATGAAAAAAAACTTCTTATGTCTGTTTTGTGCGGATTTCATAAAATTGGAATGCCTTAGAGACATTCCAATTTATAACCTAAACCCTAACCTAATCTATGAAAAACTCTCTTGCTCTTCGTTGTGGAATATTGCAAAGCCTGTGCCAAAAAACATCACCCACTTAGCAATTAACTTCTATTAATAAAATTGGTGCTATTATAGTAATTCTAAAATCAAAAAAGATTACAATAGCCTCATGATATCTTATAAAAACATACTTCTACTCATAATAACACCACCTATTACGAAGCCACAAAACACATAATAACAATATATTTATACATAGACGAACTAACAATTAAACCTAAAATTCATCAAAGTATTATACTTCAATAGTAATTAACAAATAAATACATTTTTTCATTAATAGGTTTGTAGCATCATTTTTTAATCTCTCTTCCATCAGGGATCGATGATCTAAAAAGATAAACTCTGTATAATCTAAATTACATTTATATGAAAAAATTTACTCTTTTAACATTAATAGGTATACTCTCTATTTCGAGCTGCTTCATTAAGGCCGAAAACATTAGCATTGAAGGAACTTGGCACATTAAAGATATGGGTATTTATAGCGACCTCTTTTCGTGGGAAACGTGGGGTTGGGAAAAAACTGAGCTATTAACAAACTACTTACCCAATGCTAACGCCGAACTAGATAATACGATAACATTTACCACAACAGGTACCAATGGCGATGGTAATCTTTACGGAACCTATGAGAATAATGCTGGTATAGATGGGGCTTATGCTGATTTTGCAGATGCTACCAAATCGTGGGACTTTAATTACCGTTACAGAAGAGTGCCCACTGGGACTGGCACATGGATACAAGTAGGAAATATAGTTACCATTACTGTAGGTAGCACTGATTTTGTGTTAGATATTGAAGCCGGAGAAAGTGCTGATTTTATAGCACTAAGTACAGCGGTAGAATATTTATCTGAGAATTTTGATTGGGGTGAGCAAGATTACAGCTATGAAGAGTTGGCACATATGTCAAAAAAAATGTGGTATAACTTATCTAAAAACCAAGTTATTCCAGATCCAGAACCCAATGCACCAACTAATTTAAACTTCTCAAATATTACTGCCAACGGATTTACTTTAGAATGGGAAAATGATGCCAATGCAACGGGAGGAACCAATGTATTTATTGAGAAGATTGGCGATGGAAATGGCTTTACTTATGTTACTACATTAGCTGTTGACGAAACAAGTTATATTTATGAAGGTGACCAAAATGGAGTTACTGTAGATGGAAGTGGTGTTTACAACGTAACCATTCAATCGTTGCCCGATGCTGATAACTCAGCCTATGCCAATGCAACAATAAATATGGATGATCAATCAGGCCAAGATATTGCCTTTGATCCTAATTTTCATATTTACCTATGCATAGGCCAATCAAACATGGAGGGCTCAGCTCCAATAGAAAGTTCGGATAAAGTGGCTAATAGTAGGTTTAAAATATACCAGGCAATGGACTGTAATAACCTAAACCGAACCAACAATAAGTGGTACGATGCACTTCCTCCACTCTGCCAATGCTACACTCAATTATCCGTAGCTGATAACTTTGGTAAAACAATGATTGCAAGCCTTGATGAAAGTATTTCCGTGGGATTAGTACATGTGGCAGTTGGAGGTTCTGATATTCGTTTATTCGATAAAGATTTATATCAAGATCATATTAGTGCCGATTTCCAAGATAAAGTTGATATGTACTATGGCGGCAACCCTTATCAAAAGCTGATTGCCCTAGCTACTGAAGCAAAAAAGAGTGGTGTTATAAAAGGAATTTTATTACATCAAGGAGAATCGAATTATTGGGCTGGTGATGAAGTAAATTGGCCAGGATACGTAAAAACTGTATATGAAAATATATTAAGTGATCTATCTTTAGATGCAGATATGGTGCCGCTCCTAGCTGGTCAGGTAGGACATAATGATGACGGTGGTGATTTAGGAGATATGAACGCCACTATTGACCAATTACCTTCAACAATCCCAACAGCTCATGTGATTTCTTCAAAAGGGTGCTCTATACAAGACGACAATATCCATTTTGATTCGGCAGGGGCGCGAGAATTGGGCAAAAGATATGCGGATACTATGATTGATATTTTAAACAATGCTCCTACTAAAATAGAGCAAGTTGAAGCCGGTTTTACTTTAAATCAGAACTACCCTAACCCAGCAACTAATCATACAAATATTACATTTAGTTTAAGTGAGCTGGCCAACACAACTTTAAAAGTTTTTAATGTACATGGCATTGAAATAGCTACTCTAGTAAATCAAACATTAGAAGCAGGTAAGCACTCTGTTAATTTTAACACAAGCTCTTTACCCGCAGGTGTGTATTTCTACACTCTAAAAAATGGCAATACAAGTGCTTCTCGCAGAATGATTATTGCAAAGTAACAGTTGATTATATTTTATGGTGCCTGAATAGCATTGCGTCTTTCCAACCAGGCACCATAATCTCTCTTATACCGAATGCATTATTCAATTTATATCAGTCATTTGATGATGTTTTTGGTATTACCCTTTATTCACTTCCTTTTAGCTTATGAAAACAAATTTACACCGTGCCATTTTAATGGCCTTATGCCTTTTTACACCTATTATTGTAGAGGCCCAAACCAATTTTAAATCCTTAAACTACCTATATAGCGTGCCTGATGGGAAGATCGTATCAGGCCAACACAACGACCAAAAAAACTATCAGGGTAGCAGTACTGATGCCAGCTACTGGACTGAAGAAGTACATTCAATAACGGGTAAATATCCCGCATTATACGGATGCGACTTATTATTCCATGGCAATTCCAACTTGCGTTGGGATATTACCTACGAAGCTGAAAAACAGTGGAACAATGGGGCTATTGTTAATATGATGTGGCATGCATGTCCTCCAAACCAGTCAGAACCATGCCAATGGGATGGCGGCATAATAAGTTCACTGACCACTTCTGAATGGACCGATCTGTTAACAGATGGAGGAACACTAAATACCATTTGGAAACAACGAATCAATAGCATTGCACTTCCTCATCTTGAGTATTTAAAAGAGAAGGGCATTGAAGTTTTTTGGCGACCCTTTCATGAACAAAACCAAAGATTATTTTGGTGGAACTCAGGCGGAGCAGCCAATACAAATGCATTATGGCAATTAACTTACAACTACATGCAAAATACCCTTGGGCTTGATAATTTAATTTGGATATGGAATGTACAAGATATCCATACCAACTTTGCACAACACAACCCAGGGGCTGATTTCTTTGACGTGGCTACCATTGATATTTATGCCGATGGGTTTTCTAATACCAGTTATTACAACGCATTAGTCCAGGAAGCAAATGACAAACCAGTTGCCTTTGGAGAATGCTTTTACTTACCAAAAAAGAACGTGATCAGTACTCAAGCCAAAATGTCTTTTTTTATGACCTGGGCTTACGGTTTATATATTGATGTAAATGGCAATCCAACTAACTCAATTAACGATATAGAAACCGTTTACAACTACGATGAGGTAATTACCCTTGAAGATATGCCCGGTTGGGATTCTTATCAATCGCCTATCGAAGAACTCGTATTGGTAAACTTTGAAGATATTCCTTATCAACTAGATGCTTGGAATGGAACTGCATCCGTAATTACAAATCCAAGCCAACAGGGTATTAACACCTCACAAAATGTTGGAAAGTACATCACTCCATCAAATTTAGCGTGGAGCAATTGCGCCTCTCTAACTTTTAACGAATCTATTAATTATACTGATCTCGATCATATTCAAATGATGGTTTTAGCACCATCCGCAACTGAGATTCTATGCAAACTGGAAGATACTTCGGGTAATTACACCTCACTACAAACTCAGGTAACTCCTTCTATGAGTAGCGACTGGCAAATTATTGAACTCCACTTTTCTGAATTAACAGAACCAGAAGGTACGAATGCTCATTACAATAAACTGGCTTTATTTTTTAATGTGCACGACAATTCAGGGGGCGAAGAATGGGTATTTGACAACATCACTATGTTTAAGAAATCAACAAATGCAATTGCTCCAAGTAATATCAAATTAGTAACACAAAATAGCAATAGTTTTACCATTACATGGGATGAAGATACCAATGCAACAGGAGGCACAAACATATTTATCAATACCAAAGACGCCGAGGGTAACGACCAGTTTATAGAAACCATTGATGCTGGGATAGGTTCATATACTTATCAAGGAACTTATGGTGATATTAATATTGAATCTGGCACAGACTATATCGCAAAGATACAATCTCTACCGGATGCTACAGGAAATGCTTATGCTGAAATTGAAGTTAACACAACGCCAACAAATACCTCGTTTACAACAATTGAGGGTATCAATATTTATCCTAATCCATTTAAAAACCAGTTAAACATTAAAGTGTCCACACATAAAGTTGAGTCGGTACAAATATCTGATATTGGCGGAAAACTTATTATTAAGGAGATCAGCACCTCTAATAATGAATTCTATCAAATTGATTTAACCAATTTACCTGTGGGGATATATATTGCAACAATATCTTTAACTAATGGCGAAAAACTAACTCAGAAAGTAGTTAAGCAATAGTTAATTATTCATACAATAATCTTCGTTAGACTACATAAAAAAAAGGATGCAATAGCGACTCAAAGTCCTATAGCATCCCATTTAATTATTCTGTTTTACCAAAATTATTAGCTAGTCCAAATAGGCAATAGCTCTAATATTATAATCTGGAATTAAAAGATATATCTCAATCCTACTTGTAAACTCCAAAGTTGTCTGAAATCGTAGTTATTGGCAAACGATTCTGTTGGATAAACATCGTTACCATCAGTATCTTCAATCATTGGCATTGAAAAGGTTGGATTATTTTGTTGATCTAAACCTTCGTATCTTAAAACATTACCATTATTAGCCGAAGTATGGTTTTTATAGGTTCCCCACTCACTGTTCAATAAGTTACCAATATTCAGTACATCAATTGACAATTGTAAGGTGTGCGTTCTGTTAGCTACATTAAGATTAAAATCCTGAAGAATTCGTAAATCAAAATTATGTACCCAAGGTGCTTGAGCAGCATAAGCCTCGGCATATTCTCCTTTGTGCTTGCTTAAATACTTATCTTGCTCTACAAATTTAAAGAATGCATCTTCATCGGCCGACGAAACAAATTTAATTTCGCCTTTTTGACTTGGAATATAAATTAAGTCGTTGCTAAATCCATTACCATTCATATCATTAGCATAGGTATAACTAAAGCCCTCTGGAGAAAAACCAGAATAAAATAAACTAAAAGTAGTCGCTAATTTATTCCCCGCATATTGCAATCTGTATGAAGCCGAGGCAATCAATTTATCAGGAACCATATATTGCGAGCGCTGAAGTTCGGAAGCATGAGGACCGTTTACACTAACAATTCCGTTATAAGCAGAGAATGCACTACTGCCTGGCATACCTGAAACTTCTTTATTCATAGTATGCGTATAGGCCGCCATAAGGTTTAGGTTCTTTACAGGCATTGCATTTAAAGTAATATTACCGATAGCACCCCAACCCTCACTTGTATTTGAAAGTACAAAAGCATCTGTACCGGTATGGCTTATATCAGACGGATAAATATATCTATTATCTGAGCCTTGAAACCTTTCCCAAGAATCATCAATTTCTTCTAAATCCCAATTCTTAAGCATTACACCATTAATAGTTTTAGTATAGATACCTTCAACTGTAGCAGTAAAAGGAAATGAAGTTGGCAAAGTGTAATCCACTGCAAGTGATGATTTCCAAACCTGAGGCATTTTAAAGTCAGGGTCTATAGCTGATATATCGCCTGGTAAAGCACCATCCTCAGGAGTAATATCTTTTTTAATATATCCTGCGTTGGCAAGTTTATCGATCATATCATCAACATCAGTAATCATACCATTACCAAACACTTCAGAAAGTGCAGCCCAGTTACTACCCTCTTGATTAGGATAACGTGTATCACCATTATCATAAGTAGTATTTGCCTGAAAACTACCCTGAACCATTCCACTACTTGTAGGCATATTTGTGAAAAATACCAAAGGTAAACGACCTGTAAAGATACCAGTTCCACCACGTACTTTAAAAGTTTTATCACCTCTAACATCCCAAGTAAAACCAACACGTGGCGACCAAAGTACATTACCATCGGGCCACATACCAGTATCTATTTTACGACCACCAAAGTCTAAATCGTAAATGGCGTTATTACGAATCAAGTCATCTTTATACCATAAGTAATCAGCTCTAACACCAACAGTTAATTTTAAATTGTCATTAACGTTAAATTCATCCTGCACATATGCCCCAATTTGATTAAATGCCACTTCAGCAGCAGGATTTTTCTCGCCACCATAACCATAAGTCAAGGCAAAATCAACAGGAGTAGCATCATTTAAGAAATCATCTAAACTCTTGTAGCGGTAATAACCAGTACCATTTCGCATATAGGCATTGTTGGCCATCTGGTACTCATAACTAGCACCTGCCGTAAATTTATGCTTATCGGCATAATAAGTTACGTTATCGGTAATATTGAACACTTCATTATTTACACCATTATTCCATGTAAAGAGTTCGTATCCTGCTGAAATGTATGGCTCATCATTACCTGCATTATAAGCGTCTTCGTGCATGATATCAATAAAAGGAAATGGGCTAGAGTTAGATCCGCGCATATCCTCAACATCAGTATAAGTAACAATTAATTTATTGTGCAATTTATCGCTAAACTTACTATTTAACTCCGTTGATAATGAATTGATAATATTATCTATGGAATAGATTGAATTTGAGAAGGCCATACTGTACTGAGAAATACGATCCATATCTCTGTTACGCGTACCTGCGTTATTAGAATTACCATTGGTAGGGTTCCATCCTTGATTTTTTGTATAGTTGTAACGGAAGTTAAACTTATGGTTATCGTTAATATTCCAATCTATTCGGGCCAATAATTTAATATTGGATTCATCTCCAGGAAAATCAGTAAATGATCCTGTATTATATCCATACTTTGTCTTAAGATGATCGCTTACTTTTTGCATATCACCCACACTAGCACGTGAAGTTGTAGCTCCATCACTTATCCCATTCTCAGAGGCTCTCCAGTTTACCACTTGTCCTGGTTCTTTCACAGTTTCTGCACTCGCAAAAAAGAATAGTTTATCCTTAACTATTGGTCCGCCTAAGGTTGCTCCTATGATTGTACGCGAATAATCTGGGCGCTCGCCAAAATCGTAATCACCAAACTTATTCCCACGCATGCTCTCATCTGTATAATATGCATAAGCTGTTCCCTTAAAAGTATTTGTACCTGATTTTGTAATAGCGTTTATACCTCCTCCAATAAAATTAGTTTGACGCACATCATAAGGTGTTACAACCACCTGAATTTCTTCAATAGCATCAAGCGAAATTGGGTTACCTCCTCCAGGAAGAGAAGATGAGAGACCAAAGTTGTTATTGAAGTTTGCTCCATCTAAGGTAAAGTTCGTTGATCGTCCATCGCCACCAGCGATACTCATTCCTGTTGCATATGGAGACATACGAGCCATATCCGAAACGCTTCGGTTTATGGTTGGCATACTCTTCATTTGGCTACCTGAAATGCTTGTTGATGCACCTGTTTTCTCAGCATTAAAAGCCGATGCACTAGCTGTTACAACCACCTCTTCCATATCAACACCTTCATTTAAATCGGCATTAATTTGATAGGTTTCACCAAGCGACAAATTTACCTCAGTATGCACCTCTTTATTATATCCGATAAAAGAAAATTCAACTCGGTAAGGCCCACCGGAACGCATCCCCTGAATATCAAAAAGCCCAGCGGAGTTTGAAATTGTAGCATAACGAGTACCCGATGGCTCATGAATAGCCAGAACTGTAGCTCCGGTTAAAGGTTCAGCCCCTGAGTACACTCTACCCGAAAGTCCTGAGGTTGTAATTTGCGCAAATAAAGATCCCATGCAAAACAAGAGTACAAAGGATAATCCATGTCTAATTAAGTTTTTCATCATTAGTATATCAATTAGTAGTTTAAATTACAATGTGGTGCAAAAATACAACAGGAGTATCACTCCCTTATTTATCACAATATCAATAGAATATTAAACCTATGGATATTATGTTGAGTTTTACGAACAAGTTACATCAACATAATAATAATTTCAACTATTATTAGTAAGTGACTTATGGTGAAGTACTAGAATCTGATTTTAACACATACATCAATCGCTGAATCTACATCGCTTTCAGATCTATTATTGACATAATGTTAAAAAATCAAAAACGACTCTTATTGATAAATAGCTGCTATATAATTTGCAACAATGTTGCATTTAGACTATACTTGCAACATTGTTGCACTTAAATCAACATTGTATTTTATGGAGTCTAATGTCATTTTAAACAAACATAAGCTAAAAAGAACCAGTTGTCGAGAAGGGATTATTGATGTAATTATTAATGCGAATGAAGCATTATCTGATACAGAAATACGTGATCGATTAACAGAGAATTACGATAGAACAACATTTTACAGATCTTTTAAAACACTGGAGGAACATAAAATACTTCATAAAATTGTAGTTGATAATCAATTAACAAAATACGAACTCGATAATTCTGTTACCAGAAAAAAAGAGCATGCTCATTTTTTTTGTAATACCTGCGAGATTGTTCTCTGCCTTGATACAATTGAAATACCGCAACCTATATTACCCAAGGGCTGTACAGCCAACGAAATTGAACTAATAGTAAAAGGAAAGTGCAACCATTGTGCTCAAAAGAACTAACAAGTCACTATCATGAATAAAAAACCAATACCTGTTACTATAATTACAGGCTTTTTAGGGGCAGGAAAAACAACGCTACTAAACCAAATTCTGAAAACCTCAGAAAACACAAACTTTCTTATTATTGAAAACGAAGTTGGTAACATTAATATCGACAGTAGTTTAATAAAAAACAAAGAACAAAGTTCGGTTTATGAGCTAACAAGTGGATGTATTTGTTGCTCTTTAAACACGGAGTTGGGTACTTTGCTTAATAGCATTATAATATCTAAAACAAACTACGATTATATTTTAATTGAGGCTACTGGAGTAGCAGATCCTGCACAAATTGTAAACATGTTTACAGGAGTTCGTGCTCAAAAATACTTCAGTCTTGATAGTGTACTTTGCATGATTGATGCAAAATCGTTTTTAAACCGAGTTGGCGAGTTTCATGAAGTAAATCAACAAGTTGCCCAATCTGATCTTCTTATCATAAACAAGTGTGATTTAATACCTGAAGAGGGAGTAGATGAGATAGTACAAAAAGTATCTGAAATAAACCCTTTTGCAAAAATTGAAAAAACAACACATGGCAAAGTTGATGCAACTAAGATTCTTAATTGTGAAATGTTTAAGGTGAATAAACTTGAAGATTCAATTTCTGATTTTAGTAAACTTAGCTTGATAAAAAAAACACAGAACCATTCTCACACAGTACAAACCCTATCCTATAAAATTCCTGGATATTTTAACATGGAAAGGATATCCATGTGGTTTGATAATTTTATGTTTCTCAATCCTCTATCAATCCTCAGAGTAAAAGGCATTTTGTGTATTGAGGACATGAAACATAAACTAATTATTCAATCTGTTGGCAATGATTATCAGATAACACAAGGCAGTTTATGGAATAGCGATGAAGTAAAAGAAAGTACCCTTGTTTTTATAGGAACCAATTTAAATGAAACAGAAATAAAAGAAAACCTATACTCATTATTAAGCAATGCTGAGCTATGATTAATAGATCCATTAAAACAATCGTATCGGCTGATTCTATTGGCATAGCAAGTTCAACTCTATGTTTAATACATTGCATAACAACACCTTTTATATTTATTGCTCAAGCATGTACTTCGAGCTGCTGTGCCACTGCTCCAATATGGTGGAAGGTAGTTGATTTTATCTTTTTGGCTATATCGTTTATTGCGGTCTATTTTTCAGCAAAGAGCTCTTCAAAAAATTGGATTAGCATCTCTCTTTATTTGTTATTTGGCATGATAAGCTTACTAATAATTAATGAACACCTAATATTTTTTGATGTAGCTATATTTCCTTTGTATATAGCAGCTAGCTTACTGGCTGGCTTACATTTTTATAACCGAAAGTGCTCAAAGTGTTCTAATAATTGTTGTAGTATCAAAAAACAGAATACAAATTACACCTTAATAAATAAGAAAACCGCTAGTTAATAGTTTGTCCTTTTATCAATTACATTAAATGAATAAAACCAATACACCTGCCGTAAGCAGAATTGCATCAATAGATATATTAAGAGGCCTAGTAATGCTACTAATGCTATTAGACCACGTAAGAGAGCGATTCTTTTACCATGTGAAAATTCTCGACCCATTAGATATTGACGATACACATCCAACATTGTTTTTTACACGAATAACGGCCCATCTATGCGCTCCAATATTTGTTTTCTTAACAGGATTATCTGCATGGCTATACGCCAATCCTGCTCAAAAACCATCGCGCTCAGCTAGTGCCTTTTTATTTAAACGAGGGCTATTCTTGGTTTTACTAGAGATTACTATTATTAACTTCTCTTGGTTTGGAGACTATCAGGTATTGTACCTACAAGTTATTTGGGCAATAGGTATTAGTATGATATGCCTTGCTGCATTGTGCAAACTAGATAGAAAATGGATTGGTACATTAGGCGCCCTAATAGTTTTTGGACATAATCTATTGGTTCCTATTTCATTTTCTCCTGATGAAACTGGATATACTATATGGGCAATTTTACACGATAGAGGATTTTTAATTAACAATGAGATATTAACTATTAAAGCATCCTACCCTGTACTGCCTTGGATTGGCGTAATTCTATTGGGTTATTTTGCAGGACCTTTATTTGGTAAAACTATAACATCAAATACCAGAAAAATTAGCCTAGTATATATTGGCTTAAGCTGCTTATTCATGCTTTTTGTATTCAGGTATTTTAATATGTATGGAGAAACGCTTCCTTTTGAATTTCAAGAAACGTTTGTTAAAACTCTTATGTCATTTATAAATTATACCAAATATCCACCTTCACTCGACTTCTTATTATTAACCATTGGAATTGGCTGTTTACTTTTAGCGTGGTTTGAAAACATGAATAATAAGTTTACCACAGCCTTAAAAACATATGGCTCAGCACCAATGTTCTTTTACATATTTCATTTATATGTACTCTTAACATTGTATAAAATACTTACTGCAATATATGGCACCCAGCAAGGTGAATATTTTGGGTTTAACCATATTTGGCAAATATGGGCACTTACAATTACACTATCCATTGCTTTATATTTCCCTACTAAATACTTCTCTAACTACAAACGCCAAAGTAGCAACAAGTGGATAAAGTACTTTTAAATATATTAACAATGCGTGCCATGCATGTATAACGTACAGCGAAATATAACACCAATATATTATTAGTTGACAAGCAAGCGCTAAAGCATTATTTTATTAAGATGAAACTTGCACCAAATATTATAGTATTAGTCTTTCTAAGTTTTCTTGCCTTAACAACTTGTAAAAAGAGTAAATCAAATACTCCTCTACCTCCCTTTTACAATGAAGGCTTGTCAACAGGGATTAATTATGGCATTGCTGCGGGCTATAATAACGATGTAGACATTGAAAGTAATGAGTACGTGCTTAGCGCAGATGATTTCGAAAATGGCGAAGTAAATATTTACACAGAAGAGGATAGGTACAAAAACAATGTTGATATAACTGCTAGTGCTGCATTAGAAAGCAAATATGGAGCATTGCACACCTGGCAAGAAGGAGAAAATGGACCAACATGCAGATACCCCATTCCTGATGCCGCCCACAAAGAAGTGAGACAAGGATATTTTATTCGGATGTATTTAAAGTACGATAAAAGCTTTCACCCTGGAGATGGAATGGAAGGGGTTGGTGTAAAAGGATTTGGCATATACAATGAACAGGGGGCATCAGGACTAAATGAACCATGCGATGGTACCAATTGGTATGCAGCCTCTTGTCAATTTGTAGGCTGGGGCCCTTCTCAAAAGCCTGAAGCGAATGATGGATATTTATGGTTCGGACATCTTTATAGCTACCATCCAGAAGCTGATAAATCAGTTGCTGAGTTGGGTAAAATTACAGTGAGCAATCCTGAAGCAGGTGATAAACCTTATCGCTTTTCAATTTATGGTGATCCATATCTTTATATTAAATTCGATCAATGGTACTGTTACTAAATTGGTTTATACCTAAATACTCCTGGTAAAAGTAATGGTGAAGTCCGTTTCTGGATTAATGGAATTTTACAATCTAGAGCTAGCAATATGCGTTTTAGAAACATCGAGGATTTAAAACCCCAATATGTACAACTAAACTTACATCGAACAACTGCTAATTTCCCTCAGGCTATGAAGCGTTATGCCGATAATATTGTAATAGCCACTCGCTATATAGGTCCTATTGCTAAAGAATAAGCACTAAATATTATATTGCCCCCGCAGTTAAAACAGCCACTAGTTTCTCATCCTCCACTCTGCCATCGGGATGATAAAAATGAATAAATACGATATATATACCAAGCTGTGATTTATAATGATTAGCATCTGTTCCATCCCAAGTTACAAATCCATTAGGAGCCATTAAATCACCATCAATAAGTTTATCAACCAAACGGCCCATATCATCATAAACACGAATCGAAGCCATCCAGCCATTATCTTTAACATTGTAATTTATCTGTAAAACATCATTATGCCCATCGCTATTCGGACTAAACTCCTGCTCTGTTAGCCAAAAGTTTTTATCACTATCTGAAATTGCCTCTGTCAGTATCTGAGAGTTCACTTGCGTGGGGGTACCATAACCACTTTCTCCTGAGGCCGAGTGCCAATTATTCACATCATTGGTATGTGCTGCATAGCTAATCCGCTCCAAAGATACACCCTCATTATCACTCAATAATGCAAAATGCATATCCTCTGTATAACTAAAAGCATCAATCACTTCTCCCCTATAGTTACACAATACAATATAACCTCCATCATCAGGTAAACCTGGCATGGATGTTTCTATCAACAATTCCGCATCTACGTTTTTATACTGCGATTTAATTGTTGATGAATCATTACAAATTACCAAATGATCACCTGGGAAGAAAAGTTTGCCATTATCTGTAAAGGAATACAATTTGTCAGGGACACCATCTGAATTTAAGCGGGCTATTTTTAACGAATCTAGATTAAATACCTTATTACTCTTATTAAACACCTCAACAAAATCAGAGCCCTCAGTATATGGATTAAATAAAATCTCATTAAAAATAATATCTAAACTATCGGGCATTACAGGAACTGCCAATCTTAACTTATAGAGATCTAACAGTTTATTCATTGCCAAGTCAGTGGGCTGGTTTTCAAATTTAAGGGAGTGGATCTCGTTCAGGATTAGTTGTTGCTCTATATGGATATCTAATCTATCCATAAATACAGAATCAAAGCTTACGGAATAAGACTCAATATTTGCGACTTTAAGTTCTGAGATCGCTTCTGGTTTCATTGCCTCCGAAAAAGTGATGCTAAAAAGCGAATCAGTATGCCAAGCTATATTTTTAACTGATGGATAAATATGATCTGGGTTACTATCAAACACAGAGTTTTGCGTTGCTGGAGTTCCTCCATTCAAGGCCATTGAATACTGCCAATTATCGCCATAATTCTGGTAATTATTTACATCAACTCTCTCAATGGACCAACCGCCATCATTTTTAAAAGTATCCTCTTTTTTCGCAAAAGGGTATCTTATGGCATCCACTACTAAACCTTCCCTATGTTTAAGAACAATTTCACCACTGGTATTATTAAGACTAGGCATACCACTAATTCCTATAATATTATCTGATGTTACATAAGCACCTTCATTATCAACTAATATTAAATGCTGCTGAGGAAGTATATTTACATCAGGCAGAACCTTTTCCTTAGCATTGACATCTAAGAACCAGTCTTTTAGGCTTATTGCTTTATCAGTATTATTAAAAAGTTCAATATATTCTTCCTCTGGCAGTCCCATACTTGGGCTTGGGTCAATCATTATCTCATTAAACACAACATCATATCGCTTGGGCTGATAATAGTTAAACTGAATAGTTGATGGTAGTATTACATCCCCATTGGTACTATATATCTTGTTAATTGAGAAATCATAATTAAAATCTGATGTGAATTGATTCGCACTTTTCAAAAGCAGACTTGTATCTGAATTGAATTCAGCTGTAAACTGCAAGTCATTAGAAGTAATTTGCGGGATAGAATCAAGCTCGCAGCTTTGTGAAAAATATATAAGTAGTGCTTTAGCGTTTAATACCTCGGTACCAGATACCGCAATTCTGTTATATGAATAGGACAAATATTCCTCATCCATAGTATTACCAAACAAATCTTGTATCCCTTTTATCGCGATACTTCCATCTTTAGTGTCAGGCAGATAATCATTCAATTGAAGGGTCAGAATGTTAGAATCAATTGTATAAGATTCTACTTGAATTTGATGTGGCAATATAAATAAATCAGATAACTCCCTCGGCAAAATGATGCTTTCGTTAAAAATGATCTGAATCGTAGTTCCATTTAATAAGGTATGAGATTTTACATACGGCTTTTCATCATCTACAAAAGCATCCCCTTCTACTTCGATACCCTCAAACAACATTTTAGCACTGCGGGTGGAGGTATATTTACAGTACAAACCAAAATAAGAACTACCCTTAATCTCATCATCAAATACCTGTAAAGCATCTATTACTATGCCATTAACATTGCCACTTAAACTCCAATTACCAATAGCATCGCGCTCAACAGATATTGATATATCGTTAATATTTTCTGCAATTATTTTATCCTGTCCATCAACAATTTTAGTATTCTTGCCATTCACTAATTTCCAAAGCGAAATTTCATCGGCAGTGTTACCAATCATTACATAGTACGCTTCAGTATTCTCAGATATATATTGAGTACTGCTTATCAAATAAACTTTCATATAATTTGATGCTGATGGATTAAAAGCCATACTAACATCAAATTGCCATTTTGCATTATTAATGGCTTCACTCGGTCTAAATATATAAGCATCTGAAGTAACTGCAGGGGCATTTAACTGGAGCTTTCCGGCTGTATATATCTTGAACTTTTCAAGGTCGCCACTCCAGTTTGATTGTGATGATAAATTAGGGTAGTTCCATGCTTCTGAAAATTGGGCGTTAAGTATATACGGAAAGAATAAAAGCGTGAAAAAAAGAAGCTTCATAGGTTTAGGTTTAAGGTAAAATAGTTATTTTTGCATGATAAATATCATCATCATCACCAACATAAAATGAGTTTATTCCCATTTTATAATCACAACAAAAATTAATTAATAATTTAAAATAGTTGATATTGATTAATAATCAAAAGATTATACTTAATAATTCAACTAAAAAAAGATGTAGTCAGAAAATGAAAGTAGCAGTAGTTGGTGCGAGTGGCGCAGTAGGACAAGAATTTTTGAAGGTGTTGGAAGAGCGTAATTTTCCGTTAGACGAACTGGTTCTTTTTGGATCAGCACGAAGTGCAGGAAACGTTTATACATTTAAGGGCAAACAAATTACTGTGAAAGAATTACAGCACAATGATGATTTTAAAGACATTGATATTGCTTTAACTTCAGCAGGAGGTGGTATTTCAAAGGATTATGCAGATACCATTACAAAGCACGGAGCAGTTATGATTGATAACTCAAGTGCATTTAGAATGGACGCTGATGTGCCATTGGTTGTACCTGAAGTAAATGCTGAAGATTGCAAGGATCGTCCGCGTAATATTATTGCAAATCCCAATTGTACGACTATCCAAATGGTGGTTGCTCTAAAAGCATTAGAGAATTTATCTCATATCAAACGAGTTCATATTTCATCATACCAATCGGCTAGTGGTGCAGGTGCATCAGGGATGGAAGAATTATTGCAGCAAGTAAAAGATTTTGCAGCTGGAAATGATTTAACCGTTGACAAATTTGCCCACCAGTTGCTATTCAATGTAATTCCTCATGTGGATGTATTTACCGATAATGGATATACAAAAGAGGAAATGAAAATGTATAATGAAACGAAGAAAATTATGCATTCGGATATTGAAGTAAGTGCTACAACAGTTCGTGTACCAGTAATGCGTGCACATTCTGAAGCTATTTGGGCCGAAACAGAATCGCCTGTTACCCCTGAAGCTTTTAAAGCTGAATGTGAGAAAACAGAAGGTATCACTGTTATGGATAAACCAGAGGAAAACGAATATCCATTACCGCTTCATTTAGCAGGAAGTGATGATGTTTTTGTGGGTCGTATCCGTAAAGATATCTCAAACCCAAATGGTATTGCATTTTGGTGTGTAGCAGATCAAATTAAAAAAGGGGCTGCATTAAATGCTGTTCAAATTGCGGAATATATGATTAAAGAAGGTTTGGTAAAATAAACCTATCTCAGAATAATAAAATAAGAAAGGCTCACATAATTGTGAGCCTTTCTTATTTTATACCCTTTATGAAATAACTGAAATATTACTTAACTGTATAGCCTTTAGCTTCCATACTTGCTGAAAATGCCTTTTTAAAATCATCTAAAATTTTAGCTTTCTGAGCAGCTACTTCCTGCTCATTATGCTGCTTTTCAACATGATCGCCATACTTTCTAGCTCTTCTACCAGCTAAACCTCCTGCAACTGCTCCTATAGCGGCTCCTTTACCTGCATCGCCTGCAATTGCACCAATAGCAGCTCCTGCTGCGGCTCCTTTTGCGCCACCTACTACTGCAGACCCATCCAATGAAGTATCCACTTCTTTAGCTTGTATTTGAGGCGGATTAATTGGGTCATAGCCAGTTTGCTCCATAACCCACTTATAACTCGACATTTCATCGGCATCTTGCATTTCTTGTGTTTGCCCTTCACCAGGAAAAACAAATAATCCTAATCCCTTTGCAATAGAAGTAGTAGTGGCAACTGGTGCTGGCTGTGCGGCTGGTTGACCTGGTGTACTTGCAGCAACTGGCGCAGCTGACGTATCTTGTTGAGCACTTAGTTCTGTTATCGCAAATAACACAAGAGTTAAAGCAATAAATATGGTTCTAATATTGTATTTCATTATATGTTATCATTTAAGTTTTCGATTATAGTTTTAACTCACAAACAAATAGTTTGCTCACTAATTAAAAAGATACGAGTAGCTCATTCAGCCTACATTACTGCAATTTCTTTATTGGAAGCGGCTCCATAATTTTTTCTACTGCCGTCTGAATCTTTTCAGTTGCATTTTTTCCAACAGAATTGTTATTCACTTCTCTTTCTCCATAAGAGTACCATATCATATCGCCAAGTTCGGCGTCAATCATTTCCACTACTATAAAACCATGCGTTGTGGTTTCTACTGATGCAGATTTTGACCCCATTGCATTCATACCTCTATATGCACCTCTACCATAACCACTGCCAGTCATTGATCCACTTACATACACATCTTTTTCTAACTCAACTTTTGTAAAATAATGCAATTCTACATCCGGATTCTCAGATACGAGTTTAAGGCCTCGACCCTCTAATTCTTTGATAATAGCTTTCTCAATACGATCTTTATTTAGATCATTGGTTTGTTGGCTACTTTTTTCATCATTGTATGCCAAGGAAAACGATTTAACTTTGTTAAAATCATAAGTATCGTTAACATCTGATACAACTTTTGTGCTAGTACATGAGGTAAGCATTACGATCATGACCTGCAAACTGAATAATAAAATTTTAGTATTCATATTTCCTCGTTTTAATTTACATTACAAATATATGGGGTTTCACCTCCTTGAGGTT
The DNA here is from genome assembly GCF_947489045.1 of Saccharicrinis aurantiacus. Taxonomy (NCBI): domain Bacteria; kingdom Pseudomonadati; phylum Bacteroidota; class Bacteroidia; order Marinilabiliales; family Marinilabiliaceae; genus Saccharicrinis; species Saccharicrinis aurantiacus. The sequence goes on from NZ_CANLCN010000014.1 coordinate 107,513, forward strand.
TATGGAGATTGTTCATATATTTATGAAATCATGTCATTATATAATTTCACTGAATAAATATGAACTTCCATTTTAATGAGGAGAATAGCTTAAGTCATTTTTTAGACAAAATGTGCGATAGTACAGATGAGTTCGCACATAACATTAAATCCATATATGGCACTGGCCAAATACTAACCTATCATTTGCATGATGATTTACACCTATATGTTTTTGATTTCGTTCTAAATCAACCCTTACTTATTCAATGGGGATTTAATGATACAGAGCCTACTGAATATTTCCTTTTTCATAATATATCTGAACGCATTGCAAACCAAACTAATTCTGATGATAACACTTTAGAACATGGCGCTGTAATATTTACAAGAAATAATTACCGACGGAAACTCTGGTTACCCAATATTCAATGCAATCTATTATTTGTACATTTCAGCAAATCATGGTTCGAAAAGATTAACAAGGCGATATCGTTTCCTACCCAAATATTAGAGAACCTTAAGTATACCAACAATCTATATCTGAATATATCCACAACTTCAACTTCTAGTTTGGTAACTACTCTAATTCGAAATCATTTAGATAGTAAGGATGAAATATTACTGCCTTACCTGGAAATTAAAAGCATCGAGCTAATTTATCTCCTGTTTACTGACGTGCTTAGAAATATTAATACCCAAAAAGTAAAATCATCAATTCATCCGAATGATTTAGCCAAGCTAAATAACTTTATGGGAAATATTTATGGCAATATAGGTAACATTCCTAATATCGAGGAAGCGTCTAAAATACTCGGAATGAGTATGAGTAAGTTCCAACGCATTTTTAAGACTATAATGGGAGATTCCTATTATAACAATATTCTGAGAATTAAAATGGATGCAGGAATGGAGTTTTTACTTAAAGGAAGTCCCGTATCGGAGGTGGCCTTTAAATTGGGATATTCTTCCATAGGAAACTTTACCAACGTATTTAAAAAGACCTTTAATATATTACCTAGTGAGGTGTTGAAAAGTGATGCTTACTAAAACTCAAAAAATATCTCACCCCTATAACTTAAGGGATGAGACAAATATTTTAGTCTTCTATTAAATCCAATGGATTTATATTAGGATACAAGAAGTCGTTAAATGGAAACCGAGCCGTGTGTATTTTACGTACCTCATTGTAGGCAATTTCTTTAAAGGCATCCAAGTTATCCTTATTCTTTGCAGAAATAAATACAGTATCAACACCTTTGGCCATCCAAGTTTTCTTTAAATCATCTAATGATAAATTGTCTTGCGTAACTGGTGTTAAATCGTCTTCCTCCTTTTTTGTATAAGAGTAGGCATCAATTTTATTGAATACCATAATCATCTTCTTCTCCGTTTTATCTAACTCACGAAGGGTCTGATTTACAATTTCAATTTGATTTTCAAATCCAGAATGCGATACATCAACCACATGAATTAAGATATCGGCTTCACGAACTTCATCCAATGTCGATTTAAAGGAATCAACCAAATGGTGGGGTAACTTACGTATAAAACCAACTGTATCAGCTACTAAAAATGGTAAATTACCAATCACCACTTTCCTAACAGTAGTATCTAGTGTGGCAAATAACTTATTTTCGGCCAGTACATCAGACTTACTCAGCGTATTCATTAAAGTACTTTTACCCACATTGGTATACCCTACCAGAGCAACCCTAACTAGTTTTCCTCTATTTTTACGTTGTGTTGATTTTTGCTTATCAATTTTTACAAGGTCTTGCTTCAGCTTGGCTAATTTATCACGAATAATACGTCTATCTGTTTCAATCTCCTTTTCACCAGGGCCACGCATTCCAATACCTCCACGTTGGCGCTCTAGGTGAGTCCACATACGCGTTAATCGAGGCAATAAATATTGATATTGTGCCAACTCAACTTGCGTTTTTGCGGCTGCTGTTTTTGCATTCTTCGCGAATATGTCGAGAATAAGATTTGTTCTATCTAATATTCTCACCTTAAGTTCACGTTCTAAGTTACGGAGTTGCGATGGTGTTAATTCATCATCAAAAATTACCGATGCTACCTCGTGCACTTTTACTCCTTCAAGTATTTCATCCAACTTACCACTTCCCACAAAATATTTATTATCGGGCATGGTTAAGTTTTGAGTATATCTTTTCACAGGAATTCCACCTGCGGTTTCAGCTAAAAATGCCAACTCATCCAAATACTCTTCTAACTGAGTACTTGTTATATCAGGGGTTTTGATCCCTACTAAAATTACTTTTTCTCTTTCCTGAGATGTAGATATGTGTTTTCCCATTTAATCTCTTTAAATCAGAGCAAAGATAGTGTTTTTAAAATACTAAAAATCTATTGTTTATACCTTTCGGTTTACTTTAATATAAATGCATAAAAAAAGAGGTCATCCTAGGATGACCTCTTTTAAATATTATGAATCTTATTACTATTGTAACACGAAGTTAATAGGCACAGTATAAGATACTTTTACAGCTTTACCACGTTGCTTACCTGGTTTCCATTTCGGCATTGACTGAACTACGCGAATAGCTTCTTTGTCAAGGTTTGGATCAACACCACGGGCAACTTTTACTTGCTCAACTGCTCCTTTAGTACTTACAACAAATTGTACATAAACACGACCTTGAATACCGTTTTCTTGTGCAATTACTGGGTACTTAACCGATTGAGCAATATATTTTCTTAATTCTAAGTCTCCACCTGGGAATTCAGGCATCTCTTCCACGATAAAGAATACTGGAGCATCTTCTGTCTCCTCTTCTTCTAAGTCCATGTCAAACTCAATCTCCATGTCCTCATCCACCTCAGAATCTTCAATATCAAGCTCTTCATCAAGCTCAACATCATCATCCACAATGTTTAATACATCAGTAACTTTTGGTGGTGGTGGTGGTGGTGGTGGTTTAACTTCTTCCTGTCTAGTGATAGGAACAATCTCTTCCTCAGCCTCTACATCTTCCATCATTGCAAATTGACTCGCATCTACATCTGTAGTAGACCACTCAAACGCAATAAGAATAAGGGCTAAAACGACTACCAAACCGACCTGCATGAAAACTGATTTCTTGTTTTCAAGATCCGCTTTTGGCGACTTTTTTACTTCCATAATTAATTTTGTTTTTTGATGCCTATAAATAAGCTATAACAGCTCATTTAGTAAATTTTATTTTACCCTAAAAAAATTTCAGGTCATAAAAATAGAACTTTCTATTTAAAAAAGTACAATAGACACCTAATTTTTTCCAAATCAAGGATTCAGAATTTAATAATACACTATTTTACGACTCAAACATCAGGTAAACAAGGCTATATTGAATTCCTTAAAAAATGTTAAGCTATCTTAATGAGAAGTTTATTGGAACAGTATAAGACACATTTACTTTTTTATCTCGCTGTTCTCCTGGTTCCCACCTTGGCATTGATTGAACTACCCTAAGCGCCTCAGTATCTAAAGAGGGGTGAATTCCTCTTAATAGGGTAACATCTTTAACTTCTCCGGTTTTACTTACTACAAAAGAAACGTATACTTTTCCTTGTATCTGATTATCAATAGCTGTACTCGGATATTGAACGGCATCACCTAAATACTGTCGTAATGCACTGTTACCACCCGGGAAACTTGGCATTTTCTCTACTATAATAAAAATACTATCATCGCGAGTTTCTTCAATTATTGGTATGTCAAACACAATATCCTCGTTAGACTCTGTAGTAAATTCTAAATTATCATCCTCAATAATGGTATTATCATCAACTAAGTTTATGATATCAATAATTGTTTTGGGAGGTGGTGGTGGCGGAGTTGCATCCTTAGGATACGTAATTGGGATGATAACATCTGCTATTTCATCACCATTCACTTCAAATTCATCTGGAACATTCACACTATACGACGACCATTCAAAGGCCACCAATACTAATGCTAATACAAGAACAAATCCTATTTGAAGAAACATTGATTTACGTTTTTCCAAATCTGCGTGGGGTGCTTTTTTTACTTCCATAACTAAATTTTTTAGGTCTTTTAAGAAAGACGATTAATAAAATTTAATTGCCATTGAAGTACAATTGCATTAGGGATAGACGTTTCTATGGTATTAATACAATCTGGTCTCTAGAGATATTAATTAATAGCAACACAATAAATATAGTTAACAAAAAGTTAAGTTTCACTTAAAAAAAGTTAAGTAAAATATACAAATGCAAAACACTCCTTTTAAGCAACAGAGTGCTTTTTTATAAAACTCAGTAATACAATTCCATAAAGCAATTGTACTTTTGGCATATATTTTTAGAATAAGCTCAATGAAAGAATTCAATAAGAGATTCACTAAGTTTTATAAGAAATGCCATAAATGGCCGGGCTTAATCATCTCGTTCCTGTTACTGTATTATAGCATTACGGGTATATTCATGAATCATCGAGATGTATTCTCATCAATAGATGTGAATAGAAATTTGCTACCTAAAAGTTTTAATTACACCAACTGGAACAATGCAGCATTAAAAGGCAACCTAATTATAAATGCCGATAGTATTTTAGTGTACGGCAATATAGGCGTATGGCTTACCGATTCAAGCTTTATTAATTATCGCAATTTTAACTCAGGTTTTCCTAAAGGGATAGATAACAAAAAGATTTTTGATATACATTACACCAGTACCAATCAACTATATGCCGCTACCTTGTTTGGACTATATACATACAATTGGCAAAAGCAAGCATGGCACAAACTGAATACTGAAGACCGCAACGCGCGATTTGTTGCCATTGAAAGCATAGGCGATACCCTATTTGCATTAACCCGATCTCATCTCTATAAGGGAGCAGATAAAGGCATCTACACAGAACTAAACAAACAACAATTACATGAACCTCCGAACTACAAAAACGAAGTAAGTCTATTTAAAACTACGTGGCAAATTCACTCTGGCGAAATATTCGGGCTACCTGGCAAACTGTTTGTAGGTTTATTGGGCCTCATCACATTAGTTTTATCACTTACGGGCATTGTATACTTTATATTTCCCAGCTGGATTAAGAAAAGGAAGCGTAATGAAAAATCAGTGACTGCACTGGTTAAAACCAATCGGTGGTCGTTAATGTGGCACAATTACCTAGGCAGGTGGACCTATATTGCATTATTGATACTGTTTATTACCGGCATGTTTTTACGTCCGCCATTATTAATAAGTATTGTAAATAGCAAAACAAAACCCATTAGGTATTCCCACCTCGATCAGCCCAACCCTTGGCACGATAAGCTTAGAGACTTTTGTTACGATAGGCAAGAAGGTATATTTATACTATCAACATCCGAAGGCACCCATTATATGTTTGCCAACGAGTGGCTACCTCGTCCTTTTGAAGTGCAGCCACCTGTTAGCGTTATGGGCATCAATACACTTGAACCGTTTGGAAATGGCGCATATTTAGTCGCATCGTTCAGTGGTTTATATTTATGGCATCCCTCCCATCCTGATATTTATAACTATGCAAAATCTGAACTATATAAAGGTAAGAGTTCGTGTCGTCCTGTGGGCGATCATAAAATAACAGGAGTAATTACCAATACTGATGGCTCGCAGTACATGATCGACTACGATAGAGGCGCCCTACCCTTGCATCATAACAAGGCCTTTCCTCCAATGCCCAATAACATTATAAAGGCCTCACCAATATCGCTATGGAACCTATCGCTTGAGATACACACCGGCAGGATATTCCAAGATGTATTGGGTATGTTTTATATTTTAATTGTACCACTATCGGGTATAATCAGTGCTTTGGTGGTATTGAGTGGTTATCTTTTGTGGCGAAAACGATTTAGAAAAAAGAACAACAATACACGTAAATAATTATTTAAAAGTCATTCTTTTTTAAGACTAAGCTTTCTAAATTTGCTGCAAATTAAAATTAATAACATCAGATATGTACGGAGATTTTAAAGATTACCTATCAACCGAAATCGAAAATATCAAAGAATCAGGTTTGTATAAAAACGAACGCATCATCACCACTGCACAAGGCGCTGCAATTAAAGTAAGCACTGGCGAAGAGGTTCTTAACTTTTGTGCCAATAACTACCTAGGTTTATCCTCGCATCCTCGCATTGTAAGCGCAGCCCAAAAAGCTATGGATACACACGGATACGGTATGTCGTCGGTTCGTTTTATTTGTGGTACTCAAGATATCCACAAACAGCTTGAAGCTAAAATTGCCGATTTCTTTGGTATGGAAGACACCATTCTTTATGCTGCTGCATTCGATGCTAACGGTGGAGTATTTGAACCTTTATTTACTGCCGAAGATGCCATTATTTCTGATGAATTAAACCACGCTTCAATTATCGATGGCGTTCGTTTATGTAAGGCTGCGCGTTACAGATACAAGCACGCCAACATGGACGATTTGGAGCAACAATTAATAAAAGCACAAGATCAGCGTTACCGTATTATTGTTACCGATGGCGTATTCTCAATGGACGGCGATATTGCCAAGTTAGATGTTATCTGCGATTTGGCCGATAAGTACAACTGTTTGGTAATGGTTGACGATAGTCATGGTTCTGGTTTTATTGGTAAAACTGGTCGCGGAACACACGAGTACCACAATGTTATGGATCGTGTTGATATCATCACCAGCACATTAGGCAAGGCACTTGGTGGCGCTTTAGGCGGATTCACAACCGGTAAAAAAGAAATTATCGATATGCTTCGTCAGCGTTCTCGCCCTTATTTATTCTCAAACTCATTGGCCCCTGCCATTGTAGGTGCAGCCAACGAAGTATTTACCATGTTAAGCGAATCAACCGAGCTTCGCGATCAAGTTATTAACAATGCATCGTACTTTAAAAACAAAATTGTTGAAGCAGGTTTCGATATTAAGCCAACCAACTCGGCCATTGTTGCCCTAATGCTTTACGATGCAAAACTATCGCAAGAGTTTGCTGCTAAGTTATTAGACGAAGGCATCTATGTAATCGGCTTCTTTTACCCTGTGGTACCTAAAGATCAAGCCCGCATCCGAATTCAAATTTCGGCAGCACACACGCAAGCACACCTCGATAAAGCCATTGCCGCTTTCATTAAAATAGGTAAAGAGCTAAAAGTAATTGAATAGGCAGGTAGTTTTTATTTAGTGGTCAGAAGCCGCTTCTTACTAACTACAAAACAGCTATAAAATATATTTCACATATGAAACCAAAAGCTATCTCACTCCGAGGTAGCTTTTTTTTGTTTTTGGGGCTTCCCCCTCCAACAATAACTATTCAAATAATACCACTATAAAATCGGGGTCGGGTTTTCCGCTATATCTTTACTCGCCATAAGGGGCTCGCAAAGGATGCCGCTTCACCCCGTAAGCCACGTGCTCTGTTGCTTCTTCTGAACACATCTACTTAGATAGGCAAACTCTATAAATATAAAAACTCCCAAGCACAACAAGAGTCCTGCAACACATTTATGACATAAAAAATACAGCTATTTTAGCATAAACAATATTAAGGCACAAAGTATGGTATCACATAAACACATCCTTCTTATTATTTGCTGCTATTGGGCATTAATGCAGCAAGCGGTATCGCAAAAACAGATCGATTTTGAACTCGGAGTTACCCGAATGAACCTCGATTTTAAAAAGAAAGCTGATGATCGTAAGCAGATTCTCCGTTTAATTAAAGAGTCCGGAGCTAAGTATGTGAGACTTAGTGGACCTAAAAATAGCCAAGCCATTCCACAGGTTATTGATGATATAAAATATGCCAATTGTCTCGGATTGCAAGTATATATAGCTTTGTATAAAGCCAAAGAGCTATTCCCCCCTAACGAGCGGAAAGTTCCATTTTTAAACACCAAGGCGAGTTATCGTTTCTCGAGCATTGATTTAGAGAGCTATACCCTATTTCTAAAAAATATTTTAGCCGAAGTAAAAGCACAGGATGCTAAATTATTAGGCATAGAAGTTTTTAACGAACCTAATTTCGGCTTTAATGGCGATATTATAATTAATAAAAACAAGCAACCTGGTATTATTATCAATGAGCACACCCAATCAGAGGATGTAGTGTTTATGCAAGGCTTAAATAAAATTGAAGAAGGTTTTAATAAATACGGACAGTTATTAAAAATTACTAAGGAGCAAATTAACGCAACTTTTAAAGGACAAGAAGCTCCAAAGGTTATTACTGCTTCTTTATCATTAGATAATCAATTAAGCAACTGGGAATTTGGCACACGAAAACGTGTAAATGTGGTTGATCCAGGATACTTCTTACGCTTTCTCGCAGGTAAAACCAACAAAAATGAGACCGACTACTTACAATATGCCGACAAAATAGGCACACACTATTATCCTAAACTTGTAAACGATCAATCTGAAGCCAATGAAATACCCCATCGCATCCTCTCTAAGATAACTGAGAACACAAACAAACCTATATTGATTAGTGAATTTGGTATAAGCCGAAAACGTGTAAACAACGAAAACGATCGCTATCAACATTTCAAGATAGCAATTGATGCATTGCAAAATAGCGCATTATTAAAAAACGAAGTAGTTTACATATTTTCATTTGATATTAACGATACACATAAAATTTTTGATGAAGGCAGCCTATTACCTTGTGCCGATATTTATAATTACTATAATTAGAGCTTCCCCTGCTCTACACATTTATCAAAATAATAGCACACTAGCTTTGTGTAATATTAATTAACTTAAATTATTCTCGAACACTCTCCTTCCAGGCATGTAAAAAACTACTCGGAGACAGAAATAAACGACTCTTTACTCAGCGCAACGCATCTTTAGCGATAATAATTTAGTCGCAGGTGAAAATTCTTTGTCCGAATAACATAATTATCAATCGTGGCATTTGCGCAATGCTTCTTTTATTAAAATATTCTATTCGGGCAGGTAAAAAAAGCGTTCGGAGACCAAAACAATCGACTCTTTACCCAGCGCAACGCATCTTTAGTGATAATAATTTACTCGTAGCATTTGTGTATTGCTTCTGATGAATTGTTGGCTTTATCGAAAGTATTGCACACAGTAAAGGTTGGAATTATGGGTCTGAGATATTTACCTACACTCATCATGGCGAGGAGTGCGGCCATCTTAAGGCACCTTGCTTTGCTGCTTACCTTGAGATTGCTTTGTACCGCGCGATGAGGCAAAATTGTAAAGCATTACTACTTCGGATTATTGAAACGAAGGAAAAGAATTCGCACACGAGCCAAAGGTATGGTTCCGTCGGCCTGGATTGAAGCGGCAGCCGCATTGCTTTGGGGCTTTGTGCAGCTTGGCTGGCGGATGCGACCGCAGGAAGCACACGCACGGCTTAGCTAAACATAGCCCAAAAGTAATGTGCTATAGCGGAAAGCCAGATTGAGCCGCCTAAGTATAAAAAAAGGGACTACAAATAAATGCAGTCCCTCATATAATGGATTGAATATATTACTCAAACATGTTTTTCATGCGACTAAAGAAACCTTTCTCTTGCGAGCTTGGTTTTGGCGCAAAACTATCAGACTCGCCCATTTTTTCCATGGCCTTTTTCTCGTCTTTGCTTAGTGCCTTTGGTATCCAAACATTGATTTGTACCAATAAGTCACCGCGGCCGTATCCATTCACTTCTGGTAAACCTTTTCCGCGTAGGCGTAAAACTTTACCTGGTTGTGTTCCGGCTTCTATTTTCACTTTTACTTTACCCTCTAAGGTAGGAATCTCAACTGGAGCTCCTAAAGTAGCTTCGGGAATGCTAACAAAGGCATTGTATAGTAAATCTCTTCCGTCGCGAACTAAATCTTCGTGCTCTTCTTCGTGAATTAACACCAACATATCACCATTAACACCGCCTCTGCGGGCTGCATTACCACGACCTGAAACAGAAAGTTGCATACCTTCTTCAACTCCTGCTGGAATGTTGATGGTAATTACTTCGTCTTCCTTCTCAATACCTTCTCCATGACAATGTTTACACTTGTTGGTGATTATTTTTCCTTCACCGTTACAAGTAGGACATTGCGATGCGGTTTGCATTTGACCCAAAATGGTGTTTGAAATACGGGTTACCTGGCCTGATCCGTTACAAGTGGTACAAGTGCTATGCGAAGCACCGCCCTCTGCACCCGAACCGCTACAGTGCGAACAAGAAACGTATTTTTTAACCTTGATTTTTTTCTCAACGCCGTTTAAAATCTCGTTTAGCGTAAGGCTTACTTTAACTCTAAGGTTTGACCCTTTGTTAACGCGCTGACGGCTTCCGCCACCACCAAAGCCACCAAAACCGCCGAAGCCACCGCCTCCGCCGCCAAAGATATCGCCAAAGTGAGAGAAGATATCGTCCATAGACATACCTCCGCCACCAAAGCCACCACCTGCTGCGCCACCAACACCTGCGTGTCCGTATTGATCGTAACGTGCTTTTTTGTTATCGTCGCTAAGTACCTCGTAAGCCTCAGCTGCTTCTTTAAATTTTTCCTCAGCCGAAGAATCTCCTGGATTTTTATCCGGGTGAAACTGCATGGCTTTTTTACGGTAAGCTTTTTTAATTTCTGCAGCCGTTGCTCCTTTGGATACTTCTAGTACCTCGTAATAATCTCTTTTTGACATAACAAATTATAATTATTCGCCTACAACAACTTTGGCAAAACGCATTACCTTATCATTCAGCATATATCCTTTTTCAACACAATCAATTACTTTTCCTTTTAAGTCCTCTGTTGGAGCAGGAATGTTTGTAATAGCCTCGTGTAAATCTGTATCAAACTCTTTTTCTTTGGCTTCAATTTCAGTAACGCCGTTTTGCTTTAAATACTCTTGAAGTTTATTATAGATTAATCCTATACCTTCTTTTACTGCTTCTAAATCACTAGCTTCAGTTAAGTGAGCTAAGGCTCTATCAAAATCATCAACAACAGGTAACATTCCTTTTAAAAGTCCTTCACCAGCACTTTTTTGAAGTTCCATGCGCTCCTTTAAAGTTCTTTTGCGATAGTTATCGTACTCAGCTGATAAACGAAGGTATTTATCGTTAATTTCGCTAACCTTTAAACCTAGTTCTTCAATCTTTTTTTCTTCTTCAGAACGTTCATCCACTTCCTGCTCTTCTGCAGCAGTTTCGTTTGTAGCTTCCTCGGTAGATTGTGTTTCTTCAGTACCTACAACCTTTTCTTCAACAACCTCTTCCTTTTCGCCTTTTTTTGAACTCTTCTTAGTCATTATATTATTGTTTTTTAATTTCTTAAGCAATCAGCATAGCTGATAACAATTATTTTGCCAATGTTATATTATTGGTCATTCTGACATATAATTGAATAATTATAGATTAAAGTGACAGTTTGATAAACCAAAAATGGCAGTCCACCATAGTGAACTGCCATTATATAGTATTATGTAACTGATTTACTTAGCCTCTGCTTTAAGCGCATCTTCTAAACGATCACCTCTTAATCTTTTTGCAACAATGATACCATCTCCATTAATTAAGAAATTATCTGGAATACCTCTGATTGCATAAATTTCAGCTGCTCTAGATTTCCAACCCATAAGATCACTAACGTGATTTTCCCAAATCAAATTGTCATCTTTAATGGCTTTCTTCCAGCGCTCTTTATCCTTATCCAAGGAAACACCATAAATAGTAAATCCATTGCCTGTTTTAAACTCCTCGTCTTTAAACTTTTTATAGGCTTTAACCACATTTGGGTTCTCTGCTCTACATGGTCCGCACCATGAAGCCCAAAAATCGATTAGAACCATCTGTCCCTTAAGATCAGATAATGCAATTACATCGCCATCAGGTGATAAAAACTTCAACTCAGGAGCTTTGTTACCTATCTCTAGACCAATCTTTACTTTTTGTGCGCTTACCGCAGCGATAGCCGCAAAAAATACAGCTACCAATAATGTATACTTCCTCATCATATTTTCCTTTATTAACAACTGCTATTACTAAATAATGCAGTTTACTTTAAATTAAATAACGTACGTTGCACAACAATGTTGCGTTACGTTTGAGGCGATAAATATAATAGGATTTTATTAATTTGAGTATGCGTAGAGATACTCTAAGGCAGAATGTACTTCTGAAATTGAAGTGCTTTTTGAGATAAGGCGGCCCTCACCGTCAATTAAAATGTTAGTTGGTGCATGAACACTGTATGCAGAAGCAATATCTGATTCATCGCCCTTAAAATCGCAAATATGCAAGGCTTTTACGTAACCATCTTCTTTAATGGCCTTTTGTAATGGAGAATTAAATTGATCTAAAGAAATAGATACGATTACAAATCCTTCTCCTCGATAAAATTTACTGTTTGCAAATTTGCTTTGCATAAGCATTTTCTCATGATTATCAATTCGTGATAAACCATCGTAAGATGCCCAAAAATCCAACAGAACCATCTTTCCTTTTAATGATTCCAAGTTAAACTCTTCACCATTTAATAAAGATGTTTCAATATTAGGAACTTTATTTCCAATCTCAACACCAACAACCGGCTCAGGTGAGCGATTGTTAAAGGAGAAGAAAGTTAGTCCTACTAATAAAACTGATGCTAAAAATTTTAGCCTAACCATACAAATTGTATTCGTTAATAATCATTGCAAAGTTTACACTTTTAACAATATGAACTCTTCAAATTTAGACCAACCCAACTATTAAAGTGATGAATTGGATATTAATCACAACAAATATTTGTCGCAGAACATAAAAATGAATTTGCAAACCTAGATAATATTAGCTATATAAAGAGCCAATATATGTTAAATATTCGAAATGCTAACTCAAATTCAGATAACTGATTGATTTAAAAACAAAAAGCCTGATGAAAAGTTTCATCAGGCTTTATATAAATTTAAAAATTTCCTTATTTTTTGTAATTGTCTACACCTTTTTGCAACCACTCCGAATAGGCTTTGATGTTAGGCTCATAGGCCTTTGGAGCATTCAATTCATTCTCCTCATTATCTACTAAAACATAATAGGGTTGACTATTAATTTTATATCGAGAAATTTGAAAATCACTCCATTTATTACCTACAGTTCTAATCTTTTTTCCGGTAGTTTCAGAAACATATTGTTCGTCTTCTGCTAACTTTTTTCTATAATCAACATAAAGAGCTACAACTACATACTCGTTACGCATAAGAGAATTTACCTCTGGGTCACTCCATACATTAATCTCCATTTGACGGCAATTAACACATGCCTTACCGGTGAAATCGATAAACAAAGGCTTATTTACCGCTTTTGCATAAGCAAGCGCATCGTCATAATCATGAAAAACAGATAAACCTTGTGGCCCTACCTCCATCTTTTGTTCTAACATCGCAATATCTTTATTAGATGATTGCTGCATTACATAGTTCGATGAATGTAGTGACTTATAACCAACCCCTTGCGGCGATTCTGAATACTCCAATGGAGGAGGAAATGCGCTAATTAGCTTAAGTGGAGCTCCCCATAAACCTGGTATCATGTAAATTGTAAATGACAATACTAACAAACCTAATAGCAAGCGTGGTACCGACAAGAATTCCAATGGAGAATCGTGTGGCAAGCGCAACTTACCCAATAGGTAAAAGCCAAGAGCTCCGAATATAGCAATCCAAATTGCAATATAAACTTCGCGCTCTAGGAGGTGTAAATCAAGTACTAAATCAGCATTTGAAAGGAATTTAAATGCCAAAGCTAACTCTAAGAAACCAAGTACAACTTTCACCGAATTTAACCATCCGCCTGACTTTGGTAATGAGTTTAAGTAACCCGGAAACATTGCAAATAACGAGAATGGTAAGGCCAAAGCTAAACTAAAGCCAAACATTCCAACTAATGGAGCCATACCCCCTTCTGAAGCAGCTGTTACTAATAAAGAACCAACAATTGGCCCAGTACATGAGAACGACACTAAAGCCAAAGTTAATGCCATAAAGAAAGAACCGATTAAGCCTCCCTTGTCTGCTCCAGCATCAGCTTTATTAACCCACGATGTTGGTAATACTATTTCGAAAGCTCCTAAAAAGGAGATGGCAAATACCACCAATAGTATAAAAAAGAATAAGTTGAACCAATGGTTAGTGGACAAAGCATTTAAGGCGTCAGCACCAAATAATAGTACTACTAACCAACCTAAAACAACATATATTAGTATAATAAATATACCATATTGAATTGCATTTTTAATTCCAACTAACTTATTGGTACTCTGCTTTGTAAAAAAGCTAACCGTCATTGGTATCATTGGGAAAACGCAAGGTGTTAAAAGTGCTGCTAATCCGCCTATAAAAGCCAATGCGAAGATACTCCAATAACTCTTATTCTCACCCGAAGCTGCATCTGTGGTTTTACTTTCCTTAACCACTACAGGCTTTTCTTTTAAACTAAAATTAAAATCTATCTGATCAGGTGGTAAACAGCGTTCATCATCACAAGCCATAAATTCAACATAACCCTCAATAGATTCTGTTCCGGGCTTAACGATAACCACTTGCTTTATAGTGGCCTCATTTGACCAATAAGCCAATTCCATTTGAAATGAAGAATCAAAGTGTTTACCAGGCACCGGTACTTCAACAATATCTTCAGTCGATTCAAAAATTGATGCATCGCTAAAGTTAACGCTTGTTGCAATAGGGCCGCCTTCTGGCAAATGAACAGAATACAAATGCCAGTTTTGCTCAATAGTGGCACTAAAAGTTAGTTCATAAGTATTCTCACTCAATTTCTCTTTACTAACAGTCCATTTCACAGGCTGCTCTATTTGTGAAAATAGAACCGTGAACGGCATTAGTAAGAGCATCAGTAATGCTAGTTTTGTTTTCATTATTGTGTGACTTTTATTTTAGACGTTCTATTAATATTCGTTTTGTGCATGTATGTAATAATCTAGATACATCCTCAATTATTATACCATGCTGCAAAGATGAAAGATTTACTATTCAAAAGACATGATATTTTTCAAAAAAGTGATAAAACATTGCGCGCCATCGATTTTATATCAACATTATTCCACTTTGACATTTTATAACATTAAAACTTGCCCTTATGACAATCAGAATCGTATATTGTTTTAAAGAAGAGCTCCGTTATGAACGATTTAACAAAAAACCCAAGTCTCAAATACTATCCTCCTTTAGAAGAGAAAATCAATGTTGCTACACATGCATTTGGGATAGTAATAGGAGTTATTGGTTTTATTCTGATACTTATAAAGTCTATCCCAAAACAAGATGGCTTACAACTAGTATCGGTAATTATCTATGGACTTAGCATTGTAACCTTATATACAGCCTCAACATTATTTCATAGCGCTAAGGAACCAAAGCTTAGAATACGATTAAACATATTCGACCACAGTGCTATTTACGCACTTATTGCAGGCACATATACTCCTTATACACTAATTACACTTCATGGACAAATTGGATGGTTGGTTTTCGGGATTATTTGGCTTGTGGCCTTAGTTGGCATTATACTAAAGTTTTTTTACACGGGCCGGTTTAGAATACTATCTACAGCAATGTATGTAGTAATGGGTTGGATGGTTATGTTTGCCATTAAACCGCTTTATGAGAGTTTAGATTATAATGGATTTATACTTTTAGTTACTGGCGGTATTGCCTATACTGTTGGTGCTGTTTTATATGCAGTAAAAAACATCCCTTACAATCATGCTATCTTTCACTTTTTTGTTTTAATTGGTAGTATACTTCACTTTTTATCGGTATACCTTTATGTATTATAAAAAGTCCCACGCAAACTAAAGCGTAGGACTATTGCTAACAAAAAATCTGATTGGGTATATTATTCTGTTTCTGGCGAAAGGTATTTGTATACAAACCCTGCTATTAAGGCTCCTATAATCGGTGCTACCCAGAACAACCAAACCTGTCCTAAATAATCTCCTCCAGCAAAAATAGCCTGACTAGTACTACGCGCAGGATTAACCGATGTATTAGAAACAGGTATACTTATTAAGTGAATTAAGGTTAAACCTAAACCAATTGCTATACCTGCAAAACCTTTCGGTGCCTTTGAATGAGTTGCTCCTAAAATGATTAATAAAAACATAAAAGTCATAACAATTTCACAAATCAATACAGCTGTCATACTATAACCGTCTGGAGAAAGCGAACCGAAGCCATTTGATGCAAATCCACCAATTTCAAAACCTGGCTTTCCACTGGCTATTGCGTATAATATTGACGCGCCAAACAAACCACCTAATACTTGCGAAATAATGTACGGAAAGATCTCCTTTGATTCTAGTCGTCCACCGGCCCATAAACCAACAGTAACTGCAGGATTTAAATGGCATCCTGAAATATGGCCAATTGCGTAAGCCATTGTTAATACGGTTAATCCAAATGCGATAGACACACCAACAAATCCAATTCCTAAACTAGGGTAACCGGCTGCTAAAACAGCACTTCCACAACCTCCAAGAACAAGCCATGAGGTTCCGAAAAACTCTGCAACATACTTTTTCATATTTACTATATTTGATTAGAATTTAAGTAATACTACGTTAAATATAGAACGATAATTTGAATATATCCAATTTATAGTGTGCTATAAAACACGAAATTAATCAAATCAACCTTGATAAAACTTTGATTCTAAATAGCTCTTCTTTATATTTATTTATTCCCTTTATTTAATAACTGAGATTGATGAATATGAATCTCAAAAACCTAATAATTTTGAAAAAAACTTTTCTAATTCTCTGCATGCTTATTGTTATCTCAGCCTCTCTTCTGGCCCAAATCATGTACCAAAATGTGAGCAATAAAAATCTTTCGTTAGGATCATATGGAAGAATTGGCGCAGATTGGTCATTTAACGAAGGAAGTGCTATTGGCCGCCGACTTAACCTAAATAACATGGGTAGTATTGGCGGGAGACTCGAAGAACAAGATTATTTAGAATTAGTACCTGCCATACATTTTTTACCATTTAAAGAAGGAGATTCAACCATTATCAACGTTCAGTTTCGATTTGCAGCTTACTCAAAAAGTCTCACTTTAATGGGGAATTCATCAACTAGCAGTCCTGAAGGCCTTACCTTTGCCATTCCTGAAATGTATGCTGAGGCACGGAATATTGCCAACTCTGGGGTTAATGCATGGGTAGGGTCGCGACTATACAGAGGAGCTGATGTTCATGTTATTGACCATTTCTATTTTAACGATCATTCGGGACAGGGTTTCGGTGTAGAATATAAGAATACCCGTTTCTGTACTTTATTTATTGCAACAACAGATACTACAGCTACTGTTCCACCGTACTTTTATATTAATATTGAATCCGGAACAGCCACATTGGCTTTAAGGCAACGAGTGGTAAACATATTAGAACATGATATTCTCCTTTCAAAGAAAAATACCCTTACCCTGCTTGGAGAATATCATCATATGGGAAAAGCAGAAGGAGATCCTGATGAAGAATTATTGGATAGTGAGCTACAGCATGACTATCCTGCTGACTATGGTTTTGTGCTTGGTGCGCGGTTGGTTACTGAATTAAAAGGCTACGCGCCTGGCGGTTTTAATAAGTTAGCCATTAGGTATGGCGGACGAATAGCAAATGGTGGCGATGGTGGAATGGCAAGAACGTGGTTAACTTTTGGTGCTCCTAATTTGGAAAAACAGGATTTTGCCAAAGCATACTCCATTTCTTTAGTAGATGAAGTACTTCTGAACATCAATAAAAATCATAGTTTAAGTGCATACGTAGTATATACACAGAGTAAAGGGGGTGCCAAAACAAAAGGACTCGCAGAAACCTATCACGAGAAAGAAGTATATAATTATAAGCAAGATTTTACCATAGGTTTTAGAGAAACTTATTACATAAGCGATATTTTCCATTTACTCAGCGAAATGCACTATTCTCAACGCCAAGATGGTGAAGATCCAACATACTCAATGTTTAAAATATCATTAGCTCCAACACTTGCACCTACAGGCGAGAGGAGCTATTGGGCAAGACCTCACCTTCGTTTAATTACTTCCGTTGCTTTTTATAACGAGGCTACAAAAAACAACCTATACTCTCCGCACCTTCAATTTGTAGGACCCAAAAGTGTTGGTTTATATTTTGGCGTTAAAGCAGAATGGTTCCTTTGGAACTAAAAATGGCCTGCCTAAATGAATAGGCAAGCCATTGTTGATATGTTATTTATACACCTTAATCCTTATAATTTCTTAAACCAAGTGTAATACCTACCTCACCATAAGTACCTCTTATTGATCCGTTATAATCATCACTATTAAGTGGTAATGTGTAATAGTAACGTCCTTGCAAGCCTAATATAACTTTACCAAAAGGAATTGAATAATTTAAACCTCCGGCCATACCATATAAAATATCCTTATCCAATACATAACCCTCTGGTTTAGATAAATAAGCAGTAATAAATGGACCTGCATTAAATGCTAACGTTGTCTTTCCTATATCAAATGCTACATGTGTTAACAGTGGAACTTGGATAGAGCTTGCCGATGTAGATACATTATCTAAGCTATAGGATTCTTTATTATAGTTTGCCTCAACCAACAGTCCTAAGTTCTTCTGCTCCATATGTATAAATTGTAGACCAAAAGCAGTCCCAATAAACGGGTAACTTAGACCATAGCCATCCTTAGGCTCATTTACCTGATGGTCTTTTATATAAACTCCTCCTTTAACAGCTATCTCGCTATAGCGTTTAAATTCCTCTTTTTGAGCGCTAAGCATTCCTGAAAACAAGAATAGAAGTACCAAAGATATTGAAGTAGTTTTGCACATATATGGCTAAATAGTTGATTTACAAAGTTGCTTATTGCGTAATAATGCCTTTATGATAGCCTCTAGTTTTTAACTAAAGTACCAATTTTCTCTCCCTTAATTACTTTAACAAGGTTTCCTGGAGTATCCATATCGAAAACTACAATTGGTAAATCGTTTTCTTTACACATAGTTGTGGCTGTTAAATCCATCACCTTTAATCCCTTATTATAAATCTCATCAAAAGTAATCTCATCAAATTTTGTAGCGCTTGGGTCTTTTTCTGGATCGGCAGTATAAATACCATCCACACGTGTACCCTTTAACATCACATCTGCCTTTATCTCAATTCCTCTTAATGAAGAACCTGTATCAGTAGTAAAATAAGGATTTCCTGTACCTGCTGATAAAATAACCACTTCACCCGACTCCAAACATTCAATCGCCTTAGGTTGAGAATAAAACTCTCCAACAGGCTCCATTCTGATAGCCGTTAAAACGCGTGCTTTTACACCATTATTATTTAAAGCCGACTTTAATGCCAAACTATTAATTACGGTTGCCAACATGCCCATCTGGTCGCCTTGATATCTATCAAAACCCTTAGCAGCACCACTTAAACCTCTGAAAATATTACCTCCACCGATAACAATTCCAACTTGAACACCC
This sequence comes from Saccharicrinis aurantiacus, assembly GCF_947489045.1. Lineage (NCBI taxonomy): Bacteria > Pseudomonadati > Bacteroidota > Bacteroidia > Marinilabiliales > Marinilabiliaceae > Saccharicrinis > Saccharicrinis aurantiacus. The sequence goes on from NZ_CANLCN010000014.1 coordinate 126,975, forward strand.
AATTCAGCAATTTCTTTAATCTGAGTTGCATACTCATCTAATCTATTCTGATCAATACCATAATTTTGGTCGCCCATTAACGATTCTCCGCTCAGTTTAAGTAATACTCTTTTGTACATGATATCTATATTCTAGCAATTATTTATTTCAGCACAAATCTAATCAAAAAGAACAGAATCCCTGTAATTCAATATTGTAAATATTGAACTCCAACAATTATCAATAAATATTTAAATAAATCAAAAAGAGAATGAACATTCACTTTTATTTATGGTTTATAGTCTGAGAATTCGTTTATCGCAAATTTGAAAAACGATTATCAGTCAAAATAGAAGTTCGATAAATTAAACAATATGGCTAAACTGCAGAAAAGTATTGAAAAAAGAAACGCCTTATTAAGAGCAACACTCTGCTTGGTGAATAGCGGAGGTATACAAGAGGCCTCTGTTGCCAAGGTAGCTAAAATGGCACAGGTCTCTCCTGCTACAATCTATCTGTATTTTGAGAATAAACAAGATATGGTTAACCAGCTATACTTATGTGTAAAAGAACATTATGCTACAGTTGCCTTTGAAAACTATATCGCTGACAAGCCAGTTAAAAAAAGCTATGAGCAGATTTGGTTAAACATGATTCAGTTTAAAAAAGACAACCCCGAAGAATCCTCCTTTTTATCTCAATGCGATAATACACCGATTATTGAAGAGGATACAAGACAAAAAGGCTTGAGCTTTCTGCAACCATTATTCGATTTGTGGGAGAAAGGAAAAAATGAGGGAATTATCAAAGATGTTTCGCCATATATTATTTATGCTTTTACCATATATCCTCAATCTTTCTTAACAAATATTGAGCAACGATCATTGTGTAAAATAAATAAGGTAGAACTAACACAAGCTTTTCAGGCTGCGTGGGACAGTATTAAAGTTTAAAACGATGAAAAAGAAAACGGCAATAATAATAGGGGCAAGTGGCTTAACAGGAGGACTTTTACTGCAAAATATAATTTATGACGAACAATATGAAAACATAAAACTATTTTCGAGGAGATCTATAAATCATTCATCCACAAAAGTTAAAGAATTTATTGGAGACATTATTAATCTTGATCAATTCGAGAGTGACTTTAAGGGAGATGTTGTTTTCTGCTGCATTGGAACCACAAAAGCAAAAACAAAAGACCAAAGTATTTACAAAAATATTGATTATGGTATCCCGGCTAAGGCTGCATTATTATCTAAAAAGAATCATATAAAAACCTTTATGGTAGTTTCTGCTCTTGGTGCTGATTCAAATAGTAGTGTATTTTACAATAGAACTAAAGGCGAGATGGAAACCGCCGTTTCTTCAGCAGAAATCACTAACACTTACATTCTCAGACCATCTTTAATTGTTGGTAAACGCTCTGAATTTAGGTTAGGAGAAAGATTTGCTTCAGTTGTTATGAGCATTATGGCTCCTTTAATGATTGGAAAATTAAAAAAATATAGATCAATAAATGCCGAAGATATTGCAAACTGTATGTATAGACTCAGCAATTCTCAAGGAGATCATACAATAATTGAATCGGATGAAATAAAATTTATTGCAAATCACTAAACCTAATTTGATATTTTGTGTTTGGTTAAAAAAAGAATGAACATTCAGTAAATAATAAAAATAAGATATAATGGAATTATTAGATAAATTAAAGTGGCGTTATGCAACAAAGGCCATGAATGGCCAAAAAGTAGAACAAGAGAAAATTGATAATATTATTGAAGCAGTTTCTTTATCGGCAACTTCAAGTGGTTTACAGCCATTTGAATTGTTAGTTATTACTAACGATGAAATAAAAAAGCAAATTAGAGCTATTGCTTGGGATCAGTCAGTTATAACAGATTGTTCGCACCTATTAGTGTTTGCTGCTTGGGATACTTATACGCCAGAGCGCATCAACAAAATGTTTGACCTAACAAACGATGTACGTGGTTTTAAAAATCAAGGTTGGGAAGACTATCGTCAGATGTTATTAGGTACTTACCCACAACGCGATGAAGAAACCAACTTTAACCATGCTGCTAAACAAACATATATTGCATTTGCTAACGCGATAAATGCTGCTGCTTTCCAAGGAGTAGATTCTACACCTGTTGAAGGTTTTGATCCGGATGCATTAGATAAAATATTAGGCTTACGCAAAAAAGGCTTACGAAGCACTCTGCTATTACCAATTGGCTATAGAGATGCTGAGAATGATTGGCTAGCTAACCTAGTTAAAGTTCGAAAAAGTAAAAAGGATTTGGTGACTGTGATTGAATAATACCAAATTCGATAATTGTAAAGGCATTCTGTTTACAGGATGCTTTTTTTTATGCGCCTATTAAAAGAATAACATAATAGCTGATAACCCTATTACCACAATCACAAATCTGCGATAAGCCTTTTCTGGTATTATTTTCACTAAACGTTTGCCCAAAAAGGCACCAGCCAATAAAGCAGGTAGTAATACAAAATTTAGTTGTATGGTCTGCCATGTAATAGAATGCCAGTAAAAAGCATGGATAGGTACTTTTAAAGTATTTAATAACAAGTAGAAAGCGGCACCTGTGGCGATAAACGTTTCTTTAGGTAAACGCATCGTCATTAAATACAAATTAAAGATAGGGCCAGCTGCATTTCCAATCATTGTGGCAAAACCACCCGATAATCCTAAGGAAGTAGAAAACCACTTTTTCTCAGTAAATCCACCTTCTTCTTTTTTAATATCCTTATAAATAATGATGGCTAAACAGACCAATATAGCTATGGCAATAGTAAAGCGAAATTGATCATCAGAAACATATTTACCCGTAAAGGTTGCGACAGTAATGCCGATTAATGCCCATGGCAGAAGTTTAGATATATAACTCCATTCCATCTTTTTACGGTAAACTATTAGAGCAAAAAGATCGCCAAAAATCAGGAAAGGTAACAAAATACCTGCCGATGCCATACCCCCATATAAGTGGGCTAGAATAGGAATATTAATCATAGCAAAACCTTTTAAGCCGCTTTTACTAATACCGCTAACAAAAGCACAAAAAAGAGTGATACCCCATGTAAGCCAATCTGATTGTAATGGATTGATAATGTCTGCCATGAGTGCAAAGGAACGGAATATTTTATGATAACTAGCAAGAGTTAATGTTATTATTAATTAAAATACCCATACATAAACCTTAAGCTACCAATTTCTTTTTTAGTCAATTTTTATATATTTGCAGCCATAATTGTTTGGCCCCATAGTTCAAGGGATAGAACAAGTGTTTCCTAAACACTAGATACAGGTTCGAGTCCTGTTGGGGCTACTTTTTACCCAAAAGGAAGAATACAAAACCCTGTGAATCGTATGATTTACAGGGTTTTGTGTTTTTTAGCAATTCAATATAAACCATTATATATTGAATTTCCTGGTGAGTAATTCGGGAGTCAAAAAATTTTTACTAAATTTACTCACTAGCATCTCTGTAATCAACACTATTGTAGGTGGTTACAAGGATAAAAAAACAAAAAAGATGCCGTTTTTTTTGATTGATATTGATTGAATTTTAACGCTAAAAGGTATGTGAAAACACACCGAATTGAAGCAATTATTCACAATCAAAAACAAATAGTATGATACCAACAACATTCTCAGTGACCTTTACGGCAAGGCCATTAAAGACTAACAAAAAAATGCTTAGCATCTACTGCAGAGTCAGTGTAGATGGGGCACGCACGGAATTCTCAGTAGTAAAAAATACACCTGTAGGCTCATGGATTCCATCCAAAGAAAGGCTCAATTCAAGCTATTCGGATTTTAGAAAATCGAACCTCTATATCGAACAAGTTCGAGCACGAATCACCGAGATTCATCGTGAATTAGTATTGTGCAAAAAGGTTTCCACCCCACAAATCATCAAAAATATTTTTCAAGGAAAGTCCAATGATTTTGTGACCCTATCTTACCTAATTGATTATCATAATCAGACGCAAGCCGACATACTTAGCGAGGCCACCTTTAAGCAATATAAAACCTTGAGGCGCTACCTATACCTATTTTTGGAGCAAAAGAAATCAGTGAATGAAATCTACATCGATCAAATCGATTTTAAATTCCTAACTGAGTTTGAAGCCTTCCTTCGTGCCTTCCAACCCCTCGATCACCAACGAAAGATGAGCAACAATACAGTGATGAAACATCTTACTAAACTGAAGAAGCTTATTAACCTGGCCCATAAACTCGATTGGATAAAAAAGAATCCATATGATCGTTTCAAAATATCCTATACCAAAGTGAATAGAGGGTACCTTACCGATTTAGAGGTCAAAGTTATTATGACCAAAAAACTCCGTATGGAGCGCCTACAATTGGTACGCGACCTTTTTATTTTTGCCTGTTACACAGGTTTGTCCTATATCGACATGCACCAACTAAAGCCCGATAATATTGTATTAGGGATTGATGGTGAAAATTGGATCAGAAATAAGAGACAAAAAACACACGAGATCTATAGCATCCCGCTGCTCCCAGAAGCCTTAAGCATCGTTAATAAATACCGAGAGCATCCCAAAGCAGTGCATAGAGGAACTATTTTTCCATCCATCTCAAATCAAAAAATCAATAGCTACTTAAAGGAAATTGCCGATCGCTGCGACATTCATAAAAATCTCACTTTTCATTTAGCACGACACACTTTTGCCACTACCATAACCCTAAGTAATGGAGTGCCTATTGAGACCGTAAGTAGAATGTTAGGCCACACCAAGCTAACAACAACTCAAATTTATGCTCGGGTAGTTGAAAACAAGATTAGTGACGATATGAAGGAACTCAGAACTAGGCTCAGTAATAAAGCAGAAGAGGATACACGTCAGGTTGTTAAACGTTAATTTAAATGTTATAAATCGTTATTTTTTTAAGTGATAATATTAATTTAGTTGTATAACGTTTGTACTAACCCAAACTAATTATGATTAAATTATTACATCACTTAGAGGAGTTAACCTGCACATCATGTGACTATAATGATTGTAATCTCTACTTATTGTTTAAGACTAAAGATTACGAAATTCAGTTACCCAATTACATTCCCAGTATTTCACATTGGAAAAAGTTAATTCTTGATTTCATATTGAAAAATGACAATACTGGAAATGTAAAGCAGCAAATGAGAGTATTACAACTGAGCATTATTGATACCTTAAATAATCTCTATAACAACCAAAGTTCATGTAAGTATAAAACGCAGTGTGCAAATATAATAGGGAACCCACATCTCCAAATACTGATAAATCTTTTCGACTTTATCAAATGTCGATTTCCAAACTACTTTGATGCAAAATTAAAGTTGCCCAATATTATTGTAGAGCGCGAGCGAAAAAAGAGTGTGATTGATAAAAATTGGTTGATTATGAACAATCAGTTCTTTAATGATTTGCATGTCTTATTAAAGCCATTCATTCAACTTGCTGTTTGTAAAAACAGCAAGTTTACATACAAAAGAATAGCTTACTTAAATTTAGTAGCACCAAAGCTTAAAAAAGTATTGAGCAAATTTGCAGAGAAGGATCAACTACTTGAAGAGATAATAAAGACCTTTATTGTTTACAATTACAACTATCCGCCCTGTTATACTTTTATAACAGAGAAGATGACCGAGAGACTAGCGGAAGAATCTACAGACGAAAGTAGATCCAATATGCTAACCCAATATGAAAAAAGAATCCAACAATTGCCCCAGTGTACTACCGAGCAATACTCCTACAAATACGAATCCCTAAAATCAAATATATTAAATTGGATACAACAAGAATTGAAGTATACTGCATTTAAAATGAATACAGTTACTACGCCAATATCCAACAAAACAATTATTAAACCCGCACCTGAAAAAATTAAAACCAATTTATCAGTGCCACAAATAGCTTGTCTTTTGCGTCAATTTATGGAGGCAAAGATTATTCAATCCAAAACGAAGAAAGAAACCCTTCACATATTTGCGCAAATATTAACCTCCACATCAAGTGCTCGAATATCAGGCAACAGCCTTAATAAGAAGTACTATAATATTGATGATCATTCAGCAAAAGTGGTGAAAGAACTCATATTAAATCTGTATAAATCATTTAATGCAGATAGAATAAAAAAATAATTACCCAACATAAGTGATTGATTATCATGGGGTGGTTTGGGGGTGGCGCCACCCCCTGCCACTGTTTTTGTGTTGATATTCTATTTTCCTTTGTCATAAATCAATATCAATCAAAAATTATGGCATTAGAAGTAATAACAACAGACGATCTAAGAGAATTCAAAATTGAGCTCTTAGACGAAATTCAGAAGCTACTCAAACGCTACCCGAGTGCTACAGATAAAAAATGGCTCAAGTCCTACGAAGTGAAAGAGCTATTAAATATCTCTCCAGGGACCCTCCAACACCTCCGTGTATCTGGTGTTCTTCCTTACACCAAAATTGGTGGTACGATATATTACGACCATAGTGAGATTCTGAAGATTCTCGACGATAATAAATCAGTCAATTATCACAACAGTAATCAAATTTAAGTGCTCAAGTATTAACAAAATGTCTTGATACTAAGAAAACATGAACTACATCAAGCACCAAAATCACGTTTTCGCTTTGATGGACGCCAATGCTAAAATAAAACCATTACACATTAGCCTTTACCTGGCTTTGTTTAGAATTTGGAATCGGAACCGATTTGTGAACCCCATAACCATTACACGTTTAGAGATGATGCAGATGTCTAAAATTGGATCTCCCAATACCTATACAAAAATACTTAAAGAGCTCGAACGATATGGTTTTATACGCTATCATCCATCCTTCGATGCGCGTCTGGGAAGTAAGGTTGACATGTACACTTTTGATACAGGTACCTGTACACTCGCTGTATCAAAAGTGATACCTTTTAATAAACATATAAACAATACACACTCTATTAAAGAAAATGAAGTTTCTATTTCTGATGGAGCAGAACAAAAAGAAAATACCGATATGAAAAATCAACAATTTACGCCACCGCCCATCGAGCACATCAAAATCTATTTCCAACAAAAAGCACAATCCGATTCCGAAGCCGAACGCTTCTTCAACCATTACGAAAGTAACGGATGGTTAGTGGGAGGGAAGTCACCCATGAAAGACTGGAAAGCATCCGCACGCAATTGGATACTCAATATTCAAAAGTTCGCCACCAAGGCCAAGGAAGTATCCCAACAACGCTTCCTAAACCAAAATAAAGCCCCAAACGGCACCCAAAAAGCAAAACTCCGACCCATATCACCACCGCCCTCATCCAACAACTACGACGAACCCCTCTGAAGGAAGAGCTCGTGCCCAATGCTCGTGCACGTGTCCACACGTGTTCGCAATAGCTGTTCTGAGCCGCAATCCCACGCCATTGAGTCATTGCACGCGCAGCAACAATCTCAAGGCGCCACGATCAATTAAAGCTGTAAATCACTTCAGCCCTCAGTCTTCAGCCTAAAAACCACTGACTACAGCCTAAAAACTACAGACTATATAAAAAGCTGTAAATCCACTTGATACTTGTGTCTCAATACTTTATACTAAATAAAACTTCAACCTAAAAACTAAACTATGCACTCTTCCCACCTAGCGTCTAAAAACGTTAAGAAGATTAGTGAACGAAGCGTTAAGAATAAAAAGCTGTTTGAGTGAAACGAGTTCTTTTTATTTAGCGCAGTGAAACGAATCTTTAGTTTTTCGATGCAGTGGCGGCATTTTTTGTTTACTTTTTTTTGCTGTTGACAATTGAAGCGAAGCGTAAATCACGAACACCAATCAAAACAAAATAGCGTGAGCTAAAATGTAAAAGCCTTGCGGCTAGAGCAAATACCAAGCTATAAATCCACTTGATACTTGTGTCTTAATACTTTATACTAAAAACTTCAGCCTAAAAACTAAACTCCTGACCACTGACTAAAAAATAAAACACCATCTAAAAATCTCTTATCTAAACTCTAATAATCTAAAAGTTATGTTCTACACCATCCAAAACAACACCATTATCTACGACTTCCAAAAGTCCCTCGATCACATCACCAATCAAGGGAAGCTCACCTATGGTTCACATTTCCGCTTGTACGATGAAGACATGCACATCATCAAAAAGCTATTCGTCTATTTCATTAATGACCATAGTGGCTGTCAACAACACAATATGGACCCCCGCAAAGGCATTCTCCTCATCGGACCAGTAGGCTGTGGCAAAACCGCATTGATGAAATTGATGCAAACCATATTACAAACACACCAACGCTATGCCCTAAAGGCTTGCCGCGATATCACCTTCGAATTCCAAAAAGATGGATTCGAGGCCATTCACAGATACAGCAAAAAGAGCTTCACCAATGTTCCTGGGCGAAGAATACCCAAAACCATATGCCTCGACGATCTAGGAGCAGAATCCAACATCAAGCACTTCGGTACCGAGTGCAATGTGTTGGCCGAAGTATTACTCAGTCGTTACGACCTCTTCATCAACAACCGCCTCATTACCCACGCCACCACCAACCTCAATGCCCAGGACATCGAAAAACTCTACGGACAAAGAGTCCGCAGCCGCATGCGCGAAATGATGAATGTAATCTCCTTTCCAAAAGAAGCACCGGATAAAAGAAAGTAATTTGTTTTCGCATCCCACGCTATTGCGTCATTGCGCGCACAGCAAAGCAATCTCAAGGCGCCACGCCAAGCATTAACAATTTATTCCAGTCTGCCGACAGGCAGGATTAACCATTAATAATTATCAAGCGGCTGTAAATCATCTTAATACTTGTGTCTTGATGCTTAATACTAAAAAGAAGCTGCAAATCACTTCAGCCCCACTGCTCGTGCACGTGTCCTCACGTGTTCGAAAGTAGTAAATCATTTTGATACTAAAAAAAGCTACAAATCCCTTCAGCCCTCAGCCTCAAAACCACTGACCACAGACTAAAAACTCCAGACTATATAAAAAGCTGTAAAATCATCTTTATACTTTTGTCTTAATACTTTATACTAAAAAAAACTGCAAATACCTTCAGCCCTCAACCTAAAAAGTAAACTCAAACCAACCAGTCTTTCTTTAAAATAGTGGTTTAGTGATTGTTTTTTTTAATTTCGTATAGGTTTAAGGAGTCAAACAAATACTAAGCAAAATTGAAATGAAAATCCCTCAAAATATTACAAAGGCTGATCTGATAAAGGCAGCCGATAAAATAATTGTAGAAGGAATTCCCAAAGGTGCTCAATCCTCAACTTACGATGTATTTTATAAAAATGAATTACTACCTCCAAAGCTTATAGTCTCCTATGCAAATCTTTTTAGTAATGGAGTTGTATTAGGTAGAGATACATTTGAGGGCGGACAGAATACCGAATGTTTTAACTTACTAACGAAGAATGGCTTTAGTATTTATAGAAAAGATAATATATTCCCAATCCTAATCAAGTTTTTAGATCAAGCACAAGAAGGTGGATTAAAGACCTCAAAATATCCAAAAAAAATAAAGGGTTTGCAAAGTAAAATTAGCTTTGGTCAAGGCGTTGCAGCAAGGGTTCCTTGGATTTCCTTTTTAGCAGAACCAAATATTACAAGTAATGGCATTTATCCTGTTTACTTATTTTATAAAGACTTAAACAAACTCATTTTAGCTTATGGTATTAGTGAAACTAATGTTCCAATTGCAAGTTGGAATGTAAATAATAGAGAAACTATTACTGAATATTTTGAGAAAAATGAATTAGGTAAACCCGATCGATATGGAACATCATTTATTCATGAAGTTTACGATGTAGAGTCTTTATCAAATGATTCTGTACTTGATAATGACCTTGATAACTTAATTGAAATATATTTAGAATGTATGGAAGGCATACCTACAACAAGTAGTGAAAGTACATTATTTAATAGTCTAAATTTTAACGAAGACCTTAACGATTCTGGATTAATATTTCAAGACATCCTAACAACCCGCTTCGTTGCATCCTTACTCACCAAGCCCTTTGTTATACTCTCTGGCCTTTCCGGTTCAGGAAAAACAAAATTAGCACAAGCTTTTACCCAATGGATCTGTCAAGACGAGAGTCAATATTGCATTGTACCCGTTGGTGCCGATTGGACAAACAGAGAGCCCTTGCTCGGTTACCCCAACGCATTAAAAACTGACGAATATGTAAAACCCGATAATGGGGCACTTGATCTTATTATTAGTGCAAATAATAATCCCGATTTACCATATTTCCTCATCCTAGACGAAATGAACCTAAGTCATGTGGAGCGTTACTTTGCCGATTTCTTAAGCCTTATGGAATCCAAAGGTAAACTTTCACTTTATGCAGAAGGAGCAGAATGCCATGGCGTACCTGCAACCTTGTGTTTGCCCGATAACTTATTCATTATTGGCACCGTTAATATCGACGAAACCACTTATATGTTCAGCCCTAAAGTACTCGATCGTGCAAATGCAATAGAATTTAGGGTAACAAAAACCGAGATGGAGTCGTTCTTGGCCAATCAACAAGATGTTGATATGAGTAAATTACAAACCAAGGGAGCATCCATGGCGAAAAGTTTTCTCTCACTAGCAGCAAACAAGGAATTTACAAAGCAAGATTTAAACGAAACCCATAAAACGCTAATCAACTTTTTTGAACAACTCAAAAAAACAGGTGCAGAATTTGGTTACCGTAGTGCGACAGAAATTGTTCGTCTCATTAATCAATTAACGGTAATTGATCCTAGTTTAAGCAGTAACCAAAAGCTTGATATAGCCATTATGCAAAAACTATTACCAAAGCTTCACGGCTCACGCCGTAAGTTATGCCCAGTACTCATTACTCTAGCTAGCTTTTGCGTAGACAAAGAAAAATTTCAGAATGACGGAAAGGAGTTCTTCGCCAAAGACGATTTTAATTTCGAGGACGAAGGAATAAAATACGCCATATCACTCGAGAAAATCACAAGAATGTACAAAGGAGCTATTGAAAATGGATTTGCCAGTTATGCAGAAGCTTAAGCAATGGAAAATAAATCATTTGTAAATATCAACCTCAACCATATAGAAGAGGGGCTTCAACTTTGCATCGACGCCAAATGTGAAAATACATTATTCGAAGATTCAGATGCGGAAGAATACGGGGAGGCACGTTTTCAATTAGTGGAGGGCTTTACCTACGACTATACTTTTCTACTCAATAATAATTTTGCAAGCGCCTATGCCTTGCAGAAAGAAAGTCATGTAGTTCCGCATAAACGCAACCAATGTACGGGTACTATTTCTCCAAATATATATGTAGGTACATTAGGTCTATATATCAAGAACCTCTCGGAACCCGATTTTACTGAAGAAATATTTGTCGAAGTACAATCTGTCAAAACCGGATACCGTGATGATTATCGTGATATGTTGGAGTTGATTACTGAAAAATGTACCGACTTGCTCATGCAAGCCAACGCTCCCGTTTCTCAGAATTTTGAAACCGACTTTGAAAAGGACAATGAAACCCTATATCAAAAGTTTGCTTTCATAAAATCAATATTAGCAACAGATGAATTTGCAGAATCTGTACATCGCATAGTTTCCTCACCCGTTACACAATGGAAAGAGAAGTCTGAGCAAAAAGACATTAGAAATATCAGGCGATTTAAAAATTCCAATATCAAGGAACTTATTGCAGGGAGCAACAGAACTCCATTATCTAACAAGCATTATCTGCAAAGTTATGGCTTAAATAGTTTACCAGGTAAAGTGTCTTCGAATCGAAAAGTAGATACCGTTGATACCGCCGAAAATAGGTTCGTTAAATTTGCGCTTGAAAGCTTCCTAAAGTTTGCCTCAGACATTAATAAATCTGCAAAATATGGTTCACGCTTATGGAAAGAATCAGATCAGCTTGAAAAAGAGCTAGAATCATTTTTACACCATGCCATATTTAAAGAGGTTTCACGTCCAAATACCTTAAAATTAAACAGTCCTGTTCTACAACGTAAAGAAGGCTATCGCGAAGTACTGCGAGTTTGGTTAATGTTCGACCTAGCGGCTAAATTAGTTTGGGAAGGAGGAGACGATATTTACAAAGGAGGGAAGAAAGATATTGCTACCCTTTATGAGTATTGGCTTTTCTTTAAGTTGCTCGATCTATTTGAATCGGCCTTCGAAATAGCACCCAAAGATATTTCTGAGCTGATAAAGGAAACCTCCGATGGTTTGAGTTTGCAACTAAAACAGGGTGCGCATACTGCATTACGGGGAGTTTATAATACAGGAACACGTAAATTAAACATCCGTTTTAATTATAATAGATCCTTCAGCGGGCAAAATAATTACCCACAATCGGGCAGTTGGACAACAACAATGCGCCCCGATTATACCTTATCGTTTTGGCCATTCGGTATTTCCGAAAGTGAAGCCGAAACACAAGAGCTCATTGTACATATTCATTTCGATGCCAAGTATAAAATTGCCAACCTAACGGATATGCTCAATAAGTCCTCAGAAGACGATCTTACCACAGAAAAAGAAAATAACCGCAAAGGTATTTATAAAAATGCCGATCTATTAAAGATGCATGCCTACAAAGATGCAATCAGAAGAACAGGTGGGGCATATGTTCTTTATCCAGGTGAGGCCTCAATTAACAAAAAAGGCTTTCATGAAATTATACCCGGACTAGGAGCCTTTCCTGTTCGTCCTTCCAAAACAGACGACGGCATTAGTGAACTAAAGAATTTTATTCTAGAAGTAATCAATCACTTTATCAATAGAGCATCTCAACGCGAGAAGATAGCCTATCGTACATTTGATGTTTATAAAGATAAACCAAAATCAAGTGATGAGGTAAACGACCTTTTACCCGAAGTATACGGTAACAATCGCAATCTAATTCCGGATGATATTCAGGTTTTAGTAGGATTTTATAATACAAAAGAACAATACGATTGGATAAAAAAAGGTCAGTATAATTTTAGAATGGGATCAGGTAATGGCTCACTGATATTAGATACAGAAACAGTATCTGCAAGATACCTGCTATTACATACCCATAAGGATAAAACAAGCAACGACATTTGGAAAATCACCAGCAAGGGACCCAGAGTATTCACACGAAAAAATCTTGAAAAGTTAGGATACCCAAAAGCAAAAGACCCAAAAGAATACGAAAAAAGTTACTTGGTAATAAACATTGAAAAAGTGGACGAACCAGAACTTACTGCACACCATTGGATATTTAGCAAACTCAATAACTATCAATCAAAAAATGCTGCAGCAAAACCTTTCACAGCAACACTATCAGAACTAATGCAAGTAAAGAAAAAACCATAATGTTCATTATCCTATAAAACAAAAAAAAGCCACTGTTATGAGAACGACAGCAGCTTTTCCAATCTTTAACCAAACCTAACCTACTTTAATTATACAAACAAATTTCAATCATAGTATTTAAAAAAATGGTAGAATCTATAATCTTTATTCTAACAATCTAAAAAAAGAAAAGGTCCATCGGTGTTCCTCATCCCTCGTCAGCAAAAGATCACGCCAGGCTATCGCAGCATTATTTAAAAAGTTTATAACCAAAGGCACTTAAATAAAGCTGCTCACTAAAGTAGTATATTCACATAAGCAAGCCATAAACCCAACTACTGGCTTCTGCCTTCAAACTAAACACTATAATCCTAGCCTGTCATGCCTTTTGCGTTCCCACGGTCTTCCTCACGGGTAGCTCTCACTATTTTATTGGCACTTGCCTTGTCCGTAAACTCCCAAAACAAAAGCCAATAACCTAGCCGCTACCAGAGTTTGGCTCGCCTGCTAGTCGCTGCGGGCTTCATGGCACAATAGTTTAAACCCAAATTATACATTAAAGAGTCGTAGTGAGCATTAAAATTACAACAAAACAAGTGCTTATTGAAAGGAGGCATAGCATCGCTACGGTGACTTGAAATAAGTGAGTGATACGTCTTGTTTTGAAGTAATTTTAATGCGGAATAGATTTTTTAATGTATATTTTGGGTTACCATACATTCCAACTATTCCACTGTACATGCCTCAAGTCGCTTCAAAACATTCCACTGCATGATAATCGTACTTTGCTAGCGCAAGCACCATTACCACTACGTTTCACTATACCAAATGAATTTTAAAGTGCGCTTTGAAATTTGAGAGTATTTTCAGTTTATACAAGGCATAAAATTGAGGCATAGCATCGCTATAGTGATATTTTATAACGCAGCATAAACTGAAAAGAACTTAAAGGGTAAGCGCACTTTAATGTTCTTTTGGTATTCCTCAGCAGCTTTCAGCATCCCAAAACAAAGCGTGGAAATACACCCTTTCTTAAGTTTTGGGCAGTTCCATTAGCCTCCATTGTATTTCAAACTATTGTACCACTCGTGTAGCTCGCATTAGTTGTCATGGTTTTTGAACCAAAAACACACGCCAACTAACGCGGCAACATATGCCATTTCCCATTCTCTACGTTAACTCCCAATCTGCCACCCTTGCTCCACTCGCAGTCGGCTCGATGCACAATTCCACCGCAACCCATTCCGCTGCGCTCCATTCATTGCACTTCCATTCCTAACGCTAGCTGTAGGCACCTGGCCCTGCCGGGTAGCTCCGCATAAAAACAACTGTCCACGGACTAAACCACGCTGCAAATCAATCTAAATTCTCTTATCTAACATCTAATAATCTAAACCAAAAGCATAAATCCTCTCACAAAATTCTCCCAGTTTGGCAAAAAGTAAAGGTCAAGCCCTGCGGGTTCGATACCATTTTATTGATTATACGGTTACAATAAGCAAGCTGTAAAGTAATCTAATGATCTCTTATCTAACATCTAATAATCTAGTCTAAAACCCTCAAAAAATAGCACATCAACCTTGACTCATTTTGCCCAACTGTAAAAGGGGATGTTTAAGCCTTTAAGCTCAAAATAATATTTAAACCTATCAAAAATATATGCCTATTATAAACAAAACAACTTGACTTAATAACAGAGTCTCGATACCTTAATTGAGTATTAAAACACCTAATCGGTAACTGTGAAAATAACATATTTAATAAGATGTATCTAGATACTCGATGGCATTTTTAAAAAAAAACTGTATCTTTTTATTAATCAATAACTAATAAAAATGATATGAAAAAATCGTTACTTTTTATTTTAAGTGCAATCGCTTTTCAATTACAAGCACAAGTGTATATGTATGGAACTACCTATGAAGGAGGAGAAAACAACTTAGGAACTATCTATAGAGTAGATGAAAATGGTCAAAATTTTCAAAAACTCTTTGACTTTGAATCTGCTACTGGGGGTAATCCAACAGCAGGTTTAACATTAGCTAATGATGGACAGTTATATGGATTTACAACTACTAACGGGCAAATTGCGAGTACAGGAGCCACTATGGCTTTCGGTACATTTTACAAGTTTGATCCATTAACAAATATAGTAACAGTTGTTAAATACATTGATGATAAATCGGATATTGGTCAAGAGATTTCGCATTCACCAACCAATGGAGCTGACGGTCTTCTTTATTTTACAAGTGCTATATTAGAATTAGACTCGCGTGAAGGCGTCCTGTCTTCCTATGACCCAAGCACAGCTACCATCTCTGTTCTAGATACTTTTACAACGTATTATGGACAACCAAAATCTAAATTGTTAGAAGCCTCAGATGGCAATTTATATATCACAACTAACAATGGTGCAGAGTTCGGAAATGGTGCAGTTGTGAAATATGACAAAGCATTAAATTCTTTGGTTCGATTACATTCTTCTCCAGGTGGTGTAGGGAATTATAATAACGCTCTGAATAACCCTCTTTTTGAAGCTTCAAATGGATGGGTATACGGAGCTTCACAGGGGGGAGGCTCTTTTAATATAGGTACAGTTTTTATGATTGCAAAAGATGGTACTGGATACTGGCAGATAGACGTAATGAGTTCGGGAATTTCAGATGAAGGTTATTATCCCGAAGGAGGATTTATTGAACAAAATGGAATCCTATACTCCTCTACTCCACAAGAGGAGGTAGTTGATGTAAATTCTGGAACCTTATATACCGTAAATACAGATGGTGACCAACCATCATTTATATACACATTAGATTTAGAAGGCGCAAGACCAAAAGGAACCTTTACAAAATCCTCCAATGGTAGATTTTATTTGACTTGCGAAGGAGGTATGTTAAATTCTGGTAGTATAATAGAATACAACCCTTTAAATGGGCACGTAACACAAAGGCATTTATTTAGTACCAATGATGGTATAAAACCCCTTTATGATGAATTGTGTGTTGTTGATTTTTCAGCTTTAAGTATCAATGAATCTTCTTTAGTAGACAATACTGTTAATACCTATCCGAATCCATTTCAAGACATAATTTATATAAATTCGGAGAATTTTTCTATAATTGAAACTATTAAAATATTAGACATGAGTGGTTCTGAGTTGTATCTTGATAAGCCTAAATCTAATCAATCCACTGTGAATACATATTTTCTAACCTCAGGTTTTTATTTATTGTATATTCAAACAGATTCAGGAAGCACAACAAGAAAGATTATAAAAGAATAACTACTTTATTAATATTTAAATTGTCAACCTAATAATAGTTTGGTTATTATTTTTTATGAAATACGTTCTCAATATTTTAACTAAAAATAATTACATATAAATATAACAAAAGCTTATTCTGCTTACTGCAGAATAGGCTTACTATTTAAATCACTCCCCAATTGTGTTTGGCTAAGTCTATAAAACTAATGATGCCCCAAGCCGCAAATCTCTTCAGCCCTCAGTCTTCATCCTAATAACTAAACCACCAAGCTGCAAATCATCCTGATACTTGTGTACTGATACCTGACACTAAATCCCCTAATAGCTACTAGCTAAAAACTAACCCCTGAATTGAACCTAGTAACTCCTGACTAAACCCCATGCTATTGCGTCATTGCGCGCGCAGCAAAGCAATCTCAAGGCGTCATGAAAAATTAAAAGCTGTAAATCATCTTGATACTTGTGTCTTGATACCTGATACTAAATAACCAAGCCGTAAATCCCTTCATCCCTTCAGTCTTCAGCCTAGTAACTAAACCACCAAGCTGCAAATCATCTTTATACTTAATACCCTAATAGCTACTAGCTAAAAACTCAACCCCTGAATTGACCCTAATAACTCTTAACTAAACCCCACGCTATTGCGTCATTGCGCGCACAGCAAAGCAATCTCAAGGCAAGCTGTAAAACAATAACAACTTTTATCCTCTGCGCCACTGTGCCTCCGTGTTCATCCTCAAGGGTTCTCCAAGCCGCAAATTTCTTCAGTCTTCAGCCTTCAGTCTTAAAACTAAACACACTGACCACTGACTAAAAACTACAGCACTCAGCACTATACTAACTACCCATATTACGCTAGGCCTATAATGCCTTGAAGTTTAATTTGTTAATCACCACTTAATCTATTAAATTTAGAATTAAACTTTAAAAAGCCATATATGAAAACCTCAATTCCTGCATACCAATTCCTACTACTCTTTATTGCTGTTTTTTTTGTTAAAAATGGCTACTCGCAAACAACCTATACAGTAACAAACACCGCACTAACGGGCACAGGCTCCTTTACAGAAGCCATTACTTTGGCTAATGCCAACCCCGGAGCAGATATTATTGAGTTTACTCCAGGTTTACAAGTAGACGCAAGTGTTTCCACACCCCCGTCTCCTTCTAATCCTTGGATGGCCAACATAACTGAATCCGTAATTATTGACGGTAAAGGTGGTGCTCTTAACGGAATACAAACTTGGATCACCCCTGGTGGACTCATAAACCCTACAACTGCTTGCCCAGGAGACGAACCTGGGACTATCCAATCGGCCTACATGCCCGGTTTTGTTCAGGTAGGAGAGAATACAGTTGATAATGCTGCTATAGCTGTTACCATTAAAAACCTAAGCATAAAACAATTTAATCAGGTAGCTAGAGTAAATAAGAATGCATCCTTGGTATTTGAAAATTTTGAGGCTTATGATACATGGTCCACTTTTGAGTGTTTGGGTGATGTGATGATTCAGGCCTACGATGGTGCATCCTTAACAATCACTAATTCAAAATTTTTAGGTGCTGAGAACTGGAGTGTGCCTGATGCTGCCGCTTCAATTTTCGGTTCTGCTGTAGCTGACTTGACTATAGAAGGGTCCATTTTCTCAGATCTTTGCAAAAGAGATCAGCCAACAATTCAATGGGATGGTATAAGTGGCTCTGAAGTGAATATTGTGAGCTCCAGAATTATGCGTTCAGGAGGAATTCGCATTTTAGGATATAGCACTTCTAATATTGTAAACTCCATCTGGGTTAATAACTACATTCTAACTCCTGCTGTAGGTGATCGCATTATAAATCAGGCAAGTGAAGATATGAATATTACCGCCTCATCATTTGTATGGAATACGAATGAATGTGATGGCTTATGCCAATCTAATGGTTATCAGAATCTTTTTGAGATTAGGGGAGCAGGCGATATAAACTTTAGCGAGTCGGCAGTTGGATTTAATTGGGACCCTACTACCAATGCAGACGAACTCAACGTACTTGGAAGTAATGGAGGATCTGGGGTGTTTACTGCAGATGAATATACATGGATGCAACCTACCACACAGCAAGATGCTGATGCATTAAAAACAATCACCAGTCAACCAAATTTACTAAGCGATTTACTTGGTTTCAACAGGAGTGTAACCGGTTTAACAGCAGATTTTGATGTAGAAATGGCAACACCCGCATTTCCAGGTGAACTGATTGATGTCATCCCATCCGGCAATGCACTGATAAATCCCATTGATGGCTCAACTATAGCATTAGATGTAATTGGTAATCCACGATCAGATGCCAATGGCAATCGTGATATTGGCGCTATTCAATTAGGTCTCGCACCATTTTTAGCCTCTAGTAATACGGGTGATATGTTAGTTGCACTAAAATGGAATGAGCCTCTTCATCACGACGGACATACTATAATAAGGTATGAAGTAGAACATGTCGAAGCTGGAGGTGCTACTCCAACAGTCGAGAATATAATAGGATCTACTTCACATACTGTAGGAGGCTTAACAAATGGTACTGAATATGAATTTAAAGTTAGAGCTGTATATAATAATGGTGGTGCTGAAGAATTTGGCCCATATAGTAATGTCATATTAGAAACGCCTTACGGTACTATAGATGCCGCAGTTGTAACTGCTACGCCTGGTAATGCTGAAGTTGATCTTTCTTGGAATATGCCTGATTTGAAAGGAAATGAATTTACCGCTTACATTATCCAATGGAGTACAGCTGGGCCAACTTTAGAAGGCTACCAAATAATTTATGACATCAATACACTTAGCACCAAAGTAGATGGCCTAACAATCGGTACCGAATATATATTCACCGTAGTAATAAGTTCTATCCCAGCAGGCCTTAATACTGCGGGATCTACTACAGCGACTCCATACGGGCCCATTGATGCTCCGGTAGTAACTGCTACGCCAGGCAATGCAGAGGTGGATCTTGCTTGGGACTTACCCGATATGAAAGGCAATACATTTACCTCTTACATTATCCAGTGGGGTGAAACCGTCGATTTCTGGGAAGGCTCACAAGTAATAAATGATATGAATACGCTCAGCACTAAAGTAACTGGCTTAACCAATGGTACCAACTATGTATTTAGTGTAGAAATAGCTGCTATACCTTTAGCTAGCCCTGCTGCAACTGTTAGTGCAACTCCTGATGGAGCCCTAGGTTTTGGTGATTCTGATCTACTTGATAGTGAGTTTTCGTATTATCCAAATCCCGTTAATGATTATCTTCATATCAACTCAGACCAACACTTTGAAGCTCGCATGTATTCAATCGATGGAGTTTTGTTAATAGATGCCAAAAGTGAAAAAGTTATCGATATCTCAAACTTAAGCAGTGGTACATATATATTGCAAGTTGAAATTAAGGATAGAACTTATTCTAGAAAGATTTTGAAAAAATAACTATCCACAATCTAAATCCAATAGTTTTCGTGCACCTGTCCTCACGCACAGAAAGCTATTGGGTTAAATACCACGTCATTGCGCGCACAGCAAAGCAATCTCAAGGCGTCATGCACAATTAAAAGCTGTAAATCATCTTGATACTTATTTCTTGATACCTGACACTAAATACCCTAATAGCTACTAACTAAGAACTAACCCCTGAATTGAGCCTCAAACCAAACCCCCGCTGACTAATTCTATATCTCATCAATATAAGTAATATAAACACTTTCCCCCTTAAGCAAAGCATCTCTAATACTTGGATAAACACGTAAATAAGCAGCTGTGCTACTTCCAATAAACCCATTCTTTATCTGGTTATTGTTGGCCACATTGCCCAGGAGTAAACAACCTGCAGTATCATCCGCATCATTACCAATGTGGATGAGGATATCAGAGAATAAAGGCACATTCATCACTTGCAGCATTCCTTTATGAAAAGCTGCGCCAAAGCGTTTCAAATATTTCCAATGATGCCCACCAAAACACCGCAGTCGGATTGGATACCTACCTGCAGCTATTCGTGTCTTACCGTATTCCTTTACAGCCTTATACTCATCCTCCAAAGTATAACAAGCAAACAAACCATCAATAAACAAAAGCCCCAATGTACTTCCCTTAGAATCGCTATATCGTAAAACCTTTAACTCCATAACATGCTATTTTATCAATCCACTTCTGTCTTCAGCCTAAAATCTAATCTACTGCCCACTGACTAAAAACTACTGACTAAACCCCACGCTATTGCGTCATTGCGCGCGCAGCAAAGCAATCTCAAGACATCATGCTCAACTAAAAGCTGTAAATCATCTTTATACTTTCGTCTTTATACCTTATACTAAATCCCAAGCCGTAAATCCACTTCTGCCTTCAGTCTAAACTACTCCTGACTACAAACTCCTGACTAACCACTATTTTTCCCCATCATCTTACCCACCAATGGTCCCACATTCTTCACGGCACGCTCACCAAATAAAAAGCCCAGAACCAAAAAGTTGATAATCCAAAAAGCTGATTCCAAACGCTCATTTTCGTTCAAGCTCCAACGTCCTGCAAATACCATGTAATCCATAAAAGCCACAAAGTAACCCCACATTGGTCGCTGCGCTCCTCGTAAGAAAAGCACTACTTTTCCCATCCAACCCGATTGATTCAAATCACTCGCAGTACCCTCCAAATCTTTTATTCGTTGGTTAAACTCCTGCTCCGTTTCCAAAGAGAGTTTAAAAGCTTCCATTTCCTGTTTGTGCTGCAGTTCCAAAAGCATCGCTTTTGCCTCTTGCTTCTCAGCTCCAGTAGTCACAAATCGATCAATCAAGTCTCCAACATCCTTCACCAATCCACCGCCCAGCAAGCCACTTATCTTCTCAAATAATTTCATCAACAACTATTTTTAATATCCTCAACCACTCCTGTCTTCAGCCTAAAAAGAAAGCTGTAAATCATCTTTATACCTTATACTAAATAACCCAGCTGCAAATCCCTTCTGTCTTCAGCCCTCAGCCTAACAACTAAAAAAAAGCCCCTGGACTGAGAATCCAAGGGCTACACCAAACACCTTCAGTAGTCATTACCACTGAATCAACCTAAGCAAACAACCAAATTTTTAAGCCCCTCTTTTGAGATACCTTTTAACGATATATTTCAGAAGACACGATACGCCAAAGCTCACCACAGTACCTAAAACGGTATACACAATAGTTTCCACCATGCCCCCAATCGAAACGCCATGCAACACACTCACAAAAGTGCCTCCTAAAAATCCCGCTTTCCCATTCCGTGAAATTGCCGTATCCTCCATCTCCCTATTCTAAAATCCAATCCCTAATATCTAAGCTGTAAAACCCAACACTTAAAGCGAAGTGTCCTAACGGCTAATAACTATACAGTATCCACCGCCACAATTGTCAAAGCTCTACATTCCTGGTTATTGATGAGGTATAATTCGTCATTCACCTTCTGGTAATACTCGATACCTAAAACAATAAAAACAGGAAGCGCACTATCAGCAGAAATATTTGCCGATACAGATGAAGTTAAAGCATCCTTCGAAGTAATATCAATAGCATCAGACTGTGCCACATTTACTTCAAATTCTGCACTCTCAAAATCAACAGCCGCAATACCAACAGTCATGCGGGCCACATCAGCACCCTCAATGGCAATAAGCTCTAACTTTGGATTTGTAAACTCAGTATCTACAGTAACAGCCCCAGTAGCTCGGTCAAAATTAACAGATGAACTCGCAGACATAATCTCATCTAGGCTAGCTTGCCCATTAAACTCAAAACCAAGCAACAAACCTAAGTCACCCTTAGCAACTGTTCGTTCTCCTCTACCATTAGTAGTGTCCGATTGAGCTACTTTTAACATCTGAGTAGTTAATCTACTCGCTACTTTTTTATCAGCAGTCATTGCTATTGGAGCCTTAAAAACACCACGCAATAATTTACTGGCTTTACCAGCTCTACCAAACTCAGCCCCATTTTCACGAGTACGCGCAAATGCCGGATCTTTCTTAATTCTGTCACCATCAACACCACCTTTGGTGCGTGCTAAATAATCGCCACCACTCTTGTAAAAAGACAAATCGCCAACGCGTCCTTCCAACTTAATAACTCCCTTTTGCCTTGCCATAATCCCTTATTTTTAATGAATAAGAACTAATTTACTAGACGTATATTTCTTATTCAAATCAGAGTGTCCGCATTGTCCATCAATGGGAATTATGGTACTAAGCAACCCGCTTCATATGTTTGATTATACATAAATTCATGAGATGCGGTGAATAAGCTTATTAATCGCATTAAAATTTGCGGAGAATAAAGATTATGCGGAGAATATATCGTATATTCGATGCATATTATGCGAAGAATAAAAGTATACATACACGAAAAAGAGAACTGGACAAACTTTACTTGGGATAACAAACAGGTAGTGTTAAAGCTTGGCGAAGCCAGAAACCTACAGGGAAAGCTCCTTGGTAAGATGGAATCCCTAGGCTTTGACTTACAGGATGAGGCAGTTCTAAACACCCTTACTTTAGATGTTCTAAAGTCATCCGAGATTGAAGGTGAATTTCTAGAGAGAGATCAAGTGCGTTCTTCCATCGCCAGGCGTTTGGGAATTGATATTGCAGGAGCAGTAGAAACAGAACGCCACGTAGAAGGTATTGTTGAAATGATGCTTGATGCTACACAACGCTACGAAATGCCACTTACAAAAGAACGCTTGTTTGGGTGGCATGCCGCATTATTTCCCACTGGCTGGAGCAGCCTTTATAAAATAACTGTAGCCGATTGGCGTAAAGACACCACCGGACCTATGCAAGTTATCTCTGGTCCCATGGGAAAAGAGAAAGTACATTACGAAGCTCCAAGTTCTGACCGAATTGAAACTGAAATGGAAAAATTCCTCCATTGGTTCCAAGAGGAAAACGAAACAGACCCGGTTCTTAAAGCCGCAATTGCGCATCTATGGTTCATTACAATTCATCCTTTCGATGATGGAAATGGCCGTATTACCAGAGCCATCACCGATATGATATTAGCTCGCTCCGATAAAAGTGTCAGACGTTTTTATAGTATGTCAGCGCAAATTCGTGTGGAGAGAAAAGAGTACTACCTAGAACTTGAAAAAGCACAAAAAGGAACATCAGATATTACGCAATGGGTTTTATGGTTTCTGCAGTGTTTGATAAATGCAATCGAATCAACACAAGGTACACTTGCCAAAATATTGTACAAAGCAGCTTTCTGGAAGTTACACGCTGATACAATTTTTAATGCCCGTCAGCAAAAAATAATAAACAGGCTATTAGATGGTATTGATGGTAAGCTAACTACTTCAAAATGGGCTAAAATGAATAAGTGCTCCCAAGATACCGCACTAAGAGACATCCAAGATTTAATAAAAAAGGAGATCCTACAAAAAGAGGCAAGTGGCGGTAGAAGCACCAATTATGAATTAAAGGAAATACCAACTAATACAGCAACATAGAATGATTATGCCCGGAGTGTATATTTCGGGTAAAAGTCTACTTTTAGTAGGAGTGAGGTATATTTATAGTATAGATACAGTCAAAATACAATGATGAAACTATCTCGTATTTGTATTTACCCTAAAGATGTGCAACGTATAACGGGTAAAAGTGAGAAGTCGAGTAGAAGACTCTTACATAAAATTAAAGAGAATATAGGCAAAGAATCACATCAATACGTTACAACAATAGACTTTGCCAAGTATACCGGAATAGAAGAAAAACTAGTTCAGGAATACCTAAATGACTAATGAAAGCTTCCCTTGTATACACTCACAAACACACTTTACTCACATTTAATTTGCATCAAATTGACTTACTAAATGTATGGTTTTTCGTATCTTTGTAATATTCAAAGCATTATAATTGAAATCAATATTAACCAAATAATTGGTGAGTAATTCGGGAATTATAGAAAAATAATTTTTCTTTACTCATTGATATTATGCGACTTACATGTGGTGGTTCGAGTCCTGTTGGGGCTACACATTAATCGCTATAGCCAACTATAATGCAATTGACTATGGCGATTTTAATTCATTCTACACATAGTATTACTCACAACTTCAATAAGCTAAAAATAGAACTAATGAGTGTGTATAGTTTTATACCCTATAACTCACCACTGCTCTTTCAAAACAAAAAAAACATATAAATAATTATCATGGGTATAAAGGCAGCTTTGTGCTCCACCGCTCTTAAACAATTACAATTCGGCAATACACATCTCATTAATTATATGATGTTACCTAAGCAATAGCTTATTAAATCTTCATATCATAACACTTATGAAACCTCTCTACATGGATATCTCATAAATAGCAATGGCATCTTCTAAGGTAACTTCCTTTGGGTTGCCCCCAGTACAAACATCAGCAAGAGCATTTTTGGCCATAAGTTCAAAATCCTCTCGCTTGGCACCAAGTTCTCCAATTCCAGATGGTATACCCACATCTTTCGATAATTTAGAGATAGCTTCTAAGGCTGATTCTGCAGCTTCCATCTCAGTCATATCCTCAATATTAACACCCATAGACTGAGCTATCTTAGCAAACTTATCGGGACAAGCAGGTAGATTAAACCTTTCAATATGGGGTAATAAAACTGCATTGGCAACACCATGTGGAGTATTATATAAACCACCTAACTGGTGTGCTGCAGAATGTACAAAACCCAACCCACAGTTAGAAAAAGCCTGACCTGCAATAAATTGTGCCCACGCCATTTTACTTCTTGCCTCTAAATTATTACCATCAGCTACCGCATCTCTAAGACTTTCACTGATCAGTTGTATGGCATACAAAGCCATATGATCGGACCAATGGAATGCTCCGGCTGTTACATAGGCTTCAATGGCATGGGTCAATGCATCCATGCCCGTAGCAGCAGTTAAGGCAGCTGGTTTATTGAGCATGAGTTCAGGATCGTTGACAGCAATAGAAACCAAACAGTTTTTATCTACCATTACCATCTTTACTTTACGCACTTCGTCAGTAATTACGTAGTTAATGGTAACCTCACTGGCTGTTCCGGCAGTCGTATTAATGGCAGCAATTGGAGTAGACTTCTTTTTGGAGATATGTATCCCCTCATAATCTTTTATATCGCCTCCATTTGTAGAAAGTATACCTATAGCCTTCCCGCAATCTTGCGGCGACCCACCTCCAATTGTAAGTATATAATCACATTGCTCACTGTTAAACAGCGCGAGTCCCTTTTCAACATTAGCACAAGTAGGATTTGCCTGCACTTCATCGAATATACAATAACTAATGGTTTCCTGATCCATTAATTGGGTAACTTTCGTAACTACGCCTAGCTCATTAAGAATCTTATCTGTAACAATAAAAACCTTGGCACATTCTAATTCCTTAAGTTCTAATACTAAATCACTAATTACCCCAGGGCCTACAAGGCTTAATGGCGGTAGGTAAATTCTTCTTTTCTCTAACATCTTATTTATTTTATCTGCATAATCAATTGCTAAAAAATAACTCATACAAGTGTATAGCAAAATTGTATTTATAAGCAGTCATATAAAATGTTCAATACTTATTACTTTGTATCTGTTTTAAACCTTAAATGTATAGAAGGGGGATAGATAAACTTTTGGTATTATCCTGAGGAGCAGAAGGTATTTCGATCGCAGAAAAAATAATAGAAAATGGGTAAAGTAACATAAATGGTACCCTCAAAACTAAATCCCCAAGCTTTAAAACACTCTAACAACCTATTATACAAACATATTTGTTCAGAATTATTTATTAAATTCACACATTAGAACTTCTTAAATAAACGTTTGGTATATCAAATATATTCACCTTAAATAAACGTTTGGTATATCAAATATATTCACCTTAAATAACGTGAGTTCGATCTAAGCAGCCTTATTAATATGGTCATTATCTATGATGTCTATATTTAAAGAGGGTTTCTTAG